>NZ_CP081844.1:2514090-2827174 GCF_019803445.1 Caenibius sp. WL
TGCTCGATATCGCCAGCGCGGGCCTGTCCGCCCGCAACCGGCTGAACGCCAGCGGCGACAACGAAACCGGATACCTTGCCCCGTTGCAGGAAATCGCCCGCACCGGTGTGGTCAGCGCCCAGCGTCTGCTCGATCTCTACAACGGGCCGTGGGGCGGCGATCTCAGCCGCGTTTACGGGGAACATTTTTGACATGATCCTGGTGGCCGGCCATTTCCGCATTCCGCCCGCGAATCTGGAACAGGCCCGCCCGGCGATGCGCCGCGTGGTGGAGGAAACCCGCCGCGAACAGGGCTGCATCAGCTACAGCTATGCCGAGGATATGTGCGAACCCGGGCTGATCCGGGTGAGCGAAAGCTGGGTCAGCGGCGCGGCGCTCGACGCTCATCTCGCCAGCCCGCATATGCAGCGCTGGCGGGACGAACGCACCGCGCTGGGCCTCAGCGACCGGGATATCACCCGCTACGAAGTGGCCAGCGCCGAACCGTTCTGACGGCGGCGCCCGCGCCGGTTATTCACCAGCCCGCAGGATCTGGCCGCGCGGGCGGAACAGAGCCTGCACGCGCGCCAGCGTCCGCGTGATCGGCGCATTTGCCGCCATCCAGGCGTGATAGGCGCGATACTTGGCATCTTCGGCCAGCAGGTGCTGTTCTTCCGTCTTCGCCCGCCAGTAATAGATCCCGCTGACGATCGCCAGAATCACCGTGTTGCGCACCATGTCGACGAACGAATGGCTGGTGACGAGAAACGGCAGGGTCGACAGCCACCAGAACAGGTTCTTCGACAGATAGGCCGGGTGCCGGGTAAAGCGATAGGGCCCGTTGGTCAGCACGCCGCGATAGGTCAGGTTGGAAAAGCGGATGCCGAAAGCGACCGTGGCCCAGGCGTAGATCGCGGTCAGGAACACCAGGATCGCACCCCACACCCATAACAGCGCGGTCTGCCCCTGAAACCAGTAAGCCCAGTCCGCCGTGTTGGCATGATAATCGAGCACATCCCCGCTGCCCATCAGCAGAAACGGCGGATAGCACAGCAATGCCGCCAGCCACCCGCCGAGATAGGGGTTGGCGGTGCGGATCTGCGCATCGAGCGGCTTCAGCGTCAGCAGATAGCCGACCATCGCGATCTGCACGTCGATCATGAACATCAGGTTGATCAGGTACATGCAGAAGACGACCGGATCGTGCAGCCCGTCCGCCAGCGTCGCGCCCACCGCTATCGACCAGCCGCCGGGCAGGATCGAGAACATGAAGGCGATGAAGAAGCCTTTCACCGCCCACCCGCGCAGATGATGGCCGACCATCGCGGGATCGTATGGCTCCCGCCCGATCAGCATGGCCCCGAAGTGCCAGCTATGATCGCGCGGCTGGACCATGTAGCGATCAAGCCAGAGCACATAGGGGATCGAGAGCAGCACCATCGGCCCGATCAACATGCCCAACAGTTCCATCGCGAAGAGATAGTCCCCCCGCCAATACCAGCGGGCAACGCAATAGAGCGCGGCGATGACCGCCCAGGTCGCCCACAACCCGGCAATCTTCGTGCCTGCCGTTTCCAGCGCGGCGGACAGCGGGCGCGGATTGTTCCAGTCGAGCCCGGTCGATGCGCGGCGATGCACTTTGTCGATGCACAACGACCAGAGCACCATCGGAATGCCGGAAAAGAGCATCGCGATCAGCGCGGGAACCGGGCCGTTCAGCACCGCAGCTTCGCCGCGGATACCCAGCATCGGGGCGATATCGGGCCAGTTGCGGCAGATCGCCAGCCAGACGAACAGCCCGGCCACGCCCGAAAGGCCGACGCCCGCCGAAACATCGCTTTTCGGCATAGCCGCGCTGCTGTGCTGATTATCGTCGATCACGCTTCCCCCTAGCGTGGCAGGGTTAAGGAGACGGTAACGTACAGCAAAGGCACGCACAGAAAAGGGGCGGGATGCCCGTGGCCGCCCCGCCCCTTTTCCATATTCCGTACGATCCGGCCGCGATCAGCGGAACGCGGTGATCCTGCCGTTGTCGCTGAGGATATAGAGCGTCCGGTTGGCAACGACCGGCGGCAGCGAAACGGACGAACCGAGATCGGCGAATTCGCTGGCCGTGCCGTCGTTCACATTGGCGGCGTAAAGTTCGCCCAGCGAATTGGCGACCCACAGGCGATTGCCCGCCAGCACCGGCCCGGTCCAGAAGACCTGCCCGGTCTTCTTCTTGGCCTTGCGCCATTCGCGCAGTTGCGTGATCCAGCGGACCCGCCCGCTCGATTTCGCGATCGCCAGCAGGCGCGCATCGTCGGTCAGCGTGAAAATCCATTCGCCCGCCACCGCCGGGGTGGAAATCCCCGCGAGGCTGAGTTCCCACAGCCGCTGGCCCGTAACCAGTTCATAAGCCGCCATGCGGCCGCCCTGTCCCAGCGCGTAGACCCGGCCCGCATCGATGATCGGATCGGCGTCCACATCGGTCAGCGTGCCGACCTGAGTCGAGATCGACGTCCGCGCCAGAGCGTCGGACCACAGCGTGCGGCCGTTTTCATAGCGGTAAGCGACGAGTTCGCCGGTGCTGTACCCGGCCACGACCGTGCCCTGCCCTGCGGCCGGCGCGGCCACGCCGAACACGCCCGCCTGCGCCTGCGCGCCCGATTCCTGCCACAGCGGCGAACCGTCGCTGGCGTCCAGCGCATAAATCTGGTTGTCCTGCGTCATCACATAGACGGCGCCGAACGCCAGAGTCGGCGAACCGCGCAGCGGCCCCGCCGGTTTCACTTTCCAGATTTCCGCCCCGGTGTTGGCGTCGAGCGCCGCGACCATGCCCACGCCGTTGGTGGCGTAGATGCGGCCTTCGGCATAACTGACCCCGCCCCCGAAAGCGGAAGCGCTCTGGTTGCCCGGCACTTCGATCCGGCGCTGCCAGACGGTGCGCCCGGTCTGCGCATCGAACGCGTGGACCACGGCGGAGGTATCGATCACGTAAAGGCGGCCGTTGCCGATCACCGGCGAAGCGGCCAGGCGGCGCTTGCCGTTGGTTCCGTCAATCGAGGCTGTCCACACCCGCGCGGGCGTGGGCGACAGAGCGAGATGGCCGGTGGCTTTCGATGCCGGGCCGCCTGCTTGCGCCCACTGATCGTTGGCTTCTTCGGTCGGCAGGACGACGGAGACGCTCGCCAGTGCGGGATCGACTTTCGCCCCGCTTTCGATCCGCGAGAGGATCGGCATGCGATCGCCCACGGTGGGCGTCTGGGGTTTGCCCTTGCCACCGCATCCCGCAAGGCCGGCGGCCAGCAGCACGGCAAGCGGAAGAGCAAGGGTGCGGCTTGCAATGATCCGTTTCATAACCTGCAAAGATCCTTTTGCGTTATTGTGCCGGTGCGGCGCTGGCGGGTTGCGGAGCGGCGGGTGCCGCGCCTGCCCCGGCGGTCTGCACGAGGCTATCCACATCGGTGATGGCATCGAAACCGAGCAACCCGGCCAACTGGCGTGCGCGGCTGCGCACCGTTTCGGGAACGTCCTTGTCCTTGGCGATCGAAGCGAACAGAGGCCCGGCAAGATCGTTCTTGCCCTGCTTGAGATAGGCGGCGCCTACCAGTTCGCCTGCGCTGCCGAACCACGCGTTGCCCGGCACGGCCAGCGGCTTGAGCCGGGCGATCACGTCATCCGGCTTCATCGCGTCGAAATTTGCCGCCACCGCGCGGATCGTCGCCAGATCGCGATAGGGGGCGGGTACATCGCCGTTGCCCGCGACGCTTTCGTAAAGCTTGACCGCTTCGGCCTTGCGCCCTTGCTCCAGCGCGATCCCCGCGCGCAGCAGGTTCGCCGATGCGCCGGTGCCGGCGTTCGCGCCATCGGCCACTTTGGCCAGGGCCTTGTCCGCTTCGCCCGGATGGCCCGCACCCAGCGCGTCGATTGCGCGAACCAGTTCTTCCGAACGGCTTTCCAGCTTCGATTCCCGGTTTTCGTGGTAGAGCAGATAACCGCCGAACCCGACGAGCCCGGCGACGACCGCGGCCATAATGGGAATGCCATAGCGCTTGGCCGTTTCCGACATTTTTTCCTGGCGCACGGCCTCATCGACTTCACGCATCAGCATGGCGTCTTCGGCTGCCTTGCGTTCAGCCAGTTGATCGGCGCGGGATTGGGGGCGGTTTGGTCTGAGTGCCACGCGGGCGCTTTCGCTTCTTCGTATGCCGCGAACGGCAGATGGAACAGATGAGGCTGTTTAGCGGATGACACCATCAATTCAACGGGGAAAGCCGCGCTGTCCCCGCGAAACAAGCCCGATGCAGGTTAACCGGCGCTGAAGTGCCCCTTTCAGGGGAGCATTTCGCGCCCCATGACCCCGGCATAGAGCGCGCGATAGGCCTCCACCATCCCGCTTTCGTCGAAGCGTTCCTGCGCGCGCGCCTTGTTCGCCTGCCCCAGCGCCTTGCGCAGGCCGGGATCGGCGGCCAGCCGCTCCAGCGCTTGGGCCAGCGCGGCCTCGTTGCCCGGTTCGACGATGAACGGCCGGTTTGCCTCAGCCACGATCTGCGGGATGTCGCCCACGGCGGGCGCGGCCACGGGCAGCCCCGCCGCCATCGCTTCCACCACCGAGAGCGGGAACTGTTCGCTGTCCGACGACAGCGCGAAGATATCGAACAGGCCCGCCGCTTTTGCCGGATCGACAAAGCCGGGCAGATGCACCCGGTGGACGATATTCAGCCGCGCGGCTTCCTGGCGGATCGCCTCCCGTTCGGGCCCTTCGCCCAGAATCACCAGATGCCAGTGTTCGGGCAGGCCGGAAAAGGCGCGCACCATGCGCGGCAGGTTCTTGACCGCGCGCAGCCCCGCCAGCGTGCCGACCCAGCATTCGCCCTCGCGCTTGATCAGGCGCGGCAGCGCGTCCTTGCGCGGCTTGCGGGCAAAATCGCGCGTGCGGATGCCGTTGGCGATGCGGTGGACCTTGTCCGCAGGTTGCAGCCAGGTTTCGCGCGCGATCCGTTCAAGCCGGATGGACGGCACCACCAGCGCATCGGCCCGGCCCAGCGCGATCCGCCGATACCAGTTGCGCGAGGATTTGAGCTTGCCCGCCTCGTCGGCATTGAACCCGTCCTCGTGGTGGACCAGCGGCGGCAGGCCGAACGGCTGCGCGAATATCGTGTGCGCCATCACCGCGTCCATCGCCCCCCAGTTGTAGGTGAGGATGAGATCGAACCCGCGCATCGCATTGGCGATCCGGTGCAGCCGCCACGGCGTCGGCATCGCGGCAAGCGGCGGGAACGCCCCGAGATAGCGCATCGGGATGGAAGGCAGGATATGCCGCCCGGCGGACAGCGCCCCCGGCTGCGCGGACACGAGCGCATGGGCGACGTTCGGCCCGAACGCGTTGATCAGCCGGGCGCAGCGCAATTCCTTGCCCCCGGCGTCGAACGTCGAATGAAGATGGAGGAAACGCAATGTCTGGCCTTCGGTCCGGCTTGCGCCGCTCATGCAACGCTATCCAGCAGGCGGGCGATGGCGTCGAGCGCTTCGGGCTCGTCCAGCGTCGGGGCATGGCCGGTGCGCGGAACCGTCACGCTCACCATGCCGGGCAGGCGCGCGGCCATGACTTTGAGCGTCGCATCCGAGAGAATGTCCGACAGTTCGCCCCGGATGGCCACCACCGGGCGCCCGGCCAGCGCCTCGAACGCGGGCCACATGTTCGGGCTCGCGCTTTCGCCGCCGGGCTGGCGGAACGGTTCGGCGATCTTCATATCGTAATCGAACGTGATCCGCCCGCTGCCGGTGCAATCCATCAGCCGTTTGGCCATGCGCAGCCAGTCGGAAATCTCATAATCGGGATAGATATCCCCCTGGCTTTCCTCCAGCGCGCGGGCGGCGTGCATCCAGGTGGGGAAACTGCGAAGCTGGCCGACGTAGGAACGGATGCGTTCCAGCCCTTCGGTTTCGATCACCGGGCCGATATCGTTGAGCACCGCGCCCGCGATACGCTCCGCCCCGCCCAGCGCCAGCAGCATGGTCATCAATCCGCCCAGCGAGGTGCCGACCGCCACGAACCGGCCGATCCCTTCGGCTTCCAGCAGCGCATCGATATCGGCGACATAGGCCAGCGGATTGTAGCTTTCGCTGTCCCTGGCATATTCGCTGTCGCCCCGGCCGCGCATATCCGGGCAGATCACCCGCCATTCGCCTGCGAAGCGCTGCGCCACCGGCTCGAAATCGCGCGCGTTGCGCGTCAGCCCCGGCAGGCACAGCAGCGGCGGACGATCCGCGCGCCCGGCATAATCGCGGAAATGGAGTTTCAGCCCGTCAGGACTGGTCCAGTAGCGATCTTCGTATGCGTTCGTGCCTTGCGTGATATTTCCGGCCATCGGCGCCCCATCTGATGAAATTATCCCGACCGGCTTGCGCCGAGTGCCTGTCGCGGCCACTATTGCGTCATGCGCGCCGAACCGCAAGCCGCCCCTTACACTCCCGATCCCCAAATCCTGGCTATCGCACAGTGGCTTGGCGATCCGGTTGCCGCTGCCGATTTTCCGGACACCATATTGCGGTTCCGCAATCGCCGGTGGGACAAGGCGGTGGGCCTCGGCGCATTGAGCGATGCCGAATGGATTGCCCATTTCGGCCGGTTCCAGCCTTTGCCGGACAATCTGCCGCAACCGCTTGCCCTGCGGTATCACGGGCACCAGTTCCGCGTGTTCAATCCGGAAATCGGCGACGGGCGCGGCTTCCTGTTCGCGCAGTTGCGCGATGCGCAGGGCCGCCTGCTCGATCTCGGCACCAAGGGTTCGGGCCAGACCCCTTTCAGCCGGAGCGGCGACGGGCGGCTGACGCTGAAAGGCGCGGTGCGCGAAATCCTCGCCACCGAAATGCTCGAAGCGTTGGGGGCCAACACCAGCAAGACGTTCTCCGTTATCGAAACCGGTGAAAGCCTGTGGCGCAACGATGAACCCTCGCCCACCCGCTCGGCGGTGATGGTGCGGCTCAGCCATGGCCATATCCGCATCGGCAGCTTCCAGCGGCTGGCCGCGCTGGAGGAACACGATTCGCTCGCCAGGCTGGTCGACTATTGCCTCGCGCAGTATCCCGGCCCCCTGCCGCCGGAAGATGCGCCGGGGCGCGAGGAGCCCGCGATCATCCTGATGCATCAGGTGGTCGAACGGCTGGCCGATCTCGCCGCGTCCTATGTCACGGCGGGCTTCGTGCATGGCGTGCTCAACACCGACAACATGAACATCACCGGCGAAAGCTTCGATTACGGACCGTGGCGCTGGCTGCCCCGGTGGGAAATGGATTTCACCGCCGCCTATTTCGATCACAGTGGCCTCTACGCTTTCGGGCGGCAGGTCGAAGCATTGTCGTGGAACTGTGCGCAACTGGCGATCGCGCTGCGCCCGCTGGCCGATTCCGCCCCTCTGGTGGCCGCGCTCGAACGGTTCGGCCCGCTCTATCAGGAAAACATGATCCGGCGGTTCCTCTGGCGGCTGGGGGTGGCCCCGCTGTCGCCGGAACGCGATCTCCAACTCGTCGCCACCGCCGAATCGGGCATGCGCGCCACCGCGGCTTCTCCCGATGCGTTCTTCTTCACCCATCAGGGCGGGCGCGCCGCGCAAGGCGATCTCGCCAGTGCACTGGAAGGGTTCGCGCCGCTGGAGCGCAGCCATCCCTATTGGGAAGGCAACCGCCCCGAAGCGCTGCTGATCGAGGAAGTCGAAGCGATCTGGGAACCCATCGCCCGCGATGACGATTGGTCCGCGCTGGAAGCCAAACTGGCCGCGATCCGCCGCATGGGCCAAGCGATGGGCGATCCCCTGCCCCCGGCAGGCCATGCCGCGCCAGAACCGGCATAAGCCGCGCCGCCGCCCGGGCTCAGTTGCTGGTGACGATATCCACTTCGGTGCGGCCCGATGGCAGGCGCCGGGCATAGACCATGTAGGACGACCGTCCCTTGGTGCCGCCCAGCATGTCATCGCCGCCTTCCACCACCCGGTCGATGGTGTAGCCCGCGTTCACACCACGCGTGTAGTAGAACGACAGCACATCCTCCAGCCCCACCGGCGTGGTGAACGTGACCACCCGCAGCGCGCAGCCGTTCTTGTCCGTGCCCGCCGCTTCCTGGACATTGCCGCGCGGATAGACCGGAAACAGCGCCGGCAGGCGCGCCGCCCAGGCCGCGGTATATTCGACCGTTGCGGCGCATTTGGCCCCGGTGGGCGATGATGCCGCCGCCCGCGCCGCGGCGGTAAACGCCGCCGCCTGCGGTTTCCCGCCGCCGGTCGGCTTCGCTCCGGGCAGCACTTTCATCGCCCCCGGCCCACCGACCAGCGCCACCGCTTCGCTCCGCGCGGCGGCGGCCTGCTCCGGCGCATTGTTGTCGGTGGGAAGCATGCCATCGGCCACCACCATGCGGGCGCCGCTGGCGACTTCGTTCTGCCCGGTCAGATCGGGATCGACCATGATCTGATCGGCCAGCGCCCCGGTCAACGCCGGGTCGTCGTTCGCCGGATCGGCCTTCGCCCGTTCCTCCTTGCCGCCGCATCCGGCCATCAGCATGGCGGGCGCCGCCGCCAGCAGAACCAGGGACCGAAAGACGAAACGCGGCATGGGTAAATCCTCGCACAGTTGCCAGAGAAGCAGGCAGCTCTCCGCCGATAGCCACCTGATGTGCACCGCGAAGAATTAATATTCATCCTGTCCCGCTGCGGGATGGTTCGCCAGGCCGAAAATGCGCGCGGGATGCGGTATGGCCCAACCGGGCATTGCGATGGGGCGCAAGCAGGACTAGAGCCCCGCGACCAACAGGAGTGAAGCCGTGCCTCCCTTGCCAGATGCGGATCGTTCGGGACGCGGCCTGCCTTATGCGCTGGCGGCCTATATCGCGTGGGGGCTGTTCCCCCTCTATCTGATGTCCGTGCGCAGCATTCCGCCGGTCGAACTGATCGGCTGGCGCATTCTTTTCACGCTGCCGGTATGCCTGCTGATCGTGACTTTCCGGCGGCAATGGGCGGACCTTCTGGGCGCGCTGTTCAACCGGAAAGTGCTGCCGTGGCTGTGCCTCAGTTCGCTGCTAATCGGCTGCAACTGGACGCTCTACATCTTCGCGATTCTCGAAGGGCACGTCTATGCGGCCAGTCTCGGTTATTACATCAATCCGCTGATCAATGTGCTGATCGGCACGCTGTTCCTCGGCGAAAGCCTTTCGCGCCAGCAATGGCTGGCCGTTGCCCTGGCGGCCGTCGGCGTCGCGATTCTCGCAGCGGGCGCGCTCACCACCTTGTGGATCAGCGTGGTGCTGGCGATCAGCTTCGCGCTTTATGGCCTTGTCCGGCGGACTTTGCCAGTCGGCTCGCTGCCGGGCCTGACAGTGGAAGCCATCGTGCTGACCGCGCCCGCGATCATGGTCATGGTCCATCTCGGCTCGTCCGCTGCCGGGCTGCATCTGGGCAACGATACGCCGGTGGATATCGCGGTCGGCCTGTCGGGCCTCGTCACCGCGATCCCGCTGCTGATGTTCGCCATCGCCGCGCGGCGGATGGATTATTCGACACTCGGCTTCGTGCAGTTCATCGCGCCGACCGTGGTTTTCATCCTCGGCCTGACGGTATTCCACGAACCGCTGAAGCCCGCCCAGTTGTGGAGCTTCCTGTTCATCTGGTGCGCGATCGCGATCTTCGCCTGGGACCTGCTGCGCAAGCGCCGGACCGTGAAGACCGCGACAGCGACTTGACCGGCCCCCTTACAGGCAACCGGCGAAACGGAGCGGTTCGCCCACCGCCTGATTGCCAAGCTGGCCTTCCCACATCGCCACGTGGCCCCGCACAACGGTGCCGATCACCCGGCCCTGCAGGTCCATGCCGGTGAACGGCGACCAGCCGCAGCGGCTTTCCCCCCATTCCTCCGTCACGGTGAACTGTCCCTTGCGGTCCACCACGGTGAAATCGCCGTCATAACCGGCGGCGATGCGGCCTTTGCCGACCAGGCCGAAAACGCGCTGCACGCCCGCGCTGGTCATGTCGATCAGCCGTTCCAGCGTCATGTGGCCTTTGGCCACATGGTCCAGCATCAGCGGCAGCAGCGTCTGCACGCCGGGCATGCCGCTGGGGCTGGCGGGATAGGGCTTGGCCTTTTCCTCGCGCGTGTGCGGCGCATGGTCGGAGCCGAGAACATCGGGCACACCCTGCCGCAGCCAGTGCCACAGCCCATCGCGATGGGCCGCGCTGCGGATCGGCGGGTTCATCTGCGCATAGCTGCCAAGGCGCGGATAGGCGTCTTCCGCCGCCAGAGTCAGGTGCTGCGGCGTCACTTCGCAGGTCGCGATATCGCGGTGCTGCGCGATCAGTTCCAGTTCGGCGGGCGTGGTCACGTGCAGGATATGGATCGGGCGGCGCGTTTCGCGCGCCAGCCGCAGGATGCGCTGCGTCGCCAGCATCGCGCTTTCATCGTCGCGCCACACGGGATGGCTGGACGGATCGCCTTCCACCCGCAAATCCTTGCGCGCGTTCATCCGCGCTTCGTCTTCCGCATGAATCGCCACGCGGCGCACGCCGTTGGCTAGCACGCGGCGCAGATTCTCATCCTCCGCCACCAGCAGACTGCCGGTGGAAGCGCCCATGAAAATCTTCACCCCCGCCGTGCCGGGAATGCGTTCCAGTTCGCCCAGCTGCTCCGCATTGTCCGCCGTAGCGCCGACATAGAATGCATGATCGCACCACATGCGATGGCGCGCGCGCGTCAGCTTGTCCGCCACCCGCTCCGCCGTGTCGGTGTTGGGCGATGTGTTGGGCATTTCGAACACCGCCGTCACCCCGCCCATCACGGCGGCGCGGCTGCCTGTTTCGAGATCTTCCTTATGTTCCAGCCCCGGTTCGCGGAAATGCACCTGGCTGTCGATCACACCCGGCAGGATATCCAGCCCGGTGCAATCGATCCGCCGCCCGCTATCGGCATAGCTGCCGATGCCGGCGATCCGCCCATCGCGCACCGCCACATCGCCCACCACGGGGCCGGACGGCGTATGGATCGTGCCATTGGCGAGGACGAGATCGGGGGCGGTGCTCATGCGGTGGCCTTTGCGGTTGGGTGGCATCAAGTTGACACAGTTGACACTGTTCAAGGGACAGGAAACCGGCGCCCTTCAACCCGCCCGCGCATAGCGCGAAAAGGGGTGAAAAGGCGGCAGACTCAGGTCCATGGCCACCCTTTGCCACAGACCGCCCGTGTAGGACAGGCCAAGGAGAACAGACCATGCAAGGCGGGACGCGGCCGCACGGCAGCCACGCCCCGCTATCTCAGAGGCGATTGTATCTTTGCAAATACTCCACCCCCGCTCGGCCTGTTCAGCCGGACCGCATTCAACGCTTCAGGAAGCCGAGCACGACCTGTTCGAACGCGGCCTTCTGTTCGATCATCGCCCAGTGGCCGCATTTGGAGAACACGTGCAGTTCGACGTTGGGGATAAGCCGCAGCGGCAGCATCGCGATGTCGAGCGGGTTCACCCGGTCATCCCGGCCCCAAGTCATCAGCGTCGGCGCCTGGATCTTAGGCAGATAGGCGAAGCCCTGCACCGCGTCCGGCCCGCTCATGCCCGCGGCAATCATGTCGAGCATCTGGCGCGAATACATCTTGGCGTTGGTTTCTTTCGCGCCCGGTTCCAGCGCGACCGAAAGGCGGGCCTCGATCAGTTCCTCGGTCAGCATCTCGGGATTGTAGACCATAGACCGCAGCCAGTGGACGATCATCTCGCGCGTCGGATTCTCGACGAATTCGCTGAGCCGCGCGATGCCTTCATAAGGGAAACCGGTGAACAGCGGCACGCCGATCCCACCGATCGTGACCAGCTTCCTGATCCGGTCGGGATAGGCCGCCGCGAACCGGCCGCCGACCATGGCGCCATAGGAATTGCCGATGATGCTGGCGCTCTCGATCCCCAGCTGGTCCATCAGATGCAGCACCGCTTCGACCGCGGCGCCCACCGGCTCGCCCGCAATCGGGCTGCTGCCGCCATAGCCCGGCAGATCGGGCGCGATGCAGCGGTAATGCTCGGCGAAAACCGGGAGATTGCCGCCGAAATTCATCCATGCCGTAACCCCCGGACCGGAGCCGTGCAGCATGAGCAAAGGTTCGCCTTCACCCATTTCGTGATAGCTGATCTGGCCTTCGCCATAGGCCAGTGTCTTGGGCGTCGCAGTCATGGAAATGCCTTTCGCTTTGTTCTCAAATGCTCTCTTCCGGCTGCTCGTTTTGCATTTGGAAGGCCCGACTGCAACGCCGCAATGCCCGTCGGCGACGAATTTCGCGGCTGATCGGGCGAAGGGGGATTGATTCTCGCAGGAAGAAGGCCAGTTTGCCTTTATGGACGGTCCCGCCCCCACGCTCACCGATGATAGCGAACGCGCCAGCATCGAAGCCCATGCCGGGGCGGATCGCATCGCTTTGATCGCCAGCAGTTTTCATCGCGTCACCGGCCGGCCGCTGCTGGCGGGCGGCGGCCCGCTGTGGTCCGCGCCGATGGTGATTCTGGCGCACGGCACGCAGGACGATCCGATCTTCTTCTACGCCAACCGCATGGCGCTCGCGCTGTTTGAAACCTGCGCCCGCGACGTGATCCGCATGCCTTCGCGCTATTCCGCCGAAGCGATGGAACGGGCCGAGCGCGCCCGTTTCCTCGATGCGGTCGGCGCGCGCAATTTCATCGCCGATTATGCGGGTATCCGCATTTCCCAACGCGGCGCGCGCTTCCGCATCGAACAGGCGGTGGTGTGGAACCTGCTTGATGGCGATGGCGCGATCCATGGCCAGGCGGCTTGTTTCGACCGCTGGACTGCGTTGGATTGATGCCGATGCCCGCCTTCACTCCGTTTTCCCGCCCTCAGAAAGAAAGCCAGCCCTGCCTATGACCGCTACCCGCCTGTTCGGCCGCGCCGTGATCCGCCTTTCCGCCGAAGACCCGGGGGAAGACGCAACCGATTTTCTCCAGGGCCTCGTCACCAACGATATCACCGGGACATTACCCGTCTGGACCGGATTGCTCACCCCGCAGGGCAAGGCGCTGTTCGATTTCCTCGTCTGGCCGGGGGCGAACGACAGCCTTCTGCTCGATTGCGAAGCGGACCGGGCCGATGCGCTGGTGAAGCGGCTTTCGCTCTATCGCCTGCGCCGCAAGATCATGATCGCGCGTGACGAGACGCTGGCCGTGCACTGGCGGGGCCATAACGGCGATGGTGCGGCCACCGATCCCCGCCTCGCCTCGCTGGGCGAACGTTGGCTGGCTCCTGTCGCCCCCGACGATCAGCCCGCCGATGCCGAATGGCTGCGCCATCGCCTGGCTCTCGGCGTGGCCGAAGGGGTGGCCGAACTGGGCGATGGCGAAACGCTGTGGCTCGAATGCAATGCGGCGGAACTGCACGGGGTCAGCTTCGCCAAAGGCTGCTTCATCGGGCAGGAAAACACCGCGCGGATGAACTGGCGGCAGAAGGTCAACCGGCGGCTGGTGGTGGTGCCGCTCGATCAGTCGCTCCCGGACCGGCAGCGGATCGCCTATCCCCAACTGAACTATGCCGTCGATCATCTGCGGGTCGACACGATCGACCGCAAGCACGTGCCGCGCTGGCTGGCGGCGGCGCTGGACGAATGAACATTGGGATGACACCGATTCGCACTGACGTGGGCCGCTGCGTGCCATTCGAACGACGCGTTAACCAAGCGACGTGTTGATAAGGCAGGAAAACTGTTCGTTTGTCCGCAACGATTGACATCCATGTAATCTACAATAGATATACTCGGGTTTGAAAATCGAATGCAGCCTGCTCAAGCATGCCGAATATTTCACGGCGGCGGCTTGGGTTTTTGCATTTCGTGCCGACCAGTTCGCCATGATCCGGAATCCATGCCCGCATAGGTCCCGGATCGTGTCGCCGAAGGCCAGTCCTTCGGGTCGCGACTCCCCCCTCGATCACCCCCCAAGTATGGAGGGGGGAGTTTTCGGCCCGCCCTTATAGCGCGGCCGAAAACTCCCTCATGCGGCAGCGGGCATTTGCGGCTCCGGATCGGAGCCGGCCACATCGCCGAGATCGAGGATATGGCAGCGGGTCGCGACTCCCGCGCCGCCATGGCCCGCGCTCTTGCGAACGCAGATTTCGCCGGTCGCCTTGAAGCCGAGCTTGTGCAGCACCCGCGCCGACGCCGGGTTGTCCAGGGCATGCGCCGCATAGATCCGCCGATGGCCGATGGCCGCCGCGCTGGCCAGCAAGGCACGGCCCGCTTCGGTGGCATAGCCACGGCCCCAGAAGCCGCGCGCCAGCCAATAACCCAGCTCGACACCGTTTACCGACTGCTGCAGCCCGATCCCGCCGATAAGCGGCGCGCCGGGTGTGTCCGGCACGGTGATGACGCATTGCGGCAGCAGCGGGTTCTGCGCCCGCGCGGCGAAATCGCGCGCATCCTGCTCGCTGTAGGGCCAGGGGACACTGGCCAGCATGCGCACGATGCCTTCATCGTTGATGCCTGTGTGGATCGCCTGCCAGTCTTCCGGAAAGGCCGGGCGCAGGAACAGCCTCTGGCTGCGAATGAACATGATCGTCTCCTCTCGAGTCCGCTCGAGGGTATCCCGTCACAGGATCGCATAAATCCCGCGCGTGACACCCGTATTTCGATGGACCGCATCGGGTCCGGGAGAGAGGGAGATAAACGCAAAGAGGGAGACGGGACGGGGCCCCTCTCCCTCTCGCAGCCGCGCTAGAAAAGCGCGGCGGGGCCATCCCGGTGGATGGCCCTGTAAAATGCCATCCGGCTTATTCCGCGGCCATCGCCACGTCGACCGACACGTATTTGCGGCCGAGCTTGCCATCGTGGAAGCGCACGCGGCCACCGGCCAGCGCGAACAGTGTGTGATCCTTGCCCATGCCGACATTGGCGCCCGGGTACACCTTGGTCCCGCGCTGGCGCACGATGATGTTGCCGCCGATGACTTCCTGGCCACCGAACTTCTTCACACCAAGGCGACGACCGGCCGAATCGCGGCCGTTGCGCGACGAACCGCCTGCTTTTTTATGTGCCATTTCGCTCTACTCCGTCGCTTGCTTTCAGTCGGCCTTGGCGGCCGCAGCCTTCTTCGCAGGGGCCTTCGAATCGCCCACGGCCACGATACGCAGCAGCGTGAGCTGCTGGCGATGGCCGTTCTTGCGGCGATAGTTGTGGCGGCGGCGCTTCTTGAAGACGACGACCTTTTCACTCTTCGCCTGAGCGATGATTTCCGCCGAAACGGCAACCTTGGCCGCGTCCTTCAGCCCTTCACCGTCACCGGCGAGGAGGACATCACCCAAAGTGATCGTATCGCCGGCTTCACCAGCCAGCTTTTCGACTGCGATCTTGTCTCCGGCGGCAACCCGATACTGCTTGCCGCCCGTGCGCACTACTGCGAACATGGTGCCTTATCCATTCAACTTGCTGTGCCACATCGTTCCTGCCCCGCCCCAAAACGGCTCGTGACCCTAACGACGCGCCGACGCCCCGCCCCAGTGGCAGGCGCCGGAAAGATGGCTGCCGTTAGGCAAAACCCTCCGCCATGTCAACGGAGGAAAACCGTCCGCCCGCCGGAATATCCCCGCCACGCCCGGCCTCGCAGGGCCAGGACACGCGCCAGGCTGGCATGGCGCGCGGGGCGTGCTATGGCATCGGCCATGGTTTGCAAACCCGTTTCCGCCCCCGCATGCGGCCTCGCCCTGATCCTAGCGCTCGGCGCCTGCACCAGCACGTCGGACCGTTATCCCTCGCTGGCGATTCGGGAAGCCGAGCGGATTCACGGCAGCGCCCAGCCGGTCGCCCCTGCCCCGCCCCCCCAACCGGTGCAGCCGAGCGCAGAACTGGCCCAGCGTCTTGCCCAGTTGCGCGGGGAAGCCACCCGCTCGCATCAGGCGTTCCTTTCCGCCGCGCCGCGCACGCGGGCCCTGGTCAACGCGGCGCGCGGCAGCGCCGTGGCCAGCGATCCCTGGATTGCGGCGCAAGCCAGCCTGTCCGGGCTCGAAGTGACCCGCAACCGGACGATGGAGGCCATGGCCGACCTCGACAAGCTGCTGCTGCAGGCGGAGATGGAAGGCGGCGCGCGCGAAGCCGTGGCCGAAACGCAGGCACAGGTGAACTCTCTGCTCGACGAGGAAAACGCGCTGGTACGCCAATTGGCCGGCAGCCTGCGCCAGTAAAAATCCGCCACCCCCGCTCAGTCTGAGCGGATTTGGGATTTGGGGAGTTGCAAAGGTTACACCCACCCCAAAAGTTGCGCGGATCGCCGAAGCAACCCGCGCCAGTTTGGGGAGAAGCAGAATGAGAATGGGAACGGCGTTCCAGCCCATCCCCTGATCGAAAGCCGATCAGCCTCTTTGCTGCGACACCGGACATAGCCACGCGAAGCCGCGGCGGACTTGACCGCGATCAAATCGCGCGAAATTGTCTTTCCGGGGCGCGGCCAATCCGATGGATTATCGAAATACTCCGCATTCCTTCGATCAGAAGCGAATCATGCCTGATCCGGCGCATTCGCCTCATCGATTGCCAGCATCTGCCCGGTGACGCCCGGCGCAGAATCGAGATAGGCCAGCGTGCGCGCCGTCGCATCCGCTTCGCCACCAGCCAGCCCGACCACTCGCACCGGGGCATGGGCGCGGGCGAGATCGGCAATCGCCGCGCGCCGCCATGCGCGATGATCGTAAGGCGCAGCCGGGAAAATCACCACCAGCAAATCCGGCTGCCCGGCGATCAGCCGCGTGATTTCCGGCAGGTGATGAACATGGAAAGCGGTCGAGGCGTCCAGCGCGGCCTGCGGCAAGGCGCCCGTGCGATAGATCGCCCGCGCCATATCAGCGCCGTTCACGGTGCAGAGTGATGCCGATCTTCTCGTTATGCTCGGCAATCGCCAGCTTGACGATTTTCACCGTCACCGCTTCGACTTTCCGATCCTGAAGGAACAGCGTGTCGCAGACGTGATCGGCCACGGCTTCGATCAGTTTGAAATGCACCCCTTGCGGCAAGGCTTCGGAAGCCGCAAATTTGAGGTCCATGTAATTCTTGCTTTCGACCAACGGCGTGTCGGGCGCATAGTGATCGGCCACTTTGTAGCGGACGGTGATCGTGAAGCGCAGCGGCTGCGGCTTGCCCGTCTCTTCCGAATAGATGCCGGTCAGCACGTTGTGTTCGAAATCGGCGACTTCCAGAATCAGGCTATCGGGCATCGGGGGTCCAGTCAGGAATTATGCGGCGGTGGACGCGGGATCGCCCGCGCCGAAGGGGCATGGCGCCGCCACAGCGGCGCGCGCGCGTTCGATCTGGGCATCATCCATCCCGCTGATCGACAGACGGCCCCCGGCGATCGGCTCCCGCACGACCGGCTCGGTCAGCACCGCCCCGTCGAGCCACACGGTGATGGATTTCCCCACCGCCTGCGCCGTCAGCCGGGCGAAACGCGCCCCCGCGTCCGGCGTCAGTTCGATCGAAAGCTGGCGCATCGCGCCGTTGAAGTCCGCCGCATCCGCGGCATTGACGACCGTCTCCGCGCAGAGCGGAATGTCCGCCACCCACAGCCCTTGCGGCGACGGCGGCGCGGCGTCTTCCGCACCGGCGGGAATCGCAGCCAGGCCCAGCAATGCCAAAGCGGAAAGAGACAGCAGCGTGCGCATCAGTCGTTCCTCCAGCGGGCGAAAATCGCGGTCGGCAGCAGGCGGCCCTTGTCGCCGTCCTCCCGCACCGCCAGATCGCCATGTTCGATCGTACCGGGCAGATCGGCGAACAGTTCCGCCAACAGCCCCGCCAGCGCAAGGCTGGACATCCGCACCGCATAGACGGTGAGGAACAGGAAGCGGCTCCGGGTATCGAGTAGGCGGCGGCAATCGGCCATCAGCGCGGGCAGGCTGTCTTCCAGACGCCAGACTTCGCCGTTCGGCCCGCGCCCGAACTTGGGCGGATCGAGAATGATCCCGTCATAGCGCTTTTCCCGCCGCACTTCGCGCGCAGCGAATTTGGCCGCATCGTCGATCAGCCAGCGGACCGGGCGGTCGGCCATGCCGGAAAGCGCCGCGTTCTCCCGCGCCTGGGCAACCGATTTCTTCGAGGCATCGACATGCGTGACCTGGCCGAAGCGGCTCAGCGCCAGCGTGCCCACGCCGGTATAGCCGAAAAGGTTGAGCGTCTGCGCATCGTCCATCCCGGCCAGCATCTCGCCCATCCAGTCCCACACCGGGGCCATGTCGGGGAAGAAGCCGAGATGGCGGAACGGGGTGCATTGGGCGGTGAACCGCACCGTGTCCGGGCCGTTGGGCCAGGCCAGCGGCCAGCCTTCGCGCGGAACAGGGCCGGAAAACTGCCAGCGCCCGCCGCCGTCCTCGTCCGCACCGGGCACGAATTCGCCATCGGCGGCCCATTCCGCCTCGCGCGGGCGCCACAGCGCCTGCGGCTCGGGCCGGATGAAGCGGCGCGCGCCATACCGTTCCAGCTTGCGGCCATCGCCGCTGTCGACGAGGCCGTAATCCCCCCACCCCTCGCCGGCGAGGATCAGGGGCGAGGTTGCAAGATCGGCCATCGCACCCGGTCAGGCGTTCGGTGTCGCATGCTCTGCGACATAGGCGGCGATCGCATCGTAGTCGCCCGCCAGTTCGACGTAGCGTTCCTCACGCTCGAACAGGTCGCCGATCCGGCCCGGCAAGCTCGGCCGGGTGCCGGTGGCGCGTTCCACCGCATCGCGGAACTTGGCCGGATGCGCGGTCGCCAGCGTGACCAGCGGGATCGACGGATCGATGCCGGCGGCACGCGCGGCGTGCAGGCCGATGGCGGTGTGCGGATCGATCACTTCGCCGCATGCCTCGTAAGCCCAGCGCATCGCCTTGGTCATGTCGTCGGCATCGGCGCGCGCGCTGGCGAACAGCGCCGCCGCGCCTTCGCGCTGCGCATTGGTCAGTTGCATCGCCTTCGCCGCTTCGAAGCCGCGCATCTGTTCGGCCAGAGCCAGGCCATCCCGGCCGCCGACATCGAACAGCAGGCGTTCGAAATTGGAACTGACCTGGATATCCATCGACGGGGCCGCCGTGGGCGTGACCGTGCCGGTCGAATAATCGCCGGTGGACAGCGCCCGGTGGAGGATATCGTTGACATTGGTCGCCACGATCAGCCGCTCGATCGGCAGGCCCATCTGCGCGGCAACATAACCGGCGAAGACATCGCCGAAATTGCCCGTGGGCACACTGAAGGCCACTTTGCGATGCGGCGCGCCCAGTTGCACGCCCACCGCGAAGTAATAGACCACCTGCGCCATCAACCGCGCCCAGTTGATCGAATTGACCGCGCTGATGCGGAAACGCCCGGTCATCGCCGTGTCGCCGAACATGCGCTTCACCATCGCCTGCGCATCGTCGAAGCTGCCGTCGATGGCGATGTTGTAGACGTTGGGCGCCAGCACCGTGGTCATCTGGCGGCGCTGCACGTCGCTCACCCGGCCATTGGGGTGAAGCATGAAGATATCCACCCGGTCGCGCCCGGCCACCGCGTCGATCGCGGCGGAGCCCGTGTCCCCGCTGGTCGCGCCGACGATGGTCAGCCGCTCATCCGTGCGGGAGAGGAATTCCTCGAACAGCAGGCCGAGCAATTGCAGAGCCACGTCCTTGAACGCCAGCGTCGGCCCGTGGAACAGTTCCAGCAGCCAGTTCTGCTCGTCCAGTTGCACCAGCGGCGTCACCGCCTTGTGAGCAAAACGGCCATAGGCCTGCTCGCACAGGTCGAGCAGCTTTTCCGGGGTCAGGCAATCGCCGACGAAAGGCTGCATCACCCGCGCGGCAAGCTGCGCATAAGGCAAACCGGCCAGCGCGGCGATTTCCGCTTCCGAAAAGCGCGGCCATGCGGACGGGATATAGAGCCCGCCATCCGATGCCAGACCGGCGAGAGTGACGCCTTCGAAATCGAGCGCCGGGGCGCTGCCACGGGTAGAGACATACTGCATGGCCGCGGGCCTTAGTCGCTGCCCTGTTGGAGAGCAAGTGGCGGCGATCTTATGCTTGCGGCGCGGCTGCCGCTTCCCTCCGTGCCGGTTCGGCTTCCAGCGCCCGTTTGAGGCCGAGCAATCCGCCCGCGGCATGGGCCGCATGCGGACCGATCCAGCGCTGGTGGATTTCCTGGATCGGCATGGCGTCGAGATGGTTGAACCGTTCCCGCCCTTTGCGCGCCACCACGACCAGCCCGGCCCGCTCCAGAACCCTGAGATGCTGCATCACCGTGCAGCGGTCGAGCGGGGCGAGCAGATCCGCCAGTTGCCCGGTGGTGAGCGGGCGATCGCGCAGGGCATCGCAGATGCGCCGCCGCGTCGCATTCGCCAGCGCCTTGAAAACGAGGTCCACCCGATCATCCGTTGACATGTTATATTTTTATAACATAATTTGCCGGACAGCAAGGCCGAGCGAAGGAGTCGCGGCATGGAACTGAAATTCAGAGTCTTCGGGCGCATCGCCCGCCCCGTGGCGGAAGTGTTCGAAGCGGTCGTCAACCCGGATCAGCTCTCGCAATATTTCACCACCGGCGGGGCGCAGGGCCGGATCGAAAAGGGCGCGACCGTCACCTGGGATTTCGCGGACTTCCCCGGTGCCTTTCCGGTGGAAGTGGTGGACGTGATCGAAAACAGCCTGATCGTGCTCCACTGGGAAAGCAACGAAGGCAACGGCGTGATGACCGAAGTCACCATGCGCTTCACCGATTGCGGCGGCGGCGTGACTCTGGTCGAGATCGGCGAGGCCGGATGGAAGGAAAATCAGGCCGGGCTCGATGCCAGCTATGACAACTGCATGGGCTGGAGCCAGATGCTCTGCGCGATGAAAATGTGGGTCGAACACCGCATCCGCATGCGCGACGGGTTCTACAAGTAGTCGGGATAAGGCCGCCTTATCCGGCCTTATCGCTGTCGCGCAGCCTGCGCCGCAACGCCAACGCATAGATTATCAGCGCGGTCGCCGCGAAGAAGAACCACTGCACCGCATAGGACACGTGGTTGTTGGGCAGATCGTGCGGATCGGGCTTGGCCAGTTGCGTCAGGCCCGCCTGCGCGGGCACCGCGACCAACCGCACGCCATGGGCTGCCGGGGCGACGATGCCCTGCACCGTGCCGCCATCCCATGCCGCAATCGCCGGATCGCGCGACCAGCCCAGCGCCACTTCCGCTTCGCCCTCTGGAGTCGCGCAGCGCACGGTCTGCGCCCATCCCGCCTCTTGCGCGGCGTTGCGCCCGGCTATCGGATTGCGGGCCAGCACGCGCCGGCATTCCAGTGCGCTGCGGTGATAGAGCGCCGCTTCGCGCTGATCTTCCGTGAAGGGGAACGCCACCGCCGTCCCTGCCTTCGCCGCCCGATCATAGCGGGCGAGCAGGTCTTCCTTCCACGCGGCGCGCTGCCATTGCCATACGCCCGCCGTCACCATCACCGCCACCGCGATCAGCACCAGAAGCGTGGGCAGGATGGGCAGGCGCCGCATCATTCCTCGCGCACGTCCGCCCCGCCCGCTTCGCGCGCGCCCCGGCTGTATTCCGCGTAAAGCAGCGCCGCCTTGCCCAAGCGCAGTCCGAAAATGACCGCAGCGACAGTCATCGGCACCCACAGGATCACATGCACCCAGAACGGCGGATCGACGGCGATCTGCAACCACAGCGCGAGGCCGGTGATCAAGGCCCCCACGATCAGCGTGAGAAAGGCAGCCGGGCCATCCCCGACATTGAAACTGGAATAGTCCAGCCCGCAGACCCGGCACCGCCCGGCGAAGCGGACCGCCCCGGCGAACAGCGTTTTCGCCCCGCAGCGGGGGCAAAGGCCGAAAAGGGCAGCCTTGCCAAGCGGCGGCTGCCCTTCTTCATGCGTGTGCGGATCAGTCATCTGACAGCGCGATCACACGATCAGTGGATCGGTGCGCCCCAGCCGCCCCAGACATAGATGACGACGAACAGGAACAGCCAGACGACATCGACGAAGTGCCAGTACCATGCCGCCGCTTCGAACCCGAAATGCTGCTTCGGCGTGAAATGGCCAAGATAGGTGCGGCGCAGACAGACGATCAGGAAGATCGTGCCGACGAGGACGTGGAAGCCGTGGAACCCGGTCGCCATGTAGAACGCCGAGCTGTAGGTGTTGCCACCGAAGCCGAACGGCGCGTGAGCGTATTCGTAGATCTGAATGCTGGTGAACAGGATACCCAGCAGGATCGTCAGCCACAGGCCCTTCTTCAGCCCTTCGCGATCACCGTGGATCAGGCAATGGTGCGCCCAGGTGACAGTGGTGCCCGAACAGAGCAGGATCAGCGTGTTGATCAGCGGCAGATCGAACGGGTCCATCACCGCTTCGATCGCCTTGGGCGGGAAAACGCCGCCCACGGTCTCGGCCAGTTCCGACGGGAACAGCGCGAAATCGAACCATGCCCAGAACCAGCCGACGAAGAACATCACTTCCGAGGCGATGAACAGGATCATGCCATAGCGGTTGTGCAACTGCACCACCGGCGTGTGATCACCGGCCTGCGCTTCGGCAACGACTTTGGAAAACCAGCTGAAAAACGTCACCGCGAGAGCGAGGACGCCCAGCATCACCACCGGCTTGCCGAACGGCAGCTCGTGCATGAACAGCACCATGCCCGTGGTGAAGAGAAGCGCCGAAAGCGATCCGGCCAGCGGCCAGATATCGGGCGGCAGGATATGATAATCATGGTTCTTCGTAGCAGCCATGTAACGTGCTTCCTGATTGCGGGGCTTCCCCATTTCCCAGCGCCCCATTTATCGTTCTGTTTTCACCCGGTCCAGAGGTTAGGAAGGGCTGTCCTCTGCCTTGTGGAAGGTATAACTCAAGGTAATCTGCTGCACATCCTTGGCATCTTCGTCCTGCGCGATCCGCGGATCGATATAGAACAACACCGGCATACGCACTTCCTCTCCCGGCTGTAGCGTTTGCTCCGTGAAGCAGAAACATTGAATCTTGTTGAAATACTGGCCGGTCTGTTCCGGTTCGACATTGAATGTCGCGGTGCCGGTGACCGGCTTGTCCGAATTGTTCTTCGCGATGAAGAACGCCAGATCGCGCTGGCCCAGTTCGACCGTATCGGTGGTGTGTTCGGGATGGAACGTCCACGGCATATCCGGCCGCACGTTCCCATCGAAGCGCACCGAAATCGTCGTGCCCGCGGCGCGGACCTGGCTCGCCTGCGCGGCGGTGACTTTTTGCGTGGTCCCGGCGAACCCGGTCACCTGGCAGAACAAGCGATAAAGCGGAACCGAGGCGAAACCGAGCCCCAGCATGGCGCCCGCCACACCCAGCGAAATCAGCCCGATCCGGCGATTCCTTTGGCCCAGTGCCGCCACGCTCATAGCGATTCCTTCATCCGCACAATGGTGATCGCAAACAGCAACACCGCAAATCCCCCGAGCAGCAGGCCGACCACGATGTTCCGCGCCCGCATCCGCCGCTTGTATTCTTCGTCAGGTTCGAACTGTCCTGTCATCATGCCAATCCCTGCACGGAAATCCAGCGATCTGCAACCAATGCCGCGAAGATCACGAAAAGATACAGCACGCTGTAGCCGAACAAACGCTTTTCCGGCCGCATCGCATCGTCCGGCCCTGTCGACCGGCGCAGGGCGACCGGCACCGACAGCGCGAGAAACAGGCCCGAAAGAATCAGCGCGCTGACGGCATAGACCGCCCCCGCCCCGCCGACAAACCACGGCGCCAGCGACAGCGGCAGCAAGATCACGCAATAGCCGAGGATCTGCTTGCGCGTGGACGCCTCACCCGCGACCACCGGCATCATCGGAATGCCGACTTTGGCGTAATCGCTACGCACGAACAGCGCCAGCGCCCAGAAATGCGGCGGCGTCCAGAAGAAGATGATCGCGAACAGCAGCACCGGCATCAAAGTGATGTCGCCTGTCACCGCAACCCACCCGATCAGGGGCGGAAAGGCCCCCGCCCCGCCGCCGATCACGATATTCTGCGGCGTGCGCGGCTTGAGCCAGATCGTATAGACCACAGCGTAATAGACGACCGACAGCGCGAGGATGATCGCCGCCAGCCAGTTGACCGCCACCCCCATCAGCAGCACCGAGGCCGCCGACAGGCCGACGCCGAAATCGCGGGCGCTGGTCCGCGCCATCCGTCCGGCGGGCAAAGGCCGCCCGGCGGTGCGCCGCATGCCCGCGTCGATATCGGCTTCCCACCACTGATTGAGCGCTGCGGCGCCCCCGGCCCCGAGCGCGATGCACAGGATTGCGGTGAAGCCGATCACGGGATGGATCGTTCCGGGCGCGGCGAGCAGGCCGCACAGGCCGGTGAAGACCACCAGGCTCATCACTCTCGGCTTGGTCAGCGCATAGAAATCCCGCCAATCGGCCGGAAGCTGCACCGCGCTGTGGCTCGTACTCATCATCTCAAATCCTAAAGGCAGGGGCGCACCGCACCCGGCGCGCCCCCAACCCTTTATCCATGCGGCCCCTGTTTGCCGGGGCCGCCCGATCAATGCGCCTTGCTGTCTTCGATGACAGGCAGGGTTTCGAACTGGTGGAACGGCGGCGGGCTCGACAGCGTCCATTCGAGCGTGGTCGCGCCTTCGCCCCAGTAGTTGTCTTCCGCCTTACGCCCGGCAACGAACGCATAGATGATGTTGATGAAGAAGATCAGGATCGAAACGGCCATCACTTCGTAACCGAACGTCGCCACGCCGTTCCAGTGGGCATAGGCTTCCGCATAGTCCGGATAGCGGCGCGGCATGCCCTGCAACCCGAGGAAGTGCATCGGGAAGAAAATCAGGTTCACGCCGACGAAGAACACCCAGAAATGGATGTGCGACAGCAGTTCGGAATACATCCGGCCGCTCATTTTCGGGAACCAGTAATAGAACCCGGCGAACAGCCCCGTCACCGCCCCTAGCGAGAGCACGTAGTGGAAGTGCGCCACCACGTAGTAGGTATCATGCAGGTTATCGTCCACGCCGCCATTGGCGAGCACCACGCCCGTCACGCCGCCCACGGTGAACAGGAAGATGAAGCCCAGCGCCCAGACCATCGGGCTCCGGAACTGCAGCGAACCGCCCCACATCGTGGCGATCCAGCTGAAGATCTTCACACCCGTCGGCACGGCGATGACCATGGTCGCGGCGGTGAAGTACATCTTCGTGTTTACGCTGAGGCCGGTGGTGTACATGTGGTGCGCCCACACGATGAAGCCGACCACGCCGATCGCCACCATGGCGTAGGCCATGCCGAGATAGCCGAACACCGGCTTGCGCGAGAAAGTGGCGACGATCTGGCTGATGATGCCGAAGGCCGGCAGGATCATGATGTACACTTCGGGGTGGCCGAAGAACCAGAACAGGTGCTGATAGAGCACCGGATCCCCGCCGCCCTGCGGATCGAAGAACGTGGTGCCGAAATTGCGGTCGGTCAGCAGCATGGTGATGGCCGCAGCCAGAACCGGCAGCGCCAGCAGCAGCAGGAACGCGGTGACCAGCACCGACCACACGAACAGCGGCATCTTGTGCAGGGTCATGCCCGGCGCGCGCATGTTGAAGATCGTGGTGATGAAATTGATCGCGCCCATGATCGAGGCCGCACCGGCAAGGTGCAGGCCGAAGATCGCGAAGTCGACCGCCGGCCCTTGCGAACCGTAGGTCGAAAGCGGGGCATAGACCGTCCAGCCCACGCCCGCGCCGTTGCCCGTGCCGCCCGGCACGAACGGCGAAATCATGAGCGAGCAGAAACCCATCACCGTCAGCCAGAACGACACGTTGTTCATGCGCGGGAAGGCCATGTCCGGCGCGCCGATCATCAGCGGCACGAACCAGTTGCCGAAGCCGCCGATAACCGCCGGCATGACGAGGAAGAACACCATGATCAGGCCGTGCGCGGTGATCAGCACGTTCCAGAGGTGGAGCGCTTCATCGAAGCTGTTGGCGTTGCCGCCGAGGAAACCGGTCCACCACTGAAGGTACTGGATGCCGGGTTCGGCCAGTTCGGCCCGCATGATGCCCGAAATCGCCCCGCCGACGACCCCCGCGAATATCGCGAAGATCAGGTACAGCGTGCCGATGTCCTTGTGGTTGGTGGACATGAACCAGCGAGCGAAAAAGCCCGGCTTGTGGTCATGGTCGTGGCCGTGCGCGTGATCTTCGGCGTGGCCCTGGAATGTTTCTGCGGTGGTTGCCATGGTTAGCTCAACCTTATGCTTTTCTAGCTGTTATTGGGCCGCCGGGGCCGCGGTTGCTTGGCCTGCCGGTGCGGCAGCCTCACCGGGGGCGGCGGCAGGCGCCGCGCCTTCCGGAGTTGCCGCCGGAGCGGGCGCTGCGGCGGCAGGCGCCGGAGCAGCGGCAGACTCAGCCTTCGGCTTGCCGATCGTGCCGCCCTTCGACAGCAGCCACTTGTTGAATTCCGCGCGCGGCAGAGCCTGGATGGCGATCGGCATGAAGCCATGCTTCACACCGCACAGTTCGGAGCACTGGCCGTAGTACACGCCCGGTTCCTTGATGAAGAGCGTCTTCTCGTTGAGACGGCCCGGAACCGCGTCCAGCTTGAACCACAGCGAAGGAACCGCGAACGAGTGAATCACATCAGCCGCGGTGATCTGCATGCGGATCGGCTCTCCCACGGGCAGGATCAGGCGGTTATCCACCTCAAGCTGCGCCGGACCGTCCGCCGGATCGGTGCCGACATTGCGCACGCCGGGGTTGATCACCGGGCGGCCCGGCTCGTTCAGCATTTTCGAATCGTATTCGACTTCGCCGTTATCGGGATAGCTGTAAGTCCAGAACCACTGGTTGCCGGTCACTTTCACGGTCAGCGAGTCAGCCGGCGGCGATTTGTACTGCTTCGCCAGAAGATCGATCGACGGCACAGCGATACCCACCAGGATCAGCACCGGGAGCAGCGTCCAGATCACTTCGATCAAAGTGTTGTGGCTGGTCTTCGAAGGAACCGGGTTCGCCCGGCGGTTGAACCGCACGATCACGAACAGCAGCAGCAGCAGGACCAGCAGCGAAATGACCGCGATCACCGGCATCAGCACCGCATCGTGCATCCACAGGGCGTATTCGCCGTTGGGAGAATACTGATCCTGGAAGAAGATACCGCGATCGACCGGCATACCCTTGCCCGGCGTAGGCGCCATGCGCGCTACGGCTTCCGCCGCAGGCGCCGCGGCGTCGGCGGCCGGAGCGGCAGCATCCGCAGCAGGCGCAGCCGGTGCGGTGACAGCAGCCGGTGCTGCGGCAGGCGCTTCGGCCTGCGCCATCGCGACCTGCGGCACAGCCATCAAAGCCAGCGCCAAGGCGCTATTTTTAAAGGTTTTCGCCCCTTTATGGGCCCATTCAGCGAAATTCATTTTTGACGCTTTCCGCTCATTGTTATTGGGCTGCGAACAGCCCATCTCCCCCCCCAGCGGGGCATGAATTGCTCGGGCTATACGCGCGCTTGCCCCATGCCTCAAGCGCTTCTAGGGATATTTTTGAGCGTTACCGGCAAAGCCTGCCGATCCATCCACACTATGTCACCTGTGAAGGTTACGGGACAATCATGATGACTGAAGACGAGGTACTCTCCGAGTTCCGCGCGAGCGAAGCCCTGCTGGAAGGCCACTTCCTGCTTTCTTCGGGGCGCCACAGCGCCCATTACCTGCAGTGCGCGCGGGTGCTGATGAACCCGGATCGCGCGGCGCGCCTGGCGCTGGCCGTAGTGCAAAAAATCCCCCGGGAGATTCGCCAGCAAATCGCCAAAGTCGTCTCCCCCGCCATGGGCGGCGTCATCATCGGGCAGGAAATCGGCCGTGCGCTGGGGGTTGACGCGATGTTCGTCGAGCGGCCGACCGGCACGTTCGAACTGCGGCGCGGCTTCACGCTGGCCGAAGGCGAGAAAGTCCTGCTGGTCGAAGACGTCGTCACCACCGGCCTGTCCTCGCGCGAGGCGATGGAAGCAATCGCCAGCGAGGGCGGACAAGTGATCGCGGCGGCCTCGCTGGTCGACCGTTCCGGCGGCCAGGCCGCATTCGACGTGCCGTTCTTCCCGCTGGTCGAACTCAATTTCCCCACTTACGCGGAGGATGACGTTCCGGCGGAACTGGCCCGGATTCCCGCGATCAAGCCGGGCAGCCGCAAGAAGTGAGCGGCCGGACATGAACACGGCGCCGCTCCAGCCCGGAAAGCTTCGTCTGGGCGTCAACATCGACCACGTGGCGACGATCCGGAACGCGCGTGGCGGCGATCATCCCGATCCCGTGCGCGCGGCGGAAATCGTCGCCGCCGTGGGCGCGGACGGTATCACCGCCCATCTGCGCGAAGACCGCCGCCATATCCGCGACGAGGACATCGCCCGTATTCAGGAAGCGACCGGCCTGCCGCTCAATCTGGAAATGGCGGCAACCGGGGAAATGCTCGCCATCGCGCTCAGGCACAGGCCGCACGCGGCCTGCATCGTGCCTGAAAAGCGGGAAGAACGCACCACCGAAGGCGGGCTGGATGCCGCCGGGCAATTCGAACTGCTCGCCCCGATGGTGGCGCGGCTGAGCGATGCCGGGATTCGCGTCAGCCTGTTCATCGGCCCGGAAGTCCGCCAGTTGGAAGCCGCAATGCGGCTGCAAGTCCCCGTGGTCGAATTCCATACCGGCGAATATGCGCATGCCGCGGGTGAACAACGCGCGGTGGAATTGAAACGGATCGCCGATATGGCCGCCCTCGCCGCGCGCAACGGCATCGAACCCCATGCCGGCCACGGGCTGACATACGACAATGTCCAGCCGATCGCCGCCATCCCGCAGATCGCGGAACTGAACATCGGCCATTACCTGATCGGCGAAGCGGTCTTCGTCGGGTTGGAAGCGGCCGTGCGGCAGATGCGGGCGTTGATGGACGAAGCGCGGTAAGCAGGGCGCGGCGATCCGCCGGAGCCACGCGGCCGCAACATCGGGAACAGGAAGGGCAGGATCATGATTATCGGCATGGGCTCCGACCTCTGCAATATCGAACGGATACAGGCCTCGCTCGACCGTTTCGGGGACCGCTTCGAACAGCGCGTGTTCACCGCTCTGGAACAGGCCAAGGCCGCCCGCCGCCCGTTCACCAAGGCAGGCACTCTGGCCAAGCGCTTCGCCGCAAAGGAAGCCTTTTCCAAGGCCGTCGGCACCGGCTTTCGCGCCGGGGTGTTCATGAAGGATATCGGGGTGGTCAACGCGCTTTCGGGCGCCCCCACTCTCGCCCTCACCGGAGGGGCGGCGGCAAGGCTTGCGGCAATCACGCCGGAAGGCCATGAAGCCGTCATTCATCTTACCCTCACCGATGACCATCCATGGGCTCAGGCCTTCGTCGTCATAGAAGCACGGAAATTGTGACCGATCATCCCGACACCCCTGAGCCTGCCCCCGCGACCGAACCTGCGGAAAAGCCCCGCGAGAAGATCAACTGGCTGGTCGAAGTCCGCGGCCTCGCGCTGATGTTGCTGGCCGTGCTGGCTTTTCACAGCTTTCTCGCCAAGCCGTTCTACATTCCCTCGCAGTCGATGATGCCCAATCTGCTGGTGGGCGACCGGCTGGTGGTGAGCAAATACCCCTACGGCTGGAGCTGGGTTTCGGCCTCGTTTCACCTCCTGCCGCGCGGAACCTGGCGAATCGCGGGCAGCACGCCCGAATACGGCGATATCGTGATCGCCGTACCGCCCGATCGCGATGAAGACTATATCAAGCGTGTCGTCGCCCTGCCGGGGGACAGGATCGCCGTGATCAACGGGCAGATCGTTCTCAACGGCAAGGCCGTTCCGCAAACGGTGGAACCGCCGCTGGAACTGCCGGTGGAGCCCAATGCGCTCTGCACAGCGGAAGACTATCCCAATCTCAAAGTCCGCAAAGCTTCGGGCAAGGATATCTGCGAACTGCCGTTGCTGCGAGAAACCATGCCCAACGGCGCGACTTACGTGGTGATCGATCATATGCGGCAGCCGCTCGACAACATGCCGGAAATCACTGTGCCGCAGGACAGCGTGTTCTTGATGGGGGACAATCGCGATCATTCGGCCGACAGCCGCGCCGAAACCTGGGAGCGCGGCCTTGGCGGGCCGGTGCCGCTGGCCAATATCGGCGGACGGGCGGAATTCATCACTTTCTCGCTCAACGGCACCGAAACGATCAACCCGATGAGCTGGTGGGCCGCGCTACGCGGCGACCGGGCCTTCCGCAGCCTGCGCCCCGCGATCATCAAGCAGCCTGCCCCGGCCCTCGCCGGTGCAGATGCGGCGCAGAACGTGCGGTAAATCGGCGATGGCGCGCAAGTTCCTCTATCTCGTCGCGATTCTGATCGTGCTGGTGATCGCGGCCTTGTTTGCGCTGGCGCTGTGGTCAACGGAACTGTCGCGCCTTGCCTTCGTGCCCCGCGCCGCATTCACCGAACAGCCGACGCTGGCCGCGAACACCTATCGGGACAAGGTGATGTGGCTCGCCACCCCCACCATGGGCGCGAACGATCCGGCCCGTTGGCAACCAACGGGCGCGCAGAAGCCCGCCGCCACGCGCGATGCGCCTTCCGCCGTGTTCTTCATCCACCCGACCAGCTATCTGCGCACGGCGGCATGGAACGCGCCGGTGGACGATGCCGAATCGCAGGAACGCGCGCGGCTGTTCATCCGGGCCATGGCCAGCCCCTTCTCCCGGGGCGGGCAGATTTGGGCCCCGCGCTATCGGCAGGCCGCTTTCGGCGCGTTCCTGACCGAGGAGGCCGCCGGGCAAAAGGCGCTCGATGCTGCATATGGCGATGTGGCGCAGGCGTTCGACCAGTTTCTCGCCGAAGCGCCGCAGGATGCCCCGATCATCCTCGCCGGGCACAGCCAGGGCGCGCGCCATCTGATCCGGCTGCTGCACGATCGCGTGGCGGGCACGCCGCTCGTCGGGCGGATCGCGGCGGTCTATGCGATTGGCTGGCCGATTTCGCTCGAACACGATCTGCCTCATCTCGGCCTCCCGGCCTGCACCAGCGCCCAGCAGAAGGGCTGCATCCTGAGCTGGCTGAGCTTTGCCGAGCCCGCCGATCCCGCCATGCTGCTCGACCTCTGGCGCAAGGCCCCCGGGCTTGACGGCAAGCCGCATGGCAACAGCGCCATCCTCTGCACCAATCCCTTGACCGGCCAGCAAGGCGGCAGCGCGCCTGCCAGCGCCAATCTCGGCACGCTCAAACCCGATGCGGAACTGAAACAGGGCGAACTGGTGGCGGGCGGCGTGCCCGCGCGGTGCGATGCGCAGGGGCTGCTGCTGATCGGCGATCCACCCGATATGGGCGCTTATGTCCTGCCGGGGAACAACTATCACGTTTACGATATCCCGCTGTTCTGGGCCAATGTGCAGGCAGACGCCGAACGCCGCGCGGCAGCATGGAAAGCGGCGCAATGATCACGCAGATGACGTTCGAATTTTCGGATGCCCTGCCCAATGGCGGCGCTCTGATCGGTCTCGATCCTGGCACCAAGACCATCGGCACGGCGTTCTGCGATGCAGGCTGGCGGTTCGCCTCCCCCGGCAAGACCTTGCCGCGCGGCAAATTCGCGCGGGACAAGGCTGCGCTGGAAACGCTGATCGCCGAACGGTCGGTGAAAGGGATCGTGATCGGCCTGCCGCTCAACATGGACGGCAGCGAAGGCCCCCGCGCGCAGGCATCGCGCGCTTTTGCCCGCAATCTGGAAAGTCTCGGCCTGCCGATCCTGCTGTGGGACGAACGCTGGTCCACCGCCAGTGCCGAACGCGGGCTGATCGAACAGGACATGAGCCGGGCCAAGCGGGCGGAACGTATCGATTCGGCCGCCGCCGCCGTGATTCTGCAGGCGGCCATCGACGCACTGGCGGGCTCGGCGTTCTAAAAGCTATTCGCCGCCCTGCGCAGGGCGACCACCAGCCCCTCCGGCTCCGGCCCGGACAGAGGCAGCACGATCCGCTGCGCGTCCGCCCGCGCCCGGTCGAGAATCGCGGCGGCCACCGCCCGATCGTGCAGAATCGCGTCGGCCGACCCCAGCAACCGCGCCTGCCGCAGCGTGAGGTCTTCGGGATCGTCGCTCGCCAGCGTGAATTCGTAACGGCCCGCGCTCTGCGCCACCTGCCCTGCCCCGGCCAGCCACGGCTCCACCGCTGCTGCCGCACCATCACGCAGCGGATCGAGCGGCCCGTGCTCCGCCATGGCCGCATCCAGCGCCCGGCGGCGCTGCCCGGCATCGGGCCAGCGCTGCCGCACGCGGGCACGCGCCGCCTGCATCGCCCGCGCGAACGCCCCCAACCCATGCGGGACAAGCGTTTCGAGCCGCAACCGCAGGGCTTTGGCTAGCCCGGCAGAAGCGCCTCCGGTGCCGATGGCAATCAGCACAGGATCACGATCCAGCACGCTGGGCACAGTGAAATCACACAGATCGGGCCGATCCGGCACATTCACCAGCAGGCCGAGATATGTGAGGCGCCGGACAGCGGCGCGGGCTTCACCCTCGTTCTCCAGTGCGACGAACGCCAGCTTTGCGCCGTGCGCTTCGGCTTCGCCCACCGGGATACCGCCCGCACGCGCTACCAGCCGCCGCTTGGCCTCCGCCGCGATCCCATCGCCCAGGACAACCACCCGCTGCCCTGCAATACGATGAAAGAGCGGCAGGCTTTTCATCCGGCCAGCCAATCGGGAATGCGTTCCCCCGCCAGCACCGTTTCCGGCTCGATCCGTTCGGCCACCACCGCCCAGCGCGCGCCATCCACCAGCACTTCAGGCACCAGCGGGCGGCTGTTGTAGGTGTTGGCCATCGTCGCACCATAAGCGCCCGCCGTGCGAAATACGCCCAGATCGCCCGCTTTCACCGCATCGATCGTGCGGCCCATGGCGAACGTATCCGAGCTTTCGCAGATCGGGCCGACGATATTGGCCACCATCGTTTCCCCCGTGGGATGCACGGCGGCAAAATCGTGCCACGCATCGTACATCGCCGGGCGCGCGAGATCGTTCATCGCCGCATCGACCACCACGAACGGCGCGTTGACGCCCTGCTTCACACGGATGACTTCGGTGATCAGCACGCCGGCATTGCCGGTTATCACCCGGCCCGGTTCGAACATGATCGTGGCGTCCCAGCCTTCGGTCACTTCCGCCACCATCGCGGCATAATCCTCCGGCCCGGGAAGCTGTTCGCCCTGCTTGTAAGGCACACCCAGCCCACCGCCGAGATCCATGTGCATCACCGTGTGGCCCGCGCCGCGCAAGCCGCGCATCAGTTCGCCCATCTTCGCGAACGCCTGCCGCGAAGGATCGAGATCGGTGATCTGGCTGCCGATGTGGACCGCAAGCCCCCGCATGGCGAGACCATCCAGCACCGCGAGGCGGGCATAGATTCCCGCCGCCCGGTCATAGGCCACGCCGAACTTGTTTTCCGCCTTGCCGGTGGAAATCTTGGCGTGTGTCCGGGCATCGACGTTGGGATTGACGCGCAGGGCGCAAACCGCCGTCTTGCCCATGGCGGCGGCAATCGCCGCCAGTTCCACGCCTTCTTCCTCGCTTTCCAGATTGAACTGGCCGATTCCTGCCGCGACGGCCGCCTTCAGCTCGCGCCCGCTTTTGCCGACGCCCGAAAAGACGATATCCCCGGCCGGAATCCCCGCAGCCAAGGCACGGTTCATTTCCCCTTCGGACACCACATCGGCGCCGTATCCGGCATCCTTCAGCACGCGCAGAACGGCCAGATTGGGATTGGACTTCACCGCGAAGGCCACATGCAGGCGCGGCAGCACCGCCGCCAGCGCATCGCGAAACACCGTGGCATGGCGCGTCAGCGTGGCGCGCGAATAGACATAGACCGGCGTACCGACTTCGGCGGCAATCCGGTCCAACGGCACATCCTCGGCATGGAGGATGCCGTTCTTAAGCTGGAAATGGTCCATGTATCAGCCTTCAGGGGGAAGATCGAAGGGGTCTTCTTCGCGTTCTTCCGAACGTTTGCGCAATTCCACGGTCCGGCTCGGATCGGCCTGCACCGGCACGGCCAGCAACGCATCCGCATCCCTGGGCTCTTTCGCACCATAGGGAGCAGGCGGCAGGCTATGCCCCTTGGCCGGTTTCAGCGGGCCGTCGGCACCACAGGCAGCCAGCGCCAGCAGCAGCGAAACAGCGATGAAGCGGCGCATCGTCAGCTCTCCATTCCCAGCGCAAGGCGCGCTTGTGCAACGCGCAACCTTACCTGTTCCGGCGCGGTTCCGCCATGGCTGCTGCGCGCGGCAACCGATGCCTCGACCGACAGGGCGCTGTACACACGCTCGTCGATCCGCGAATCGATCCCTTGCAACTCGGCGAGCGAGAGCGCGTCCAGCGCCTTGCCTTGGCTTTCGGCCAGCTTGACCGCTGCGCCGGTGATATGGTGCGCTTCGCGGAAGGGGATGTCGGCCTGCCGCACCAGCCAGTCGGCCAGATCGGTCGCCGTGGCATAGCCCAGTTCCGCCGCCTGCCGCATCCGCGCGGTGCGGAACGTGCTGTCCGCCACCATCCCGGTCATCGCCGCAATCGACAGGCCGAGCAGGTTCGCCGCTTCGAACACCGGCGGCTTGTCGTCCTGCATATCCTTCGAATAGGCGAGCGGCAGGCCCTTCATCGTGATCATCAGCGATGTCAGACAGCCGACGATCCGGCCCGCGTGGCCGCGCACCAGCTCCGCCGCATCGGGGTTCTTCTTCTGCGGCATGATCGAACTGCCGGTGCTGAGCGCATCGGGCAGCGCGACAAAACCGAACGGCTGGCTGGCCCAGATGATGAACTCTTCCGCCAGCCGCGACAAGTGCAGCGAACACTGCGCCGCCGCCTGCAGATAATCGAGCGCGAAATCGCGGTCGGATACCGAATCGAGGCTGTTGTCAGTCGGCTTAGCAAAGCCCAGAGCTTGCGCTGTCGCCGCCCGGTCGATCGGGAAGCCGGTGCCCGCCAGCGCGGCCGAACCCAGCGGGCATTCGTTAAGGCGCGCGCGCGCATCGGCAAAGCGCGACCGATCCCGCCGGATCATCTCGTAATAGGCCATCAGGTGATGGCCCAATGTCACCGGCTGCGCGGTTTGCAGATGGGTGAAGCCGGGCATGATGGAATCGGCATGTTCACCGGCCCGCGTGACCAGCGCCCGTTGCAAGGCAAGCAGGCCGGCGTCCACCTGATCCATCGCATCGCGCACCCAGAGGCGGAAATCGGTCGCCACCTGATCGTTGCGGCTGCGCGCGGTGTGCAGCCTCCCGGCCGCCGGGCCGATCAGTTCGGCAAGGCGGCTTTCCGTCGTCATGTGGATGTCTTCGAGGTCCCAATTCTCGGGAACGCCGTTCGCTTCGTATTCGGCGGCCACCGTGTCCAGCCCGGCAATGATCGCCTGCATATCCACGCCGGACACGATGTTCTGCGCGCCCAGCATGGCGACATGGGCTTTGGACGCGGCGATATCCTGCCGCCACAACGCCTTGTCGAACGGGATCGAGGCATTGATTTCGCGCATGATCGCGCTAGGTCCTTCGGCGAACCTGCCCCCCCACATCTGGTTGGAGCCTGCCGCCGTGGCCCGATTGTTATCAAGAGTATTGTCGCTGTCGCTCACGCTTGCCGTCCCGGGTCTCGCCCTATCAGTCGGCGGCTGCGATAGGCAAAGCGAGCCGCCTGCGCAACCGGCGGCTGATAGCGGGAAGAAACCCGCCGCCGCTGGCACGCTGGATCGCAGCCACAAAGGCAGCGAAATGCCCGATTTCACGCTGTCCGATCCGGCGGGCAAGAAACTACGCCTGCCCGACCTCAAAGGCACGCCGGTGCTGCTCAATCTCTGGGCGACATGGTGTGCGCCCTGCGTCACCGAAATGCCGCTGCTCGATACGCTGGCGGGCGACATGCAGGGCAAGCTGCGTCTGGTGACCGTCAGCCAGGACATGCAAGGCGCCGAAAAAGTGCAGCCGTTCTTCGCCGAGAAGAAATTCGCCCACCTCGAACCGTGGCTGGACCCGGAAAACGATCTCGTCTTCCACTATGGCGGCAACAATCTGCCGCTATCGGTGCTGTATGACGCGCAAGGGCGCGAAGTGTGGCGCGTCGCAGGCGATCTCGACTGGGCATCCAAGGCGGTGCGCGCCAACGTGGCCGAAGCCCTGCCCTGATGGCCGATCCCTGCTGCGGCGACAGGTGAGACGCATCGCGCCTGCATGCACGATGCGTCCTTGTGAACGGACGCACGAAAGCCGATTGACCGGCCGGGCAAAGCGTTTATTAGCGCGGTTCCCGTTCAGGGGCGGTTAGCTCAGTTGGTAGAGCATCTCGTTTACACCGAGAGGGTCAGCGGTTCGAGCCCGTTACCGCCCACCATTACGGCGCAGCGCCGCCCGAATACGCGAACGGTATCTTTCAGACGAGGTGGCCAGCCTCCCCGCCCAGTTCCGCGAAATAGGCGATCATCGCCTCGGCCGCACGCGGGGCGAGGCCGATGAAGGCACGCCGACGGTCCACATCGTCTTCCATCCGTTGCAGCAAGCCTGCTTCCGTCATCTGCGTGATCCAGCGCAAGGCCGTGGTCGGCGGAACGCCCGCCGCGATGCAGAGCGAAGTCACCGAAACGCGTGCACCTTCGGCGTGGGCCGCCGTCAGATCGAGCAGGATATCCCAGGCCGGATCGGCGAACAGCGCGGCATCGAAGAAGCGCGCCCGCGCCTGACGCTGGCGGATGATCTGCCGCACCAGTTGCGGATCGGGCCAGGCGGGATGGCCGACCGGTACGAGGCGATCGCGCGGTTTGGTGGCGTTGGCCCCGCGAAAGCCGCGCCGGGGCGCTTCCACCTGCCATGCCGAACCCGTCCTTGCGCCATCTTCGCGGCATAATGTGTCCAGACGATCCGCGATCTGCGCCACCTGTTCCGTTAGCCGCAACAGCATCAGGCGATCGTCCGGTGACAGATCGCGCACACGCAGGTTGGGGATATGGGCCAGCGCCCGGCCGAGCGCGATCACCCGTTCCGCCCGGCTGGGATCGACGAGAATTTGCGGATTCGACTGATCGAGACAGGCAAAGATAGCGTCCAGCGCCTCCACCGTGGTCGAAACCACAAGCTGCGCACCGGATTGCGCGGCACGCATGTCCAGCCGGCACAAGGCAGCCAGAGTGCCCGCATCGGCCGCCGGGCAATCGAGCAGAACGACTTCCCCCGGAGCCAGCCCATCATCCGCCTGCGGAAGTTCCGCCAGAGCGCCGCAGGCCGTCAATCCAAAACCTGCGGCTTCCGCATCATCGCGCATTTCGGCGCGCACATAGGGCCGGTCCGCATAGATCGCCACGCCGCAAGGCAGGCCAACCCTGTCGTCGGCCGGTTCGTACCGAAAATCCGCCTGTGCCATACACACCCCCCGATTCCCGAACATAGTGAGAACATAAAGGGATCAGGTCAAGTATATTGTTCAGGGCAGGATTTCTATCGGGGTGCCATCGGGCACCAGCGCCCACATATCCTCGATTTCCGGATTGCTCAGCGCAATGCAGCCGTCGGTCCAGTCCCCCGCCATTCTGCCGGGAAAGCCGTTGGGCTGACCATGAATGAAAATATCACCGCCGGGGGACCGCCCCCGCGCCTGCGCATGGGCGCGGTCGCGCGCATCCGGATAGGAGATGTGGAGCGAGAGATGATAGCGGCTGTTGGGATTGCGATAATCGATGACATAGCGCCCTTCGGGGGTACGCTCGTCCCCCTGGAACCGCTTGTGCCCCGCGGGCGCATCGCCAAGCTGGATATCGCGATAGGTACGCAGCGGCTGCCCTGCCCCGTAAAGCGTCAGCGTGCGGCCGGTCTTGTCGACCTTCACGAAATCCACCGGAGCCGAGATGGGCGGTAAAAGTGGCGCGGTTTCCGCCTGCGCGCCGGCGGTCAGCACCGGCAGCAGCAGGACGATCGGGAAAAAACGCCTCATGCCGGAACGGCTAATCCCTTCCGGCGTCAGGCTCAATCCTCGAACGGGTCGCGCACTAGAATCGTATCGTCGCGTTCGGGGCTGGTGGACACGCTGGCCACCGGGCAATCGATCAGCTCCTCGATCCGGCGGATGTATTTCACCGCCTGCGCGGGAAGATCGGCCCAGCTGCGCGCGCCGGCGGTGGTGCCGTGCCAGCCTTCCATTTCCTCGTACACCGGCTCCACCTCCGCCTGATCGGCGGCATGGGCGGGCAGATAGTCGATCACTTCGCCGCGCAGCTTGTAGCCGGTGCAGATTTTCAGCGTGTCGAACCCGTCGAGCACGTCGAGCTTGGTCAGCGCGATCCCGGTGACGCCGGAAATGGCGCAACTCTGGCGCACGAGCACCGCATCGAACCAGCCGCAGCGGCGCTTGCGCCCCGTCACCGTGCCGAATTCATGGCCACGCTCGCCAAGCCGTTGCCCCGTATCGTCATCCAGTTCGCTCGGGAACGGGCCAGAACCCACGCGTGTGGTATAGGCCTTGACGATCCCCAGCACGAAACCTGCCGAACCCGGCCCCATGCCCGAACCCGAAGCGACCGTGCCGCTGACGGTGTTGGAACTGGTGACGAAGGGGTAGGTCCCGTGATCGACATCGAGCAGCACGCCCTGCGCGCCTTCGAACAGGATGCGCGAACCTTCCTTCTTCACATCGCGCAGGCGTTTCCACACCGGCTGCGCGAACTGCAGCACGAAGGGCGCGATTTCCTTGAGATCGGCGATCAGGCGCGCCCGGTCCACCGGCGGTTCGCCGAACCCGGCGCGCAGCGCATCGTGATGCGCGCACAGTCGATCAAGCTGCGGGTCGAGCGAATCGAGATGGGCGAGATCGCACACGCGGATCGCCCGGCGGCCCACCTTGTCTTCGTAAGCGGGGCCGATGCCGCGCCCGGTGGTGCCAATCTTGCCCTTGCCCGCGGCGGTTTCGCGCAGCTGGTCGAGATCGCGGTGGATCGGCAGAATCAGCGGGCAATTGTCCGCGATGGCAAAATTTTCCGGGGCGATTGTCACGCCCTGCCCGATCAGCTTTTCGACTTCGGCCTTGAGCGCCCAGGGATCGAGCACCACACCGTTGCCGATAATCGACAGCGTGCCGGTGACAATGCCTGAAGGCAGCAGGCTCAGCTTGTACGTGGTGCCATCGATCACCAGCGTATGGCCGGCATTGTGTCCGCCCTGGAACCGCACCACCGCGTCCGCCCGGCTGGCCAGCCAGTCGACGATCTTGCCTTTGCCCTCGTCACCCCATTGGGCGCCGATCACCGTCACATTTGCCATTGATAGAGTCCCTCACCCTGCCAGGTGGATCCGTGCACGCCCTTCGACAGGACTCGGCGTGGCGGATAGCGAAAACAGGCCCGCTGCAGGCCCCGATTGCGAGGCGCGCGTTACCGGCAGCAGCGGGAGCGGTCAAGGCATGAGGCGGCATCGCCGCCCCTGCCCGTCAAAGCGGTTGCGGTTCCTTTCCGTTCAGCACGTGGCTGCAGCCCAGTGCCTTGCCCTCATCCGCATTGGAAAGGGCGGCAACAGTGCGCCAGCCGATCCCGCGCAGGCGGGCGGCGGCATCGGCATCGTGCCCCAGGGGCAGGAACAGCGTATCGCGTGGCTGGCCGCCGTCCTGATCGGCCGCGACCAGCGCATCGGTGTAGAGCGAAAAGCCGGTAGCCGGTTCATCCATGCCGTGAATGCGGTAAGTGCCACCCCGCCCCAACGCGCCGCGCACGCCTTCGGCATAGAGCGTGAAGCCGAACCAACTCTGATATTCGAACCCATGCCGTTCCGTCGGGTCGAGCGTGATCCGTGCCCTGCCGCCCACGCGCGCGGCCACGGCTTTCAACCCGTCGATCCGGCTGGCCAGAGCGCCGCCCGCATCGATCGCGGCCAGTTGCGCAATCGCCTGAGAAAACGGCCCGGTGGCGTAGAGCAGCGGCAAATAGTCGTCACCCCCCGCTTCGCGCAGTGATCCGGCATCCTTGGCGTCCAGTTCGCGGCGAACGGTTTCGATGGCCCCGGCAGGCAGCGGGAATGGCCCCGCCGCCAGCGTATCGACCAGATTGGGCAATGTGAAATCGACGGAAATACCCTGCGCCCCGGCAGCAGTCAGCGCCTCGATCGCCAGCAGGACGATCTCGCTCACCGCCGCGACCGAATCGCTGCCGATGAGTTCCGCGCCCAGTTGCAGGCGTTCGCGCGAGGGATCGAGCCCATCGCCCTTGATCGTAACGACCGGCCCGCCATAGCACAGCCGCAAGGGGCGCGGCGCGGCGGCCAGGCTGGTGGCCGCGATCCGGCCCACCTGCACGGTGATGTCCGAACGGACCGCCAGCGTGCGCAGGCTCGTCGGATCGACGAAGCGAAACATCCGGCGCGGCTGCACGCCATCCATACGCCCGGCCATCGACTTCTCGAATTCGATCAGCGGCGGACGGACCCGGTCATAGCCATGGCTGTCCATCACATCGATGACGGCACGGCTGATGCGGGTCACGGCGGCGGCTTCGCGCGGCAGCCGGTCCTCAAGCCCTTCGGGCAAAAGATCGCGGGTTGGATCGGTCATAATGCGATGCCCACTAGCCGTTCGCGGTGGTGCTGTCGAACCCGAAAGCAAAAGCCCCCTCCCGCACCGGACTACGCCCGGAGCGGAAGGGGGCAAGCGTCTGAACAATCAGAACTTCAGCGCCATCGCCCGCTTGACGCCCGGCAGAGCGCGCGCGGTTTCGAGCACTTCGGCCGGAACCGGGCTGTCGACCGACAGCAGCAGCACCGCTTCACCGCCCGCTTCGCGGCGGCCAAGGTTGAACGTGCCGATGTTGATGCCGTTCTCGCCCAGCAACGTACCGATGCGGCCGATGAAGCCCGGTGCGTCTTCGTTGACGATGTACATCATGTCCCCGGTCAGTTCGGCTTCGACCTTGATGCCGAACAGTTGGACGAGGCGCGGTTCGGCATTGCTGAACAGCGTGCCCGCGACCGAGCGTTCGCCCGTTTCGGTCTTCACCGAAACCCGGATCAAGGTGTGGTAATCGCCTTCACGCTCGGTCTTTACTTCGCGCACTTCCATGCCGCGTTCCTTGGCCAGGAACGGCGCATTGACCATGTTCACGCTGTCCGACTGGACGCGCAGGAAGCCCGAAAGCACCGCCGCCACGATCGGCTTGGCGTTGAGTTCGGCCGCCGCACCTTCGGTGTGGATCGAAATCCGCGCGAGCGAACCGGTGGTGAGCTGGCCGACGAGCGAACCGAGCTTTTCCGCCAGCGTCATGTAAGGCTTGAGCTTCGGCGCTTCTTCCGCCGAGAGCGACGGCATGTTGAGCGCGTTGGTGACACCGCCGTTGAGGAGATAGTCGCTCATCTGTTCGGCCACCTGCAGCGCGACGTTGACCTGCGCTTCGCTGGTCGACGCGCCGAGGTGCGGGGTGCAGACGAAGTTCGGCGTGCCGAACAGCGGGCTTTCCTTGGCCGGTTCGGTCACGAACACGTCCAGCGCGGCGCCAGCCACATGGCCCGAATCCAGCGCTTCCTTCAGCGCTTCCTCATCGACCAGACCGCCGCGCGCGCAGTTGATGATGCGCACGCCCTTCTTGGTCTTGGCGATGTTTTCGCGGCTGAGGATATTGCGCGTCTGGTCGGTCAGCGGCGTGTGCAGCGTGATGAAATCGGCGCGTGCCAGCAGTTCGTCCAGATCGACCTTTTCCACGCCCATTTCCACCGCGCGTTCGGGCGAAAGGAACGGATCGAAAGCCACGACTTTCATCCGCAGGCCCAGCGCGCGATCGGCCACGATCGAACCGATGTTGCCCGCACCGATCAGGCCCAGCGTCTTGTTGGTCAGTTCGACACCCATGAAGCGGTTCTTTTCCCACTTCCCGGCCTGGGTCGAAAGATCGGCTTCCGGCAACTGGCGGGCGACCGCGAACATCAGCGCGATGGCGTGTTCCGCGGTGGTGATCGAATTGCCGAAGGGCGTGTTCATCACCACGATGCCCTTGGCCGAAGCCGCCGGAATATCGACGTTGTCGACACCGATCCCGGCGCGGCCGATCACTTTGAGATTGGTCGCCGCTTCGAGGATATCCGCCGTAACTTTGGTCGACGAACGGATCGCGAGGCCATCGTACTGGCCGATGATGGCTTTCAGTTCTTCCGGCGTCTTGCCGGTGATGACATCGACATCGCATCCGCGCTCGGCAAAAATCTGCGCGGCCTGCGGGTCCATCTTGTCCGAAACAAGGACTTTGGGTTTGGTCATTATTCCCTCGTCATTCCCGCGAAGGCGGGAATCCATCCCGCTTCGCGTCTGGTATTGAGGTTAACTGGATCCCCACCTGCGCGGGGATGACGATCACGAACGAAGCGAAGCGTAAGCCCAGTCGAGCCAGGGGCCGAGCGCCTCGATATCGGCGGTATCGACTGTGGCTCCGCACCAGATGCGCAGACCGGCCGGGGCATCGCGATAACCCGCGATGTCATAGGCCGCGCCTTCGGCTTCGAGCAGGCCGGCGAACTTCTTGATGAAGTCCGCATCGGCGCCTTCCACCGTAAGGCAGACGCTGGTCTTCGACCGGCTGGCTTCGTCGGCGCAGAGGTGGCCGAGCCAGTCCCGGCTTTCCACAATCGCGTTGAGCGCGGCGGCATTGGCGGCGGCACGGGCCTTGAGCCCTTCCAGACCGCCCAGCCCCTTGGCCCATTCCAGCGCGAAGATCGCATCTTCCACCGCCAGCATGGAGGGGGTGTTGATCGTTTCGCCCTTGAACACGCCTTCGGCCAGCTTGCCCTTGGAGATCAGGCGGAAAACCTTCGGTAGCGGCCATGCGGGGGTGTGGCTTTCGAGCCGTTCCACGGCGCGCGGGCCGAGGATCAGGACGCCATGCGCGCCTTCACCGCCCAGCACCTTCTGCCAGGAGAAGGTGGCGACATCGATCTTGTCCCACGGGATATCGTAAGCGAACACGGCGCTGGTCGCGTCGGCGAAGGACAGGCCTTCGCGATCGGCAGGAATCCAGTCCCCGTTCGGCACGCGCACGCCCGAAGTGGTGCCGTTCCAGGTGAACAGCACGTCGTTGCTCCAATCGACCGCATCGAGATCGGGCAACTGGCCATAATCGGCGCGCAGGATTGTGGGATCGAGATTGAGCTGCTTGGCAGCATCGGTGACCCAACCCTCACCGAAGCTTTCCCAGGCCAGCGTCGTCACCGGGCGGGCGCCCAGCATCGTCCACATCGCCATTTCGAATGCGCCCGTATCGGAACCCGGCACAATGCCGATGCGATGCGTATCGGGCAGTTGCAGGATTTCGCGCATCAGATCGATGCAATAGCCAAGACGGCTCTTGCCGATCTTCGCGCGGTGCGAACGGCCCAGCGATTCGGTGGCGAGTTTGTCGAGAGAATATCCCGGCGGCTTGGCGCAGGGACCCGAAGAAAAGAAAGGACGCGCAGGCGCGGCCTGCGGCTTGGTAATCTCAGTCATAAAGACTCTCCTTGCAGAGAGCTCGCGCGGCGTTGGGACCGCGTGGCCCGCCGCCGCACATAGAAGCGTGGGCCATGATGTCAAGCAAAGCATACCAGTGGGTTCGGGAGAAAGACCCCGTCAACCTCGGGTTAACCATATGGGCGGCACATGTGCTGTCATGAGGCACCTTTTTCTGATTTTGCCGCTGGTGGCCATGGTCAGCGCCTGTATCGACAGCCCCCGTGGCCCCAAAAGCCAGAGCAGCCGCCCCAGCCAGACGATCAGTCCGCGCCCGGAAGCACGCCAGTGTCTCGCCAATCTGGGCCGCACCAACGCCAGCTTCACCCCCCTTCCCGATCAGTATTTCAACGGCGGATGCTCCAATCTCAACACGGTCCGGCTGTCTGCGATTCGCGGCGATTTCGATCAGTTCGCGATTGCCAGCCTCGGCCCAGTGACCTGCCCTGTGGCAAATACTTTTGTACAGTGGGCGCGTTTCGGTGTGGATCGCGCCGCGCGGCAAATCCTCGGCAGCGGCCTTGCCCGAATCGAAACCATGGGCAGCTATTCATGCCGCACTGTCGCGGGAACGCAGCGGCTGTCGGCCCATGCCACGGCCAACGCCATCGATGTGGCCGCGTTCGTTCTGGAAAACGGGCAGAGAGTGAGCGTGCTCCAGCACTGGAACGAGGGCAGCCAGGCAGAACGGCAGTTCCTCCGCGTGGTGCACGGCAGCGCCTGCAAGCGCTTCGGAACCGTTCTTGGCCCGGATTACAACCAGGCCCACCGCGATCATCTGCACATGGAAGCCGGCAACGGATCGTTCTGCCGCTGATCCCGCTTACGCGGCAAGCAGGCCGTTCATCTGAACTTTCGCTTCCAGCCACAGCCGGACCGCTTCGGCCGCGTGGCTCGCGCCGAGCTTGCGCATCATGCTGGCCCGATGGATTTCGACCGTGCGCGGGCTGATCTGCAAGGCCTGTGCGATCGTCTTGTTGGCGTGGCCTTCTGCCAACTGATCGAGCACTTCGCGTTCACGCGGGCTCAATGCAGCCAGACGATCACGCGCGGCCACCATCTTTTCGTGGACACTGGCATAAGCGGCGATCTGCGCGGCGTTGGCCGCCAGCACATCGGACAGGCGCTCCGGCGATAACGGCAGAGCGACATAGTCCAACGCCCCGGCCTTGATCGCCGCCACCACCGCTTCGACGTCGGGCGCCTTGCACGCCGCCACCACCGGCACCCAGATGCTTTCGACGATAAGCCGTTCACGAACGGCCGCTATCCCACCCCCGGTTGGATTGTCATGGACGATGGCCACGCCTGAGCGAGGCCGGCTCTGCACCAGTTCGGCAATCGTTTCGTACACTTCGGCATGATGGCCAAGAGCGAATGCGCTGCGCGCGCCTTCCGCCCGGAATCGGGGGGTTCCGCCGAGGAAATGCATGACAGTGCGTTCGTCTGCCGGTTCCACATCCGGACTGCTCCCAACCTCGCCCATCACTTACTATCGCCCCCGCGACAACCACTCTGCGGCATCCGCACCCCTGCGGAAACCGATGCGCCTGTCCTTTTCAAGAATATCGTAGAAATCTTGTTATATAATCAAGAATACCCGTCAAGGCATTCCAATGATTTCACAGCCGCGCACTGAAAGCAAAAAGACGGAAATAGCGGCTTGTTAGCCATCGCGCCTGCAAACAGGGCATGCGCAGGCGACGGGAATGACGCTAATCGTCGAATGTATAGGGCGCCAGCGACAGGACCGCCGCTTTCAGCGCGGCCCCCCAGGTCGATGAGATACCTTCGAAATAGGGATCGTCGATCTCGATCCGCCGTTCGTGCAGCGGCGCGAAACTGTCGCGCCCTATCACCAGCAGATCGAGCGGCATACCGACCGACAGGTTAGCCTTGAGAGTTGAATCAAACGACACCATCAGCAGTTTGACAGCATCTTCGAAACTCATCCCGTGATCGTAGCCGCGCAGGATGATCGGCCGCCCGTACTTGGTCTCCCCGATCTGGAAAAATGGCGTGTCCAGGCTGGCTTCGATGAAATTGCCTTCGGGGTAGATCATGAACAGACGCGGCGCCATGCCCTTGATCTGGCCCGCCAGAATGATCGATGCGGTGAAGCGCCCTTCGCCCAGCGGCCCGTTGCTGGTCTGCGATGTCTGGATCGTTTCGCGCAGCAGCCGGCCCGTTTCCACCGCCATCTGGAACATCGTCGGCGCTTCCAACAGGGCGTTGCTCCTGTTTGCGGGCGTTTCGCTGCGTTCCTGCAACCGGCTGATAACGGCTTGGGTGGTGGCAAGATTGCCCGCCGTCATCAGCGCCACGATCCGTTCGCCCGGTACGGTCCAGTAGAACATCTTGCGGAAGGTGGAGATATTATCGACACCGGAATTGGTGCGGGTGTCGCTCATCAACACCAGGCCCTTGTCCAGCATCATGCCAACGCAATACGTCATTCCCACCCCTCAAGCCACGGCCGCGCGTCTGCGCCTTGGGCTAGCCCGGCTCCCTTCGCCGATCAATGGCGGGGCTGCGCAACAGAGCACTTTTGCCTATTGCGATTGGCACTGACGCTCCACTGCGAGGTGGACGTGCAGTTCCTCGTCCACCCCGCCGTAACTGATCCCGGTGATCGGCGCGGCCTCGCGGTAATCGCGCCCTGTCGCCACGCGGACATAGCGGGCATCCGGGCTGATCCCATTGGAAACATCGAAGCCGACCCATCCCAGCCCCGCCACATGCGCTTCGGCCCATGCATGCGTCGCTTCCTGATCGATCCTGCCCTCCAGCATCAGGTATCCGCTGACATAGCGGGCCGGTATTCCCATCAGGCGCGCGCCGCCGATGAAGATGTGGGCATGATCCTGGCACACCCCACGCCCGGTTTCGAGCGCTTCCTCCGCCGTGGTGCGCACTTCGGTATGCCCCGCTTCATAGGCCACCTGTTGCAGGATCAGCGCCGAAAGATCATGCAGCCGGTCCAGCGTATCCCGATCCTCCCGGATCGCGGCCGCCAGCGCACGCAATCTGGCGCCGGGCGCCGTGCTCGGCGTCTGGGTGACGAAGCTCCACAGCGGCATGTGGCCGCTATGGGCCCCGTGCACTCCCACATAATCCTCGGTCAGCAGCGTACCCCGGCAGCGGATCATCACATCGGTGGTATCCGGCGCCACCGAAACCAGTGTCACATGATTGCAGTTGTGGTCTTCATAGGACAGTTCCTCGACCACGCCTTCATAGTCCACCGCCCAATCGATAATCTTCTGGCCGCGCGTTTCCTTGGGCATCAGCCGCAATCTCTGCAACGCATAGGCGACCGGCTCCGCGAAACGGTAACGGGTCGTGTGTTCGATAGCGAGATGCACGGCGAAACTCCTATGTGGTGAAGCGGTAATCCTCCGCGATCGTGTTGGCGATCGACTGGTTGCGCTCGATGAAATCGATCAGGAATTCATGCAGGCCGGTGTCGAAGATGTCCTGGATATTGCGCCCTGCCAGCCACTGCCGGGCATCCTTCATCAGGGCATGGGCATCGGTTTCTTCCCCATATTCCCGGGCCAGTTCGGAAAGGTGCTGCGACAACTGTTCGTAGCTGAACAGAAGGCTGCGCGGGAAACGCCCATCGAGTACCAGGAACTCGGCAATGCCCCGCGGGTCCATCTGCCCGGCGTTGAGCCAGCTATAGAGCGAATCGCCGGCCAGCGAGCGCAGCACCTGATCCCATTGCGAACTGTCCAGAGCGGAACCGACGTAGGACAGCGAGGGCAACAGCAGGTGGTACTTCACATCGAGTATCCGCGCAGTGTTGTCCGCCCGTTCGATCAGAGTGCCCGCCCGGGCGAACTGATAGATATCGTTGCGCAGCATGGTGCCGTAAGTCGCGCCGTGGAACAGCCGCGCTTCCCGCCGGATCGCGGCCAGCACCGCGCCCAGATTGCGTTCCCGCACCGGACGCGCGAGCACGTCCTTCAGCGTCATCCAGCATTCGTTGACCGATTCCCAAACTTCCGTGGTCAACGATGTGCGGGCAACGCGTGCATTGGTGCGCGCCGCCTCCACCATCGCCAGGACGCAGAACGGATTTTCCCGATCGCGCAGGACATAATTGCACACCTGCGCCCCGCTGTAGCCATCGTAGAGCGAAGAGTAGTGACCGATCTGCCCCAACGTGTTGATGACCGAACGCCATTCCTCCCCCGCCGCATCGGAAGGGCGGGTCAGCGCCATGCGAAACCCGGCTTCGAGCAGACGCGCGGTATTTTCCGCCCGTTCGAAATAACGGCACATCCAGAATATGCTGTTGGCGGTGCGCCCTAACATCCGGTTCGTCCCATCCTGTTGCGCCCGCCGCCCATCAGTCGTCCAGCACCCAGCTATCCTTGGTGCCGCCGCCCTGGCTCGAATTCACCACCAGCGAACCCTTCTTCATCGCCACCCGCGTCAGGCCGCCGGGCGTGATGTCGATCCCCTGCGGCGAAACCAGCACGAACGGGCGCAGGTCCACGTGGCGCGGGGCGAGCCCGGCCTTGGTGAAGATCGGCACGGTCGAAAGCGCCAGCGTCGGCTGGGCGATATAGTTTTCCGGCGTCGCGATCAGCTTCTTGCGGAACTGTGCGATTTCGCGCTTGGACGAGGTAGGGCCGATCAACATGCCATAACCGCCCGACCCGTGGACTTCCTTCACCACCAGTTCGTGAAGATGGTCGAGCACATAAGCGAGGCTGTCCTTCTCCGCGCAGCGCCATGTCGGCACATTGGGCAGCAGCGGCTTCTCGCCGGTGTAGAACTCGACGATTTCCGGCATGAAACTGTAGATCGCCTTGTCGTCCGCGATGCCCGCCCCCGGCGCATTGGCGATCGTGATCCGCCCGGCGCGATAGACGTCCATGATCCCGGGCACACCGAGGAGGCTGGTGGGATTGAAGCTCAGCGGATCGAGGAATTCGTCATCCACCCGGCGATAGATCACGTCGAGCGGCTGATAACCGCGCGTGGTGCGCATGCAGACCCGGCCGCCTTCGACTCGCAGATCGCTGCCTTCGACCAGTTCGGCCCCCATCTGGTCCGCCAGGAAAGCGTGTTCGAAATAGGCGGAATTATAGACGCCCGGAGTCAGCACCGCGACGACCGGCCGCGATGCCGCGCAATCCGGCGCGCAGGCAGCAAGGCTTTTGGCGAGACGGCGGGGATAATCCGAAACCGGCCGCACCCGCACCTGGGCGAACAGTTCCGGAAACATCGTCATCATCGTTTCGCGGTTTTCCAGCATGTAGCTGACGCCGCTGGGCGTGCGGGCGTTGTCTTCCAGCACCATGAATTCATCGGGTCCGGTGCGCACCAGATCGATGCCGACGATATGGGTATAAACCCCGCCCGGCGGCGTGAAACCCACCATTTCCGGCAGCCACGCCGCGTTGTTGCGAAACAGACGTTCCGGCAAACGGCCCGAACGGAGGATTTCCCGCCGGTGATAGAGATCGTGAAGAAAGGCGTTGATCGCACGCACGCGCTGTTCGATCCCGCGCGTCAGCCGCCGCCATTCCTTGCCGGTGATAATCCGCGGGACCATATCGAACGGGATCAGCCGTTCCTCCGCATCCTGATCGCCATAGACGTTGAAAGTGATCCCGGTGCGGCGGAAGAAGGCCTCCGCTTCGGCCCTCTTGCCTGTCATCCAGTGGCGATCTTGCGCCTGAAGCCATTCCCAATAATCAGCATAGGCTGAACGAACATCGCCGCTGTCGGCGAACATTTCATCGAAGGTCAGGCTGATCTTGCTCATATGCCCCTTATGCTGCACCGCAACAATGACAGAGATTCGGCCGCTGTCAATCGTCTTGGAAAATAGGGATATGAGGCGTCAGATGGCCTCCAGCTCGCGCAGCACCGCGCGGATCGCCTCGGGCGAATAAGCAAAGCCGAGATGGGTGCAGCGCAGAGCCACTTCGCGGTCCCGCTCCCCCGGCCACCCGCATGAGGAGCGCGCCGACACGATCCCGTCGCGCGGGCTCCACAGCGCGACTGTCGGCACCGGCGGCTTGGCGGAAAGATCGATATCGATCGGTGGCGCTTCCACCGGATGGCCCGTTACCAGATGATAGAGTCGCCAGGCGTTGTTGGCGCGCGGGCTACCGGAAAACGGCGATCCCATAGTGATGACCTTGCCCACCATATCCGGATGGCGGCGCGCCAGTTCGCGGGCGAACAGGCCCCCCAGGCTCCAGCCGACCAGCACGACCGGCCTGCCATAGCGCTTGTTAAGCGCGGCCAGCCTGCGTTCGAGCAGGATAATGTTCTGTTCGGTCGGGCCGAGATTGAAACCCAGCCCCCAGCGCTTGACCTTGTGCCCGGCCCGCTCAAGCTGCTGCGCCATATAGCGCATGCGCACCGGATGCGTTGCGAAACCGGGCAGCAGCATCACCGTGCGCGGTTCATCCGTGCGTTCGATCGGAAAATCGCGCCCCAGGCGGCGAAGCGGTTCGGCAAAGACCGACAGTTCGCCCAGAAAGTGCCGCAACGGCGGCCCCTTTACGCCCTTGGGGCGCGCTTCGCCCGCCAGCGCCGCGCGCCGCGCGGCTTCCTTGTAGAAGGAGGCCATGCGGAAGGCGGCGCCAGCATCGGCTATCGCGCCCGGCGAATTGCTGTCATGCGTCTGTCTCATTTCGACGCCATAACAATTCGCGCCTTACGCGAGATGAACGAATCAGGCGCAATCCCCGATACGCTCGTTGGTGACTTCCATCTTGGTGTGCATTTTCCCGCCCGGAATGCTGGGCGCGGTGTTTTCGATGTCCATGGTCATCTTGGAATTGGTCTTCGAAGTGGTGCCGTTCATGGTGATGACCGACTTCATCTCGTTGCCCATGTCACAGGTCATCTTGGCATCCAGCGTGTTGGACGCCGCATTGAACTTTTCGAAAGTGCAGTTGCCCTGCGATGTCTTCTTGACCATTTCCTCATAGCCCTTCTCGACATCTTCCTTGGTCATGCAGAATTCGTGACTTTGACCGGCGTTGCCCATCATGCCCTTCATCTGCTCGGCCTGCTCTTTCGGCATGCCGGGAATGTCGAACTCAAGCACCTTCACGCTGGAGCGATACTTGCCGGGTTCGGGCTTTTCCATCTTGGACGCTTCCTGAGCCGCCTGTTCCGGCGTTTTCGGCCCCTCGTCGGATTTGCCGCAGCCGGCGAGTAGAAGTGCGGTCGCAAGCGACGCCGCAACGGGAAGGGTGAGTTTGATACGCATAGACTTCTCCGAAAATTGTCTCGATTACACGACCGTCTTTTCTTTTGTTTCGTCACGCTAACAGCGGATTGCGGCGCTGCCAACGATTGCGTGCGCCGCCATCCACCCCCATATTCCCGCGATGGCTGAACTCGTGATCCGACGCGGACTGGAAGAACCCGATACCTCGGGCAGCTTTGTTCCGCACAAACCGCAGCGCCCGGACAAGACGGACGGCGGCAAACCGTTCAAGATCGTGTCCGATTATGAACCGGCGGGCGACCAGCCCACCGCGATCGCCGAACTCGTGACCGCTGCGAAGGACGGTGAAAAGACTCAGGTGCTGCTGGGTGTGACCGGCTCGGGCAAGACTTTCACCATGGCCAAAGTGATCGAGCACTTGCAGCGCCCCGCCCTGATTCTGGCCCCCAACAAGATTCTCGCCGCCCAGCTCTATGGGGAGTTCAAAAGCTTCTTCCCCGGAAATGCGGTGGAATATTTCGTCAGCTATTATGACTACTATCAACCGGAAGCATACGTCCCGCGCAGCGATACCTATATCGAGAAGGAAAGCTCGGTAAACGAGGCCATCGACCGGATGCGCCACTCGGCCACCCGCGCCCTGCTCGAACGCGATGACGTGATTATCGTCGCTTCCGTGTCATGCCTCTACGGGATCGGCTCGGTCGAAACCTATTCCGCAATGATTTTCGACCTGAAGAAAGGTGACACCGCCGATCAGCGCGAAATCATCCGCAAGCTGGTCGCTCTGCAATACAAGCGCAACGATGCCGCGTTCGCCCGGGGCAATTTCCGCGTGCGGGGGGATAATCTCGAAATCTTCCCCAGCCACTATGAGGATATGGCTTGGCGGATCAGCTTCTTCGGCGACGAGATCGAGGAGATCGCCGAGTTCGACCCCCTCACCGGCAAGAAGGGCGCTTCGCTCGACAAAGTGCGGGTCTATGCCAATTCGCATTATGTCACGCCGGGGCCAACGATGAAGCAGGCATCGGAAGCGATCAAATTCGAACTGTCCGAACGGCTCAAGGAGCTGAACGCAGAAGGGCGCCTGCTGGAAGCCCAGCGGCTGGAACAGCGGACCAATTTCGACCTTGAGATGATCGCCGCCACCGGATCGTGCGCGGGGATCGAGAATTACAGCCGTTTCCTGACCGGCCGCCTGCCGGGCGAACCGCCGCCGACGCTGTTCGAATACCTGCCCGATAACGCCTTGCTGTTCGTCGACGAAAGCCACCAGACGGTGCCACAGATCGGCGCGATGGCGCGCGGCGACCATCGCCGCAAGCTGACGCTGGCGGAATATGGCTTCCGCCTGCCGAGTTGCATTGACAACCGCCCGCTGCGTTTCAACGAATGGGATGCGATGCGCCCGCAGACGGTGGCCGTTTCCGCCACTCCCGGTTCCTGGGAAATGGAACAGACCGGCGGGGTGTTCGCCGAACAGGTGATCCGCCCCACCGGTTTGATCGATCCGCCGGTGGAAATCCGCCCGGTGGAAGATCAGGTGCAGGATTGCATCAACGAATGCCGTGAGACGGCGGCAAAGGGGTATCGCACGCTGGTCACGACCCTCACCAAGCGAATGGCCGAGGATCTGACCGAATTCATGCACGAAGCGGGTGTCAAAGTCCGCTACATGCATTCGGATGTCGAAACGCTGGAGCGTATCGAACTGATCCGCGATCTGCGGATGGGCGTGTACGACGTGCTTGTGGGGATCAATCTCCTGCGCGAAGGGCTCGACATCCCCGAATGCGGCCTCGTCTGCATTCTCGATGCTGACAAGGAGGGGTTCCTGCGCAGCGAAACCTCGCTGGTGCAGACCATCGGCCGGGCCGCGCGCAATGTCGATGGGCGGGTAATCCTCTATGCCGACCGCATGACCGGCAGCATGGAACGCGCGATCGCCGAAACCGATCGCCGCCGCGACAAGCAACGCGCTTTCAACGAGGAGCATGGCATCACGCCGCAGACCATCCGCCGCCAGATCGCCGATATCGTGGCCCACACGGCGGCGCAGGATGGGGTAACGGTCGATATCGACGCGGATGGCCGCAACAATCTCGTCGGCCACAACCTACGTGCTTATATCGAAGAGCTGGAAGCGAAAATGCGCGCGGCGGCGGCCGATCTCGAGTTCGAGGAAGCCGGGCGCCTGCGCGATGAGATTCGCCGCCTGGAAGCAGAGGAGCTTGGTCTGCCAGAAGCGGAACACAAGGCCCCGCTCGTGGGCCGCAGCAACGAAGGCCGCCCCGGCACGCGCAAGATGCGTTATGGCAAGACCCAGCGGAAATGGGGGCGCTGATTGGCCCGCTTTGCGATCAGCGGAGGGGGATAAGCGCGGAAATACTCCGCTTTGCAGTTGCTCTGCGCCAAAATGCCATAATATACGCGTCACAGAACAGAACTGCCGTGGGTCAGGCGTCGCAAATCACACCCCCGGCCCATTGAATCTCGGGAGCCGACCATGCATCGCCTGCGGGAAACAACAGCCTCAAGCCACCGCCGTCATTCCCCTGCCCTGTTTCCTGCCACCTGAGACCCTATGCCCATTCGCCCTTTCGCCCTTTTCGCATTCCTGCCACTCGCGGCGTGCAGCGCCGCAGCCAGCGACAACGCGGTTCAGAAATTCTCGTTCGATGAACTGCAAGCGCAAGCAGCGCCGGTTATCTCCGCATCTCCCGATGCGACCGATGCCGTATGGATGGCGGCCGCGGACGACACACATTCGCTTCGCTTCGGCCGTCCGAATGAAGCACCGATGCTGACGCTGACCTGTGAAACGCAAAGCAAGGCGACGCCGATCATCCACATTGTCCGCAACGCTACCGGCGAACCTGGTGCGAAGGCACTGTTTCCCCTGCTGGGCAGCAACATGAACGCGCGCATCGCCGCCGAAACCCGGATGCGCGACGGCAAATGGATCTGGGAAAGCGAAGTCCCCGCGCTCGATCCGCAACTGGACGTATTCCTGCCCGGCAACGCTGTGGAGGCCACACTCCCCGGCGGCGGCACGCTCAAGCTCGCGGCCAGCAAGGAACCAGCCCGCGTCATCGCCGCATGCCGCCATCAGACCGGCGCTGAACTGGTCAGCGCGGAGCCTGCTCCGCAAGCCTGACCAGGCTATCGGGAGTGAGGACTTGCGGCAATTGCCGCCCCTCACCCCCCGGTTGATACCAGAGATAAAGCGGCACGCCCGCCGCGCCGTGCGCCGTCAGGAAGCGGGTGATTTCCGGATCGCGCCGGGTCCAATCCCCCCGCATGGCGATGACCCCGGCCTTGTCGAACGCGGCTTTGGTCGCCTCGCGTTCGATCGCCACGCTTTCGTTCACTTTGCAGGTGACGCACCAATCCGCCGTGAACCATAGGAAAACCGGCTTGCCGCTGGCGCGGGCATGCGCCAGTGCATTCTCGCTGAAATCCTGCGGGGCGAGCAGTCCGCTCTCCGCCTTGCCGCCACCGGTGAAGCTGGCCGGCAGCGCGACAGCAGCGAACAGCGCGAAAGGCACGGCCACCGCCGCGAACGGCAGCAGCGCCGCCTTGCCTTGCCGCTGACGGCGGCCCACGATCCATAGCGCCAACAGCAGCCCGGCCAGCGCCAGGATCGCCACGGTCATGAAGCCGCTGCCGCCAAGGCGATTGACCAGCCACAGCAGCGCCAAGGCCGTCAGCCCCATCGGCACGGCCATGATCCGGCGGAAAGTCACCATCCACCCGCCCGGCCTGGGCAGCGCGGCGCGCAGCGGCGGAACAAAGCCGATCAGCAAGAACGGCAGCCCCAGCCCCAGCCCCAGCACCGCGAACAGCAGCAATGCCTGCGGTACGGGCAACAGCAGCGCCGCCCCCATGGCCGCGGCCATGAACGGGCCGGTGCACGGCGTCGCGACGAAGGCGGCCAGAAGCCCGGTGGCGAATGCCCCGCCAGGCTTGCCATCGCGGGTGATCGAAACGGCGGGCAACTCGAACAATCCGGCAAGATTGGCGGTGATCGCCGCCGCCAGCGCCAGCAGGGCAACCACCACGCCCGGCTCCTGCAACTGGAATGCCCAGCCGACCTGCTGTCCCCCGGCCCGCAGAACCAGCAACACCCCGCCAAGAGCGAGGCAGGCGAGCATCACCCCCGCCGTGTAGGCCGCGCCTTCTCGCCGGGCTTCGCGTTCGCTTTCCCCCGCCCGCGCGAGGCTCAGGGCCTTGAGGCTCAGGATCGGGAACACGCAAGGCATCACGTTGAGCAGCAAACCGCCCAGCAACGCCCCGCCCAGCAGCAACCACAGGGACGGCAGCTTGGCCCCGTCACCGGTAGCAGCCACGGGAGTGCCTCCAGTGGGCACCGGGCCCGGCTCCGCCACGAAGCGCACGCCTTCGTCCGTGGTGTCCAGCCGCACGATACCGCTGATCGCAGCAGGTTGCGCGCTGCCCTTGCGGACCAGCTCCGCCACCAGCCAGTTCCCGTTGCGGGTAAACGTCTGCGGTGCGGCGTAGTCTACCACTTCCGTGGTTTCGACGAAGACATGCGGATCGTTCAGCGCCATGCTGGCAGGCAGGGGAATGGCCAGCCGGACTTTGCCAGAAGCCAGCGAAAAATGCGCTGGCCGGTCAAGCAGCGCGGGGATCGCGGCGCGCCAGGCGTCGAAGCGGGTATCCGTCAGCCCCGCGCCGGGATGTACCGTCACCGCCATGTCCTGCCGTTCGGGCACGCAGATCGTGTCGGTACAGGCCAGCCACTGCGCCGAAACGCGCAATTCGGCAGGGCTTGATGACGCATTGGCCGGCACGCGCACCGGCACCAGCACGGCATAATCGCCTTCATAGACATGGTTCATCAGCGGGCCGATTTTGAGCCTGTGCGGCACCGGGTATTCCGGCGTGCCCGCTGTCCAACCCAGGGGCAAATGCCACTCCAGCGTCAGCCCGTATCCGGCATCACCCGGATTGACCCAATACCCGTGCCAACCCTGCTCCGGCCGGAAATGAAACGCCAGGTCCACCGTTTCACCCGGCGCGGCCGCGCCATTGGCCACCAGTTCGGCCGCGATATGATTCCGCCCGGCAGAGGCCACGGCAACCGCCGGAAAAGCCCATGCCAGCACGGAGAGCACAATCAGGGCGATCACCGGCGGTTGACGGGCGAAATGCGGCAATGTCCTTGCGCTGATCATGCCCTCGGCTTTAGGGCAGGCTATCTGAACCCGCAATGGAAGCTCAACATGTCGGATATGCGCGAACTGGTCATCATCGGCGGCGGTCTTGTCGGCATGACGCTGGCGCTGGCCGCCGCGCGGCAAGGCATCGCCAGTCATGTGGTCGACATGGCGGACCCGAACGCGCTGACTGCCGACGGTTTCGATGGCAGGGCATCCGCGATTTCCACCGCAAGCTGGAACCTGTTCACCAATATCGGCCTTGCCGAACGCCTTGCGGGCAAAGGCTGCCCGATCAAGTCCATCGCCGTAACAGACAGCATGAAACCGGGCCGGATCGATTTTCAGCCCCAGCCGCACGAAGGATCATTGGGGGTGATGTTCTCCAACCAGACCTTGCGCGAAGTGCTGTACGAAGCCGCGCGCGAGGAAAAGCGGATCGCCTGGCATGCCCCTGCCCGCGTGGTGGAACGGCAGCGCGGCCCGCATGGCGTCTCCGCCACTCTGGCCGACGGCACAGTGCTCGAAGGCCGGTTGATGGTCGCCGCCGAAGGACGCCGCTCCCCCACGCGGGACGAGGCCGGGCTCAAGCTGGCCCGCTGGGATTATCAACACCGCGCCATCATCGTCGGCCTTACCCATGAAAAATCGCATGACAATGTGGCGTGGGAAATCTTCTACCCCGCCGGGCCTTTCGCTTTGCTGCCCATGCTGGACGGACCTGACGGCGAACATCGCAGCGCGCTGGTGTGGACGGTTTCCGAAAAGGATGCTGAGGGTGTTCTGGCCCTCTCGGACCATGCTTTCGTCACCGAAGTGGCCAGGCGGATGGACGGGATGTTCGGCGCCATCGCCCTCAACAGCAAGCGCTCATCCTATCCGCTCGGCTTCCAGCACACCGCCCGGATGGTCGCGGATCGCCTCGTCCTGGTGGGGGATGCCGCGCACGGTATTCATCCGATCGCCGGTCAGGGCCTCAATCTGGGCTTGCGCGATGTCGGGGCGCTGGTCGAAGTGCTGATGGACGGGATGCGGATCGGCCTCGATTCGGGCGATGCGCAACTGCTCAAGCGCTATGAACGCTGGCGCAGCCTCGACTGTTTCGCCGTCTCCTTCACCTGCGACAGCGTCACCCGCCTGTTCGGCGTGCCGGGGCGCATACCCTCCGCGATCCGCCGCCTCGGCATGGCGGGCGTGCAGCGGATCGGCCCGCTGAAGCAGTTCTTCATGGACGAGGCGCGCGGCATGTCGGGCAAATTGCCCGAACTGCTGAAAGCCTGATCGGCACGGCGCTGGCGCGCGATACCGGCCAATCAATCGATCAGGACCGGGCTCAACTGTTCGACCTTGTTGCCGCGTGCATCGCGCAAATCGCGCGGATCGAGCACCGCCGTCGTCTCGATCAGGTCCAGCGAAGCCTGCGCCGAAGCATAGCGTTCGGCATCGTTCACCCAGTCCTGCACATGGTCGGCTTCCGCGCCGGGCATGTTGCGCACTTCGGCCACCGCCGCTTCCACCCGTCCGCTTTCGAGGAACATCTTCGCCCGTTCCAGGCGGCGGCGCGGCGCGGGGGATGGCGAAGTTTCACGGCGCACGATGAAGAGGTTGTTCAATTCGCGCTGGGTCCGGGCCCAGAACCCTTCGTTGCGCGGCGCGCTGACGAGTTCGGGCGAGAGCCCCTCCAGCCGCGCCATTAACTGGTCCAGCGTCACCGGATCGCGCGATGCTTCGATAATCGTGCGCACGGCGTTGGGCCGGGCGTCGCCGAACCGCAGGCGCAACTGATCGGCCAGATAGCCGAGCGGCGCACCGCGTTCCATGGAACGGCGCGTGGCGAAAGCGATCAACAGCCCTTCGGCGCGGGCTGCATTGCCCGATGCCGCTTGCGCCTGAAGATCGAGCCGGGCCAGACGCTGTTCCATCGCGGCGAGACGCTGGTCGAAGCCGCCTTGCGCTTCCGCCACCGTTTCCACGGCAGCCACGGCATCGGCCGCAGCGGCCACCGTTTCCGGATCGGTCTTGGGTTCGGCCGTGGCGGCAGGCGGGATCGCGATCATCGGCGCCGGTTCCACCGCCTGTTCCATCCCCACCAGCGCGCCGATATCGAACCCGCGTTCCCACGCCATCCAGCCGACCAGTCCCCCGCCTACGGCGAAGGCGGCGGCTGCGGATAACAGAACCGCCTTCCATCCCGGCCCGCGCACAGGTGCGGCGGGTCGCGCTGGCTGCATCGGCAGTGTCTGCGGGTGTTCTTCCATATGGTTCCGACCTGTAGTGTACGAATGCCCCACTGCTCACAGCAGGGCCGCAGGGTCAATGGCACATGTCCCGTGCCAAGGCCAGCAGATCGGCTTCGCGCGGGCGTTGCGCGACATGCCGGGCCGCCCAGCCTTGCCCCGCCGCTTCGGCGATACGCGGCCCCAGCGCGGCAAGAGCGATCCTTTCGCGCGGCAGGTCCAGCCGGTCGCATTCGCTCGCCAGATGGCGCGCAGCCACGGCAGAATGGAGCAGAACCGTCGCTCCCCTGCTGAGGCAAGCAGCCAAAGCATCGGAAACCGGCAGGGAAACGTTCTCATAAGCCACGCGCGTGGCAATGGATATTCCGGCAGGCGGCTGCACCGGCACGTGTTCGGCCCCGGTAACACGTAGAAACGCGTGCTCTTCGCCCGCGAGCCGGTCCACAACGCCTTGCAGGTAACCTTCCCCGGTCACCGCCACGGAAAATCCGGCATCGCGTGCGGCCTGCGCGGTCGCATCGCCCACCGCATAGACCGGCTTCCCCGTCCAGTCGGCGCGGGCGGGACCGAAATGACGGATCGCATTCGCGCTGCCGATCAGAAGACCATCGAAACCGGCAGGATCGGGAACATCCCATGCGACCGGGCGAATGGCGAACAGCGGTTCGCCCTGGATCGGCAATCCCATGGCACGCGCGGCGGCAAGAGTGGCGGAAAGGCCCGGCTCCGGCCGGATAGCGATCAGCGCTCCGGTCATGCCGATCCGCTGAAATGCCGGGTGATGGACGCGTCGGCCTGGGCCAACAGGTCTTGCGCCAGCGCGGCCGGAGCCGCCGCGTCATCGGCCGGGAAACGCGCTTCGCCATCGACCCGGGCGGTGCCGTCCGGGCTGAACAGCGCGGCCCGCATCACGATCATATCGGCTTCGATCCGGGCATGCACAGCCACCGGACTGTGACAATTGCCGCCAAGCGCGAGCAGCAGGGCGCGTTCAGCCATGACCCGGGCCCGGCTCGACCTGTCATCGATCGCGGCGAGCAGCGCCCGCGCGGCGGCATCGTCCGCCCTGCATTCGATACCGATGGCCCCCTGCGCCGGGGCCGGAAGCCATGCCTCCACCGGCAAAGGCGCGCCGCCGTATCCGCCGCCCAACCGTTCGAGCCCGGCAGCCGCGAGCAGAGTCGCGTCCGCTTCACCCGCCGCCAGCTTGCCCAGCCGCGTGGCGACATTGCCCCGGAAGGGAACGATCGTGCAATCGGGCCGCAAGTGGAGCAACTGCGCGGCGCGGCGCGGGGCGCTGGTGCCCACGCGCGCCCCGGCGGGCAGGTCCGCGATCCCCGCCGCCCCGAACAGGACATCGCGTACATCGGCGCGCGGCAGGATCGCGGCGATGGCCAGCCATTCGGGCCGGATCGTTTCGACATCCTTCATCGAATGGACGGCGGCATCGATACGCCGTTCGTGCAGCCACTGGTCCAGTTCCTTGGTCCACAGCGCCTTGCCGCCGATTTCAGCCAGCGGACGATCCTGAATCCGATCCCCCGTAGCGATCACGGGCACCAGTTCCACCACGCTTTCATCCCACCCATGGGCGGCGCAAAGCCGCGCACGGGCTTCTTCCGCCTGGGCCATGGCCAGCGGCGAGGATCGGGTTCCAAGGCGAAGTCTGGGCTGTATCGTCATTGCGGCTGCTTGCCCTAATGCGCAATGTCGTTCAGGGGAAGCACGATGGCGACGATCCTCGGCATAGAATCGAGTTGTGACGAAACGGCGGCCGCGCTGGTCACATCGGAACGGGCGATCCTGGCGCAACATATCGCGTCTCAGGACGAGGTGCACCGCCCCTATGGCGGCGTCGTGCCGGAAATCGCCGCGCGCGCCCATGCCGAACGGTTGGCGCCGCTGATCGAAGCGACGCTGGCCAACGCCGGATGCACTCTGGCCGATGTCGATGCCATTGCCGCCACCGCCGGGCCCGGCCTGATCGGCGGCGTGATGGTCGGGCTGGTTACGGGCAAGGCGCTGGCCATGGCCAGCGGCAAGCCGCTGATCGCGATCAACCATCTGGAAGGCCACGCCCTTTCCCCCCGCCTTGCCGATGCAACGCTGGTCTTCCCCTATGCGCTGCTGCTGGTGTCGGGCGGGCATTGCCAGATTCTGCGGGTCGATGGGGTCGGCCGCTATCGCCGCATGGCCACGACGATCGACGATGCGCTGGGCGAAGCATTCGACAAGACCGCAAAAATCCTCGGCCTCGGTTATCCCGGCGGGCCGAAAGTGGAAAAGCTGGCGCAGGCGGGCGATGCCAGGGCCGTTCCCCTACCCCGCCCGTTGCTCGGCAGCCATGAACCGCATTTCTCCTTCGCGGGCCTCAAAAGCGCGGTACTGCGCGCCAAGGAAAGCGGGCAGTACCGGGAGGAGGATCTCGCGGCCAGTTTCCAACAGGCCGCTATCGATTGCGTGATCGACCGTCTGCAACGCGCGCTGGCCGGCATGGGCGATGTGACCGCGCTGGTCGTGGCGGGCGGCGTCGCCGCCAACCGCCCGATGCGGGAAGCGCTGGAGCGGCTTGCACAAACCCATGGCCTGCCGTTCACCGCCCCGCCTTTGCCGCTGTGCACAGATAACGCGGCTATGATCGCCTGGGCCGGGGCCGAACGCTATACCCAAGGCCAGTCCGATCCGCTCGATTTCGCTGCCCGGCCGCGCTGGCCGCTCGATCCCGATGCGGAACCGGTGCGCGGCGCGGGGGTCAAGGCATGACGGACGAGAGCAGGACAGAACAAGGGCCTCGGGTCGGCGTGATCGGCGCCGGGGCATGGGGCACCGCGCTGGCGCAGATGCTCGCCTCCGATGGCCGCGAAGTGCTGATCTGGGCTCTCGAAAGCGAGGTGGTGGACGATATCAACGCCAACCGCCGCAACAGCCTCTATCTGCCTTCGGCGGAACTCGCCCCTTCCATCCGGGCAACCGGCGATCTGACCCGGGCCGCATCCTGCGATGCGCTTCTGCTTGTCACCCCCGCGCAGCATCTCGCCGCCATTCTCGGCCAGATTCCCAGCCTTCCGCGCGATCTGGTTCTGTGCAGCAAGGGGATCGAGAATGGCACCGGCCGGTTGATGAGCGATGTCGCCCGCGATGCCGCCCCCGCCAGCGAAATCGCGGTGCTTTCCGGCCCCACGTTCGCGCACGAGGTTGCCGCCGGGCAGCCGACCGCCGTGACGCTGGCGTGCGGGGGCGGCGATGCGCAGTGGGAGCGGCTAGCCCCGGTCATCGCGCGCCCGGCCTTCCGCCCCTATTTCTCCAGCGATGTCGTCGGGGCCGAAGTCGGCGGCGCGGTCAAGAATGTCCTCGCCATCGCTTGCGGCGTGGTGGATGGGCTGGCGCTGGGCCAGAATGCCCGCGCGGCGCTGATCGCGCGCGGCTATGCCGAAATGCTTCGCTTCGGCGAAGCGCTGGGCGGGCAGGCGGCGACATTGGCGGGCCTGTGCGGCCTGGGCGATCTGGTGCTGACCTGCTCCTCCACCTCCAGCCGCAATTTCTCGCTCGGCAAGGCGCTTGGCGAAGGGCAGGCCCCGGCCGCGCTGATGGCTGACCGGCGAACCGTGGCCGAAGGCGCCTTCACCGCGCCGGTACTGGTCCAACTGGCCCAAAGGCACGGCGTTTCCATGCCAATTGTCGAAGCGGTCCATGCTCTGCTGAACGGCGCGCCCGCGCACGATGTGGTGCGCGAAATCCTTGCCCGCCCGCTCAAGCCCGAACAGGAAGAGCCTGCGTGACGGAAAAGGCAGCGCAGGACGATATCGCCGCCCTTGCCAAGGGGGGGCGAACCAATTTCCTCGGTTTTCTGCTGCGCCTCGCCGCGCGGTTGCCGTTCCTGTTCATTGCCGGGCGGCTTTACGGCGCCGATGCCCTTGGCCGTTTCGCCTATGCACTGGTGATCGTCGAACTGCTGGGCCAGCTCTGCGCTCTGGGCCAGAAGCGGGGCCTTGCCCAATGGCTGTCGCACGATGACGAACGGCCCCCGGCGAATATCATCGCGGACGGGCTGTTCCTCGCCGGGCTGTTTTCGCTCACCGCCGCGCTCGTGCTCTACGCCTTTCCGCTGCCGATGTTTCCCAGCGGCGAATACACCGCGATCGACCGGCTCCTGCCGTTCGGCCTCATTTTCCTCGCGCTGACCGAAGTCGCGCTGGCGGCGCAAGCCTATCGCTTCGATGTCGGCACCACCGTGCGCGCCCGCGCGATCGTGGAGCCATGGACGATTTCGATCATGGCCGGGGTGATGTTCCTGCTGGTCCCTGAAAGCGGCCTGTCGATCGCCTATCTGCTGTCGGTCATCGCGGCGGCGGTCACCGCTTTCATCCCCCTGCTGCGCACGTATGGCCTGCCCCAGAAATGGAGCCCGCAGCCGGTCGTGATGTGGCAGCTGGTGCGGCAGAGCCTGCCGCTGGCGACCGCGGATGCCATCGAATGGGGCACGCGGCGCATCGACATCGCCATTCTCGGCCTGTTCGCTTCGCCCGCCACTGTCGGCATCTATTACATCGCCCAACAGGTCGCCAGCCTGCCGCAGAAGCTTAAGACCAGTTTCGAGCCGATCCTCGGCCCGGTCATCACCCGCAATCTCAAGGAAAAGAACTACGCCGCCATCGCCAGGCAGGTCAGCCAGGTGGGGTTCTGGATCACCGCCGCGCAGGCCGGGATCGCGCTGGCGCTGGGCATTCCGGGCGAAGGCGTGATGGGCCTTGTCGGCCCCGGCTTCGTGGCCGGAACGGGGGCCATGGCGCTGCTGCTTGCGGCGGAAGTGGTGGCGGCCACGGCGGTGGTTTCCGAAGCCGCGCTGGTCTATGTCGCGCGTATCCGCAATCTGTGGATTTCGCTGCTGACCATCGGTTTCCAGGCCCTCGTCAGCGTGGGCTTCATCGTGCTGGCAAAAGACCTGGGTCTGGGCGAACTCTATTGGGCGGCCGCCGTCGCCGCCGCGCTGATGGTGGCGCTCGCCGCATCGTCCCTTGCCAAGGCATGGCTGCTGTCCCGCATTCTCGACCAGCGGATCAACAACTGGCGCTGGGCGCTCATCTGGGCCGCGATTCCGGCGGGGCTAGTCGGCTCGATCGCCACCCGCATGCCCGAATGGATGGAACTGCTGTTCGGCATTCCGGCCATTCTGCTCGCTTATGGCTGGGTGATCTGGCGCAAGGGATTCGGCCCGGAAGACCGGGTGCTGTTCCGCCGCAAGATCGATCATCAGGCTGGCTGAGCCGCTCGACTGGCCGCCCCTGAAAGGCATTCAGTCGCCGTTCACCGGTTCGGCGCGAACTTTTCACCGTCCATGCCAAGCACTTGGAGGGGGCCAAACACTTGGAGGGGATTGTGATGCGCCTTGCCAGATTGACCGCTGCCACCTGCCTTGCCGCCCTCCTCGCCGGATGCGCCGCGCAACAGCAAAGCGAACGCGTCTCCAGCGCGGGGCAAAGGCCGGATCAGGCCACGAGCGACCACGCGCCTCCCCCTCCGCCACCGCCTCCCCCATCGGCGGCAGAAACGCTCAGGCAGGCATCCCCGATGGCGAACATCGCCATGGAACGCCGGATGCCGGGCTACTACGTGCCGCCGGTGATCGTCCCCGGCAAACGGGACAACGAACGCTATGACGGGAAGGAAGTCTCCCCCGTCAAACTGGCCATATCCGAACCGGTTTCGACCTTTTCCGTGGATGTCGACACCGGGGCCTATGCCAACAGCCGCCGCTTCCTCTCGCAAGGCGCGCTGCCGCCCAAGGATGCCGTGCGGACCGAGGAGATGATCAACTATTTCCGCTACGCCTATCCGGCCCCGGCGGCGAAAACCACGCCGTTCACTGTCACCACCGATGTTGCGCGAACACCATGGAATCCTGAAACGCGCCTGCTGCGTATCGGGTTGCGCGGCTACGATCTGGCTCGTTCGGCCCGCCCGCCGGCCAATCTCGTTTTCCTCGTCGATGTGTCGGGTTCGATGTTCAGCGCCGACAAGCTGCCGCTGGTTAAGACCGCGCTCTCCGGCCTCGCCGGGGAACTGGGACCGCGGGACAAGATTGCGATCGTCGCCTATGCCGGGGCCGCCGGGCTGGTGCTCGAACCCACGAACGACACCCGCAAAATTCGCGATGCACTGGAAAAATTGCGCGCGGGCGGTTCCACCGCCGGCGGCGCGGGCTTGCAGCTTGCCTATCAGATCGCGCGTGACAGCCGCATCGAAGGTGGGGTGAACCGGGTGATCCTGGCCACCGATGGCGATTTCAACGTCGGTGTCAGCGACAACAAGGCGCTGATCGAGATGGTCGAAAAGCAGCGTGACAGCGGCATCACTCTCACCACGCTCGGCTTCGGCACAGGCAATTACAACGAAGCGATGATGGAGCAGATCGCCAATCACGGAAACGGCAATTACGCCTACATCGACAGCGCGCTGGAAGCCCGCAAGGTTTTGAACGATGAAATGGCCTCCACGCTGTTCACCATCGCCAAGGATGTGAAGATCCAGGTGGAATTCAATCCGGCCGAAGTCAGCCAGTATCGCCTGCTAGGCTACGAAAACCGCGCTTTGCGCGAAGAAGATTTCGACAACGACAAGGTTGATGCCGGCGAAATCGGTGCCGGGCACCAGGTGACGGCGATCTATGAAATCGTTCCCGCCCATGCCAGGGGATGGATCGCGCCGCGCCGTTATGGCGACGCCCCGCCTGCCGCCGCCACGGCCCGGGCGGGCGAACTGGCCTTTGTCAAACTGCGCTACAAGCTGCCCGATGGCGATACCTCGCGCCTGATCGAGCGGACCGTGCCCGCCGCCGGACTGCGCACTGCTGCGCTTCCCACCGGCGATATGGCCTTTGCCGCGGCCGTGGCCGCATTCGGGCAGAAATTGCGCGGCGATCCTCTGCTGGGCAATTTCTCCTATGCGGATATCGGCGCCTTGGCGGGCAGGCAGACCGATTTCTGGCGGCAGGAATTCATCCGTCTGACGGGCGTGGCAGGGGGTATCGCCACCAATTGATCGCACGGCCGATTGCGCTTTCCCCTGCTTCCCCCGGCGGTTAAGGATGGGCCATGCGGACCGGCCACACCATCCCCCTCGTCGCAGGTGCCTGCCTCACGGCGGCAATGGCTGTGGCCGCATCGCACTGGGGCGCGGCCGCTATCGCGCAACGCCTCGAAGCACAATCGCGGCAAGCGCTGGCCAGTGCCAACGCCCCGGGTGTGACCGCCCGTTTCCTTATTCGCCAATGGCCGACCCGCCATCCCACATTGGAAGGCGGGGAGAAACTGAACGAATCCGCCCGCACCCGCGCGGCAGTGGCCGTGGCGGCCATTCCCGGCGTGGGCGGGGTTCATTGGGCCGATGGCACCAGCCTGGGCATCGTCACCCCCGCCACTCGGCCGCTGCATTGCCAGGACGACGTCGACGCGCTGCTTCACGCCCGCACGATCCGGTTCGAGGAGGCGAGCAGCGCCATCGATCCGCGCAGCCTCGATCTGGTGAACGAAGTCGCCACCGCGCTACGCCCATGCCTCGGCAGCGTGATCGCCATTATCGGCCACACCGACAGTTCCGGTAACGAACGGCGCAATATCGCCCTGTCGCGAGAGCGCGCGGAAGCCGTTCGGGAAGCGCTGATCGAACGCGGCATCCCGGAAGAAGGCCTGCGTGCCAGCGGGATCGGCTCCAGCCGCCCCGTGAACGGGCTCGATTCCAACGATCCGGCCAATCGGCGAATCGAATTTTCGGTGATCGAGAAAGTGCCGCTGCGCCCCACACCGGTCGATGCGCCCGGTCCACGATAGGACAACCCGCGCCATGCCCATCTGGTTGGAACTTCTCGTCCTCGCGCTGATCGCCTATGGCGTCGGCCTGACCATCGGCTGGGCGATCTGGGCCCGACCCGGCGGCGAATTGGGAGGAAAGGAATAAATGACGGTGCTGTTGGAACAATACTGGTGGGTGCTGGTCATCGCGTTGCTGATCGGCGTGGCCGTGGCTTGGGCCATTTTTGGGCGAGCCACAAAAACGCGCGTTGAAACAACCATTTCCCCCGATGTTCTCGATGAAGGCGCAGCACCCGCGCGGCGCAACCAGGCGTTGATCGATGCGCCGCCAGCAACACAGGCCGCCAAACCGCATACCCCCAGCGCCGCACCGGTTCAGACCACCGAGCCCCAGCCCGCTCCGCCCCCGCCAGTTCCGCCTGTCCCTGCGCCCGAAACAGCCCCGGCGCAGCCGGCCGCGCCGCAAGCTGCGGCATCGACTGGCGCTGGAGATGATCTCACCCGGATCAAGGGGTTAGGGCCGAAACTTTCACAATTGCTGCAATCCCTGGGGATTACCCGATTCGACCAGATTGCTGCCTGGAGCGACAGCGATATCGACCGGATCGATGCGCAGCTTGGGAAGTTTCAGGGGCGTATCCGGCGCGATAACTGGGTGGAACAGGCCGGTTATCTCGCCAAAGGGGATACCGCCGGCTTCGAAGGGCGGTTCGGCAAGATCTGACTCTTGTACGCTCCGTGCCATCGGCACGCCGCCGCGCTCTGCCGCTGCGGCGCTTTGTCATGGCGCGACTCGTCAGAAACGGGTATAAAGGCCCAATGGTGGAGAAGCAGAGCATCCACGGGACCATCCCATCGGCCACACCGCAGAACCTGTTGTTCGGCTTGTGGATGCTGCCCGTTCATATGACCGCCGCCTGCTGGGAAAGCTGGATGGTGGTGTCCGATGGGTTTTGCCGGACCGTTTTCCGCCCCGGCGCCTGCCTCGAACGGGAAAAGAAAAACCATCTGACCGTTCCGACCGCCATCCGCGATAGCCGCGAACAGGATTTGTTCGCCTGACATCTGCGCCTGGGATCGCCGGGCCATTATCTCCCTGGCTTCCACATTTCCAAGGAAGCCGCTCCTCCTGATGGGGAAATACGGGCTCGACGCAGGGGCCGCTACGGCGCTAGGGCCATTGCGCGGCCTTCCCGCGCGCAAAGCATCCAGCAAGCAAGCAGGCAGATAAATCCATGAGCCACCCGGTGCATCCCAACGACGCCCTCTACGAAGGCGAACGCCAATCGCCCGTGATTCCGGCGGTCGATCACTATGCCGGAGCCGAGAAGCTGATCCGCAAGGCGCTGGCGCTACAGGAAGAACTGGGCCCGATCTTCGACGTGACGGGCGATTGCGAAGACGGCGCGGCTGCGGGCGAGGAAGAAGCGCATGCGCGCATGGTCGCCGATCTGATCGCTTCCGAAGCCAACGGGTTCGGCCAGCTCGGCATGCGCGTCCACGCCCCGCACCACCCCGCATGCCTGCCCGATATCGATATCCTGCTGGACCGGGCGGGCGACCGGGTGGCCCATATCACTATCCCCAAAGCGACATCGGCGGCGGAACTGGCGGCCGTGATCGACCATATCCGCGAAGGCTGCGCCCGGCGTGGGATCGCCCGTGAAATCCCCGTTCACGCGCTGGTGGAAACGCATGGGGCGCTGGCCGATGTGTGGCAGATGGCCGCGCTGCCGTGGATGCGCGTGCTCGATTTCGGGCTGATGGATTTCATTTCCGCGCATGATGGCGCCATTCCTGCCAGCGCCATGCGCAGCCCCGGCCAGTTCGAACACAAGCTGCTGATCCGGGCCAAGGCCGAAATGGTCGCGGCGGCCCTCGCCCACGGTCTGGTCGCCGCGCACAATGTCTGTCTCGATCTCAAGAATCCCGATGTGGTGCGTGGCGATGCCACGCGCGCGCGCATGGAGTACGGTTTCCAGCGAATGTGGAGCATCTATCCCGCACAAATCCAGCCCATCGTGGAAGCGATGCGGCCGGATTACAGCGAGGCGGAAGATGCCGCCGCCGTGCTGCTGGCCGCGCAAGCCGCCAGTTGGGGCCCGATCCAGTACAAGGGTGAACTCTACGACCGGGCCAGCTATCGCTACTACTGGAAGACTCTCCAGCGGGCGCGGTTGTCGGGCCTCGCCATCGGGGCGGAAGCGGAACAGGCGTTTTTCGCCTGACCGCCCCCGGCAGGCAAATTGCCTCAGTGCCCCGGCAGCGTGCCTGAATTGCGGCGGCGCCAGGTAATACGAACCAGATCTTCGCCCACTTCGGCTTCGAGATAGAGCAGATCATCTTCGAAAGCGTAATGCCGCGGCTGATCCACTGCGGCGAAATTGGGATACCATGCCCCCGTGACGTGGTGAGTGACGATACCCGCCGCTGCATCCACGCTGAACGTCCCGAAATAACCGGAATAGGCCCGCACGGATTGCCCCAGATCGGCATCCGACACGGCATAGATATTCGGTTCGGAAAACAGCGGGCGATTGGCCATCGACAAATGGCAGCTCATATGGCCATCCGCCGTGTACATAATGATGCCGATTGCATCTTCGCCGAACGGCACGCTTTCGGTGCCATCGGGGTGATATGTGGTCCAGCGGACCAGTTCCCACCCGCCGATCAGCTTCTGAACGACCTGTTGCTCATTCATCGCAGGTGGGGTCAACCGGGGTGGCAAGCCAGTCATGCGCCTGCCCTTTTCACTGCATTACAAATCTCAGGAAACATCAACAACATCCTCAAATCCTTACTATATACCCCCGATCCGATTTGGCGAGAGATCAGAATGTGCCCGGATAGGCCCCGCCATCGAGCAGGATGTTCTGCCCGTTGATATAGGCTGCCTGCTGGCTGGCGAGAAACGCGCAAGCCGCGCCGAATTCCTCTGGCTGGCCCAGCCTGCCGGTGGGATTGGCGGCGCCCATTGCGTCCCATGCCTGTTCGGTGGTGATGCCTTTGCTTTGCGCCGTGGCTTGCGCCAATGCGCGCAGGCGACTGGTTTCGAACTGGCCGGGCAGCAGATTGTTGATTGTCACTCCATCGCGCGCCACTTCGCGCGCAAGGCCGGCGATAAAACCGGTCAGCCCCGTACGCGCCCCGTTGGAAAGCCCCAGCAGAGCGATCGGTGCTTTCACCGCGCCCGAAGTGATATTGATAATCCGGCCCCAGCCCTTGCGGCGCATCGGGCCGATCACTTCGCGGATCAGCATGATCGGAGTGACCATGTTGGCCGACAGCGCGGCCTGCCAGTCCCCTTCGTCCCAATCGACGAAATTGCCCGGTGGCGGCCCCGCCGCATTGGTGATGACGATATCGGGCTCGGGGCAGGCTTCCAACAGGGCCGTGCGCCCGGCGGGCGTGGTCACATCAGCGGCCACGCGGGCCACAGTGCGGCCCAGCCTTGCTGAAAGGGCATCGGCCACCTGGGCGAGCTTGCTCTCATCCCGGCCATTGAGCACGACATCGACGCCCGCTTCGGCCAGCGCCACGGCACATGCGTGCCCCAGCCCCTGCGACGACCCGCACACGATCGCACTGCGCCCCGCGATGCCCAGATCCATCTTACGCTCCTGTCTCGCCCATCCGGGGGCGAGACTTCGGCAAGCGTGGATGGGATGTCAATGGTGGCCGTTGTCTTCCGCGCCTTCGAGGATGACCAGCGCATCGGCCGCTACCGCGCGGCCATTGGCCACACGCACCGGGTTGACGTCCACTTCCGAGATTTCCGGCAGTTCGAGCGCCATCTGGCCCAGCCCGAGGACCGTGGCGACCACGGCATCGATTTCGGCCGGTTCGAGGCCGCGCCGGGCCGATGTGATGCGGCCGTCGCACAGGCTGGCGACGACTTTGCGCGCCATATCGGCATCGAACGGCGGGCGAAGCATGGCGACTTCGGCCAGCACTTCCACGAGCACCCCGCCCATGCCGACGACCACGATCGGACCGAACGACAGGTCGCGCTTGATCCCGCAGGTCAGTTCCATACGCGCAGGGACCATTTCCTGCACGAGGATGCCCGACAGTTCCACATGCGGCGCACCGCGCGCCACGTCCTGCAACATGGCTTCTGCTTCGGCCTTGACCGCGCCCGCTTCCAGACCGAGGCGCAGGCCGCCCACGTCCGACTTGTGCATCAGTTCGGGGCTCATGTACTTGATCGCGACCTTGCCGCCGATTTCGGCCGCCGCCGCATCCGCTTCTTCCGGCGTCGCGACAAGCTTTTCACGCGTCACGGGGATGCCGTATTCGGCGAAGAGCTGCTTGCCTTCGTGTTCCATCAACACTTTGCGGCCGCCCATGGATTCAAACAGCGCACGCATACGCGCAATCCGCGCTTCGTCCTTGGCCGGGGCGCGCACGACGGAGGGCTTGTCCAGCGATTGGCGCACCAGCGCGCCGAGCGGGCGCACGGCGCGCGACGGATCGAGATAGAGCGGCGTCCCGGCCTCGGAGACCTTGTCCACCAGCCCGGTGCAGAGGATCGACACCGGCTTGTCGGTACCCTTGTCACCATCGATCAGAGCCTGGATGAATTCCAGAGTGTGATCCCAGGTCACGCAGGTGATGAGATCGACCGAAGGGCTCTTGCCCAGATGCTCCATGATACCCACCGCCGCATGTTGATGTGCGACGATCTGCGCCGTGGTGTCGAGCGGGTTGGCCATGCTCCCGAAGAACGGCTGCGGCATCACCGCTTCCAGTTGCGCCTGTTCCTCGGCCGGGAGTTCCGGCACCGTCAGCCCCACCTGATCCGCTTCGTCGGTCAGCAGCACGCCCGCGCCGCCCGAGGTGGTGAGAACGGCCAGCCGGCGCCCCTTGGCGCGCTTGCCGGTTTCGAACATCAGCCCGAGATCGAGCATTTCCTGCATCGTTTCAGCGATATGCACGCCATACTGGGCACATACGGCGTAGAGCACATCGGCCGAACCGGTGATGGAGCCGGTATGACTCATCGCGGCGCGGGCTGCTTCTTCCGAACGGCCAGCTTTGAGCAGCACGATCGGCTTGTCCAGTTCCAGCGCGCGTTCGGCGGTTTCAATGAAGATATCCGGATCGCGCAGGGTTTCGATGCAAACCAGCAGCACTTTGACTTCAGGCCGTTCGATCAGGTGGCGGCACACCATGGATACGTTGCAATTGACTTCGTTGCCGGTCGAAACGAACCAGCCCACGCCCAGCCCGGCGCGCATCGCCATCAGCGAGATGTAGGAGCCGAAGCCGCCGCTTTGCGAAACCAGCGCAGTGCCGCCTGCCTTGGGCAGCGGGGAATCGGGGGTGATCGCGAAATTCGCCATCACACCGCCGTGCATGTTGAAATAGCCGATGCAGTTGGGGCCGATAATGCGGATACCGGTGCGGGCGGCAATGTCAGCCAGCCGTTCCTGCAAAGCCGCGCCTTCGTCCCCCACTTCGGCAAAGCCGGATGTGACCACGACCGCGCCGCCGATCCCGGCGGCGGCGGCGGCTTCGACCATGTCAGGCACCATGTGCGCGGCCACGGCAACAACCGCCATATCGACCGCTTCGGGCAGATCGCTGAGTGCGGCATAGGCTTTCACGCCCATGATTTCCGGTTCGGACGGGTGGATCGGATAGAGCGCACCATCGAAAGCGCGCTTGAGATTGGCGAAGAGCAGCCCGCCGATACGATGCGCCGTGTTGGACGCGCCGATCAATGCAATCGAACGCGGCGAAAGCAGCCGGTCCATTGCGGAACGGTCGCCCTGGCTGGCATCATTCTGAATCTGGCTGGCGGACATGGTCTCTCCTTGTGTTCCATCGGCTGCCCCGCAGCTGTCGGGGCCGGAATTACGCCTCAGCCCCTGCATAGGCGAAGCGCACTTGGCAAGCCGCTTTCTCGCGAAGCGGCCCTATCGGGCAATCAGCTTCCGCTCATATGCAACCGTTCGCCCTGCCGCAAGCGGGGCGCAATCCACAACCGCGCGGACCAGGCATCATATTTGCCTTTGACAGATGCCCCACCTTGCCACACCCCCGCATCGCACGGAGCAGAGGAGGACGAGGATGCGCTGGAAACAACGGCCGGAAGGATCGAACTGGGGAGATTTCGGCCCGGATGACCAGTTCGGCCGGATGAACTTGCTGACTCCTGAACGCAGGCTGGCGGGCATTCGCGAAGTGCGCGAAGGGATCGCTTTCACTCTGTCGCTTCCGCTCGATTACCCCGGCCCGATGATCGACATGCGCAAACCGCCGCGCCTGTTCGTCGAACAGGTCGATGGCATCCCGGCCTACAATCAGGTCAGCGACCACTGTTCCGATGTCATGTGCGATGACGGGGTGGTGCTCTACACCCAGTTTTCCACCCAGTGGGACGCACTAGCGCACATGGGCCAGCAATTCGATGCGGATGGCGACGGGATTGCGGAAAAGGTGTTCTACAACGGCTATCGCGCGGACGAGCATCTGCTGGGCCCAGACCATCCGGATGGCCCCTATGCCAAGGCACTGGGCATCGAAAACATGGCCGTGACCGGGGTTCAGGGCCGCGGTATCATGCTCAATTTCAAAGCGATGTTCGGCACCGGCTACCGCCGGGTCGGCTATGACGATCTGATGCGCACGATCGAAGTGCAGAATGTGGATGTTCGGCAGGGCGATTTCCTGCTGATGCACACAGGCTATGACGAAGCGGTGCTGTCGATGAACCGGCGACCCGACAGGAGCAAACTCGATGCTCTCGGCGCGGGTCTCGACGGGCAGGATGCGCGTTTGCTCCGCTGGATCGACGACAGCGGCATCGTCGCCATCTGCTCCGACAATCTCGCCGTCGAAGCCTACGACTGGAATTCCCCGCCGGGTGCCGGGCATGCGATCCTGCCGATCCATGAACTATGCCTGTTCAAACTCGGCATCCACCTCGGCGAACTGTGGCAGCTTTACGAACTGGCCGACTGGCTACTGGCGCATGATCGCAGCGCTTTTCTGCTCACCGCTCCGCCGCTCAGGCTCCCCGGCTCTGTTGGATCGCCCGCCACCCCCATCGCCACGGTCTGAGGGACACCTCGGCGGCAAAGCTGGATGGTATTTTTAGTGTGGAGACAGGCTCAAGCCCGCCGGTCAATCCCGCCGGGGCGGGCCTCCCCGGCCGGCATCGGTCACATCGTCATCGTGCCCGCTCTTGTCACTGAAAAAAGCCAGAGCGAACAACCCGCAGCCCAGCAGGACCGAAAAGAACACACCCAGAATGCTTGCAATCACGGTGTGAAGAGTAAGCGAATCCATTGCGGCGAGATAGGCAATCGCACCGACAACCATAAGCACGGCCGCCAGCGCGATCCATTTGAGCATGCGCCGGAATTCCTGTGCGGCGTCCCGCTTGTGCGTTACCATGCTTGCCAGTCCTCTTGTCTGCCGCAGGAGCCTGGACGGCAGCGGTCAAACAATATGGCCCCGTATGCGCCATATTCGCACATGGGGCCGTTGTGGCAATGGGGCAAATTGCCGCAGGGGCCAGAGGTCAATCGACGAAAGCACGCTCGATCACGAATTCACCCGGCGCGGCGTTGGAACCTTCGCTAAAGCCGAGGCCCGCCAACCGTTCCTGAAATTCGCGGATCATGGCCATGCTTCCACAGAGCATCACGCGATCGAGTTCTGGCGTGAAATGGCGCGGCCCGGTCAACATCCGCTCGAACAGACGGCCGCTGTCGATCAGAGTCCCGATCCGTCCGGTGGTGCGAAACGCTTCGCGCGTCACGGTCGGCAGATAGTGGAATTGCAGCAGCGCCTGATCCCCGACCAGCGGATCGCCCGCAAGCTGGCTTTCCAGCTCCTGTCGGAACGCGAGATCGCTGACGCGGCGCACGCTGTGGACGAGCAGGATTTCGGTGAAACGCTCGTAGAGATCGGGATCGCGCGCCAGGCTCAGAAACGGGGCAAGGCCCGTGCCAGTGGAAAGCAGGAACAACCGCCTGCCCGGCAGCAAGGCATCGGCCACCAGCGTCCCGGTAGGCTTCCGCCCCAGATAGATCTGGTCGCCCGGCTGAATCTTCTGCAAATGCGATGTCAGCGGCCCATCGGGCACTTTGATCGACAGAAATTCCAATTCTTCGGCATAGGCCGGGCTGGCGAGCGAGTAGGCGCGCAACAACGGGCGCCCTTCCCCGGGCAGGCCGATCATCACGAATTCGCCCGAACGAAACCGGAATGACGGCGGCCGCGTGATCGTGAAGCTGAACAGGTGTTCGTTCCAATGGCGGACAGATCGTACTTCCTCCACCGTCAAAGCACCGGACGGCGGCAAATGCGCCTTGCCGGCGAGGCGATCGCTCATCACTTTTCTTCCTTCAGGGACTCTCGGACAAGGCCGGCACAGTCGAACCCGGCAGCTATGAATTTGGCCATGGCCGCAGTCAGCGCATCGGCTGTGGCGTTGAGGACATCGTCATCCACCAGGAACGCCAGCGTTTCGCGCATATGATCGCGCCGCCCCAGCGCAATATCGCGCCACAGGCCGAGCAGGATCGCCTCATCCTCCATGATCCGTGCATATTCCATCGGTGCGAGCGAGAGTTGCACCAGCGCATCCCGGTTGAGCAGTGCCATAGCCAGATGGAAGTCGGGCAAGGCGGCAATCGCATTGATCGCGGTGAAGCCTCGGCACAGCGCCATGGGCGGGCACAGATTCTTTGCAATCGCATGCGACCATCCGCGCATCGCCCAGAGCAGGAAGCGTTCCCCATTTTCAAGGCGGCCAACGGGCTGGTCCAGATAGATATACATCGCCTTCTCCTGTGCGGGCATAGTGCGGATTGAGGGCGAGGAGCGATGCACCAGGATATCCACGGGCAACGCCATCCTCTGCTTGGCAACATGTCTCGCATATATGCAAATGACTCGCAATAACATAATTGCGAGTCATTTGAGCTTGCCCCGAACGGTGAATTTTTCCCGATACTGGAAAACCGATTCCCACTTTTCCGCGCAATGTTCTACGCATGCCCACCACACGCCATGACCGAAACCGCCCCCACTCTCCCCGCTGCCCCGAAACGCAAACGCGGGCGCCCGGCCGGACGCACGGCATCGCAGGAAGAAAGCCTGCGCCAGACGCGGACCGCGATCCTGACCGCGGCAGCGCACCTGCTGAGCAGGAAATCCTATAGCGAAACGACCATCGACGATATTATCCGCACCGCCGGGATCGGGCGGACGACGTTCTACCTCCACTTCGAATCCAAACTCGCGCTGGCCACCGCGATTTATGAAGGCATCGCCGACGACTGGCAGAACCTCTGCCTAGAACTGGGCGATATCGCTCCGTCAGACGTGGACGGCCTGTGCGCATGGATCGACAAGCTCAGCCAACTCTATGTCGAACACGGCTATGTCTCGCATCTGGTGTTGCAACTGCCGGTGTTCGAACCTGATTTCGAACGGCGTCTGCGGGATGAACGCAACGCACTGATCGATCGCCTCGGATCGGCGGGAATCGGAGGCTTCGCGGCGGCTGCCATGACACCGGCCACTGGCCCACTCTCGCGCGAACGGGCACGCGCGCATCTCCTGCTGGTTCGTCTGGATCACTTATGCAGCGATCATTCGCGCCGCAGCCTGTGGTCGGCGCAGGACATGGCGACACAGGTGCGGCTGGTGGCCGAAGAACTGGCGGCGTTCCTTTCAACCTGAGCCCCACGCAGCCTGATGCCGCCCGCAGCAAATCATATTTGACCGAACTTACAGTTCACCCTATTTCTTCCGTCAGCGAAGAGATGAGGATGAAAGGTAATGGCGCAGGACAATCCGCTGCTGCTGGACGCAGCGACGGTCGCATCGTGGGATCAGACGGCGGATATCGTCATCGTCGGATGCGGGATGGCGGGCGCATGCGCCGCGATCGAGGCTCGCAACGCGGGCGCTTCGGTTATCGCCATCGAACGCAGCAGCGGCTGCACGGGCACTACCTCGGCCGCAGCCGGGCATTTCTACCTCGGCGGCGGCACCGCCGTGCAGAAAGCCTGTGGGTTCGATGATGATCCGGAAGACATGGCGCGTTATCTGGCCGCCGTGTCGATCAGGCCGGATGAGGAGAAAATCCGGCTTTATGCGCACGGCAGCGTCGCCCATTTCGACTGGCTGGAGCAACAGGGCGTGCCGTTCGACCGCTCGTTCTACCCGGAAAAGAGCGTGGTCCAGCCGACCCGCGAATGCCTGATCTGGACCGGTAACGAACAGGTCTGGCCTTATCGCGATCACGCCAGGCCCGCCCCGCGCGGACACAAGGTCGCTTTCGATGGCGAGGAAGGCGGCGGAGCACTGGCCCTGCGTATTCTCACCGATGCCGCCACCGCGCTGGGTGCCGAAATCCTGACAGACAGCAAAGTGGAAGCCCTTGTCAGCAATGATGCCAGCGATGGTTCGCGCATTGTCGGCGTGCGCCTGCGCAACTTCGGTGAAACGCGGTTCATTCGGGCACGCAAGGGGGTGATCCTCGCCGCCGGGGGCTTTGGCCAGAACGCCGAGATGGTGGCCATGCATGTTCCCATCCTCCAATCCGCTTTCGTGCAGGGCAGCCCTTATGATGACGGCCTGGCCATCCAATTGGGCGCAGCGGCCGGCGGGGTTACGGAGTTCATGGACGAACCGTTCATCACCTCCCCGTTCTATCCGCCGCAGGACCTGCTGAAAGGGGTGCTGGTCAACGGCGAAGGCAAGCGGTTCGTGGCTGAGGATTCCTATCACAGCCGAACCGGCCTCATCTCGACACGGCAACCGGGCGGCACCGTTTACCTGATCGTGGACGCCGAGATCTTCGCCTATCCGCGCTTTGCCGAACTGACCAACCAGAGGCTGGTCGACGGTTATGAGACGATCGCCGAAATGGAAGCCGGGCTGAAACTGTCCGCAGGCAGCCTGCAGGCGACCATGGCCTCCTACAACGCCCACGCCGCGAATGGCGAGGACCCGGAATTCCACAAGTATCCCAAGTGGATCAAACCGCTCGACAAAGGGCCTTATGCCGCGTTCGATCTGTCGTTCGGTACGGCGGTCTATACCGGGTTCACACTGGGCGGGCTCAAGGTTTCCGCCGATGGCGAAGTGCTCGATGCCGCCGGCGCGGCAGTTCCGGGCCTTTATGCCGCTGGCGCCTGCGCTTCCAATCTTGCACAAGACAGCATCAGCTACGCATCGGGCACATGCCTTGGCGAAGCATCCTTCTTCGGCCGCCGCGCCGGACTCCACGCCGCGAATTCATAAGGGAGAGTATCAGTATGGCGCAGCTCAAGTACGGGCAGATCATCCAGCTCGGCTACATCGTGAAAGACCTCGATGCCGGCATCCAACACTGGATGGACACCATGGGTATCGGCCCATGGACGGTGTTCCGCAATGTCACGATGGAAGGCGTTTACTGCGGTGAGCCGACCACGGTGAAAATGGACGTGGCGATGGGCTATCAGAACGAAATGCAGGTCGAACTGATCCAGCAGACCAGCGACACTGCTTCACCCTATCGCACAGCGGACGGCGAACCGATCCTCGGCCTGCACCACATCGCCTGGCTGACCGAAAATCTCGACAAGGATGTGCAACAGGCGGAAGCAGACGGCTGCACCACGATTTTCCGCGCCCAGAATCCCGGCACCCGCGTCGCCTATCTCACTCTGCCAGATGAAGCGAACACGCGTATCGAATTCATCGAAAGCGCCGCAACGGCGGAACTGATCCGTTCCGGAATCGTTGCAAGCAAGGAATGGGATGGCAGCAATCCTGTCACCGTAATCGATTTCGGGGCGTGAACGACGCCCCTTCAGGAGAGGGACGGACAGCACTCGCGACCCGGCTGCCCGTTCCTCTTTTTTCTGAAATGCGCTGAGGCCGGTCAGGCGGCGAAAGCGCCGCCGATATCCGCCATCGACGGATTGCGACGCAGCGTCTGCCCGCCGCTCACATGAATCACCTGCCCGGTTACGAAACCGGCCTCGTCACCCGCCAGCCAGACCGCGGCATCGACCACATCCTTCTTCACGCCGGGCCGCCCCAGCGGGATTTCACGGCCATAAAGCGCCTGCAAGGCAGGCAGATGCAGGCCCCCGCCCGACATCGGAGCATCGGCAATACCGCCCGGCGCCAGCGAATTGGCCCGGATGCCCCGCGCGCCGAATTCGTTGGCGATGCAGCGCATCACATGTTCCATCCCGGCCTTGGTGCCCATGTAGGCGGCGTGATCGTCCATCATGATCGTGGCAGTGACGGAAGAAATCTGGATCAGGCTGCCGCCATCGGAAAGCACGCGCAGCAAATCCTGGAAGAAGCGGAACGGGCCGGTGAACTGCAAAGCCGCCATGGCCTGCAATTCTTCTTCGGTCGTTTCGAGGAACGGCTTCAGCAGACCCCAGCCGGTGGAATTGATCCCGATATCGATCCCGCCGAGAGCCCCGGCCGCCCCTTCGACCGTGCGATCGATGGATGCCATATCGGTAAGATCGCAGACGAACCCGGCAACACCCAGTTCCTTGGCCAGCGCGGCCGTGTTGTCCGGATTGCGCCCGGCAATCGCCACCGCCGCCCCTTCGGCCAGAAAGCGCTCTGCCAGGGCGAGCCCCAGATTGTCCCGGTTCACCCCGAGGATCAGGGCCTTCTTGCCCGCCAGCCGCTGCGTCATGCTTTCATCGCTCCCAATTCTTTGTTCGCCGGATGGCCCGGCCCGGGGCGAGAATTATGGCAGACTACGAGTCCTGTCAAATTCTGGCGGACGATCCGCCAGCCCTGCCCGGAAGCCCGCCGGGCCACTGCCGCGAGGCAGGATGTGTCAGTTTTAAGTTGATCCAGAACGCGGGTCTTGTTTCGGTGATTTCTCTTTTATTACAAATGCCTGCGGACATTCCGTGTGACTTTCCAAAGGCATTTCGTCAACGGCGACGCACGCCGTCGCGATGCCCCCGAATCTGATCCGGAACGAAGCAGTCCGGGCTGCTTTGCGGCATTCGCAATGGCTGTGGAGGAGACCATCCCTCCTCCATGGCAGGTCAGGCGCAGGTAGGAAAACGGTTTGACACCGGCCCGCCCACCAGCGGCGAAACTCTAGCCGATCCGATCCACCAGATCGCCCGCCCCGCGCATCGCCCCTTCGATATAGTTCACCCCCAACGCATCCCCAATGGCGTGTACGGTGAAGCCTTGCGCTTCAAGCTGCTGCGCCAGCGACAGATCGCCGGTTGCGCCCTGCGCCACGATCACCTGATCGCACGGCACGGACTGCGCCTGACCGCTCTCGTTCACAAAAGTGACGGCATCGGCACCGATGCGGATATCGGCAACGCCGCCACGCAGATCGATGCCGTGTTCGCGCAATTCCGCGATCAACCGCATCCGGCGGACCACGGTGAGACCGCGCCCGAGACTCTGCTGTTCATCCAGCACTGTCACCTGCCGCCCGCGTTCGCCCAGGAATTCCGCCAGTTCGAGCCCGACCAGTTCCCCGCCGATAACCACCACGCGCTGGCCCAGCGGCATCCATTGATGCGTCGCCTTGCGCACGAATTCGAGATTGTCGGTGATCCCGGTTACCGCGCCGATCCGGGTCGCCGTACGGGCGAGCCAGCCCGTCTTGCGCTTCAGTTCGTCCGAGCTTTGCCCCATCATCAACTGGCGCATATCGTCGCCTGACAGGACATGCGGCTGATCCGATCCGGGGATCGGCGGCATGGCCCGCCGGGCCCCTGTCGCCACAACCACTTCATCGGGCCTGAGCGAGCGGAGCAATTCCGGGGTCGCCTCGGTCCTCAGGCGCACGTCCACGCCGGACTTCCCGATCTGTCGCTGCAACCAGTTGAGCAACCGTTCGTTCGCGGGATAGGCGAGCGAGGCGAACCGCAGCGTGCCACCCAGCTTGTCGCCCTTTTCCAGCAGGACCACATCGTGCCCGGCTGCATCCAGCCGCCGCGCGGATTCCATTCCGCCGGGGCCGCCGCCGATCACCACCACGCGCTTGCGCGGCGTCGCGCCGTCAGCCCTGGCACGGCGCAAGTATTCGAGGCCCGTCGCCGGATTGACCGCGCAACGGGTGGAAATGTTGACATAGATCGCGCTGATGCAGGTGTAGCAGTAGATGCACGGCAGCACATCGTCCGCCCGCCCTTCGGTGAGTTTGCGGGGCAGATGGGGATCGGCCAGCATCTTGCGCCCCATGGCCACGAAATCGAGGCTGCCATCGGCAATCGCCTTGTCGCCCACTTCGGGCTCGATCCGGCCCGAAGCGATCACCGGCACGTTTACCGCAGCCTTGATCTGCGCGGCGAAAGGAATGTTGAGCCCGGGCTCATGCGGGGTGTGCGATCCCGAATGCAGCTTGAGCTGGTCGGTATCGTGATAGGCCGTCACGCAAATGGCGTCGACACCGGCCGCTTCGGCCTGCTGCGCGTTCCAGATCGCCTCCTCGATCGTGAGCCCGCCTTCCTTGCCGACTTCGCGGGAATCGAGCTTGCACCACACCGGAAAATCGGGGCCGACCGCCGCGCGCACCGCGCGGATCACTTCCAGCAGGAAGCGGATCCGGTTTTCGCGCGACCCGCCGTATTCGTCGGTGCGCTGATTGGTCTTGGGGGAGATGAAGGAAGACAGCAGATAACCGTGCCCCCCGTGGATTTCCACCGCATCGAACCCCGCCTTCTTCGCCCGCACGCCCGCTTCGGCGAACTGGCGGACCACCAGCGCGATATCTTCCACCGTCATGATCTTGAGCGTGATCGGCGCGCTGGGCTTGGCCATCTGCTCGATTTCCTCGGGCAGGAACGCCGTGACCATATTGCCCTTGGGCGCGGGCGGCACGTTCGGCACCCACAGCGGGCGGCCTTCGATCATATCGACCTGCGCCACCGGCCCGCCATGGTGAATCTGCGCCGCGATCTTGCTGCCATGGGCATGAACCGCGCTGGTCAGCGCGGTCAGGCCCGGCAGGAAGCGGTCATCCGAAATCGCGATCTGCCTGAGCAGATTGCTGCCGACCGGCCATGCAACGCCAGCCACCCCGGTGATGATGAGGCCCACGCCCCCCTTCGCCTGCTCCTCATGATAGCGGATGATCCGTTCGCCGCAGTGGCCATCGGGTTCCGCCATGCTGACCCCCATGGCGGGAACGGCGATCCGGTTGCGCACAACCATGGAGCCGATCCGCCCTTCCGAAAGCAGGTGGGGAAGCGTGTTTGCCATATTCTATCCTCTCATCCCGATGCCTCTCATCCCGTGTCTTCCGACGTGCCGGCGCGGTTCCCGTCAGGAACCTTCCGGCAGCGCGAAAGCGACAAGGGAATCGCCCAGCTTCGTCCCCATGAACTTATGGCCGCCTGCCGCGATCACGACATACTGGCGCCCGTTCTTCTTGAGACGGTAGGTCATCGGGGTGGACTGTCCGCCAGCCGGCAGGCGCGCGCGCCAGACGACTTCACCCGTCTTGATATCATAGGCGCGGATATACTGGTCGGAGGTCGCGCCGATGAAGATCAGTCCCGAACCGGTCACGACCGAACCGCCCATGTTGGGCACGCCCAGCTTGAACCACAGCGGAAACGGGGCCTGATCGCGCGCCGTGCCCAGAGGCACGTTCCACAGGACTTGGCCCGCCTTGAGATCGATAGCCATCAGCTTGCCCCAGGGCGGCCGGTTGCACGGCGCACCGAAGGGCGAAAGCAGCGGCTTCATCGTCAGGCCGTAAGGCGCGCCCTTGGTCGGGATGATGCGTTCCCCCGCCTTGGTGCGCGCTTCGATTTCCGCCTGCGGAATCAGCTTCATGATCGCCGCCACCTGAGTGGTGTTGGCGACCAGGATGCCGCGCTGCTGATCGACCGAAACGCTGCCCCAGTTGGATGCCCCCATGAAGCTGGGGAACTGGATCCAGCCGCGGGTCGACGGCGGAGTGAACAGGCCCTTGTAATCGTAGGAGCGGAAAGCCTCCTTGCACTTCGATTTGTCATAGGGCGTGAAGCCCCACATGTCGTCCTCGGTCAGATCGGGATCGCGGACGATGAAAGCCTTGTTGACCGGGAAAGGCTGGGTCGGGGCCAGCTTTTCGCCCGGCACGCCGCCCTGCGGCACGGGGCGTTCCTCCACCGGGAACAGCGGCTTGCCCGTCCGCCGGTCGAGAATGAAGATATGGCCGACCTTGGTCGCCTGCGCCAGCGCGGGCACTTTGCCCGCAGCGGTGGGCAGATCGAACAGCACCGGCTGCGAGGGGATATCGTAATCCCACACGTCATGGTTGACCGTCTTGAAGTGCCATTTCACTTCGCCTGTCGCACCGTCCAGCGCCACCACGGCGCTGGAATAGTAATCCAGGCCCCGGCGATCGCCGCCGAAGTGATCCGGCGGCGCGTTGCCCATCGGCACATAGACCATGTTCAATGCCGGATCGGCCGACATCGGCGCCCACGAATTGGGTGTCGAACGGACGAAATTTTCCCCTTCGGGCGCATCCGCCGTATCCGACATGCCCGGCGGCAGGGCATTCCACGACCATGTCGGCTGCCCCGTGTGGATATCGAACGCGCGGATCACGCCTGCGGGCATATCGGTGCGGATATTGTCCGCGATCCGGCTGTTGGTGACGATATTGGTGCCGATCACCACCGCGGGCGAGGAAATGGACACGTCGCCGCGTTCGTACTGGCCCAGATCGGGCTTGAGATCGACGACACCCTTCACGCCCCAATCCTGGCATACTTTACCGGTGGCGGAATCGAATGCGAGCAAGCGGCCGTCGAGCGTTCCGGCGAAGATCTTGCCCGCGCAGAGTTCGCCTTCGGCCACTTTCGCATCGCGGGCATAGGTCACGCCGCGGCAGCTCAGCAGGTAGGTGCTGAAATTGTCGGATTTCGGTTCGGCCCCCCAGATTTCCTTGCCCGTTTCCGGATCGATCGCGGCGATACGCCCGCCACCGGAACAGACGTAGAGGCGCGATTCCGCCAGAATGGGCGTTCCCTCCAGCGTCGGCGAGGAGAATTCCGGCGGATTCTTGATCATGCCGATGTTGTAGGTCCACGCCGGTTTCAGCGCCCAGACGTTCTCCGGCGTGATCTGGGTCAGCGGCGAATAGCGCGATCCGCCCGGATCGTTGCCCCAGGCATCCCACCCGGCCAGAGGCCCGGAATAATCGATTGCCGGGTTTGCCCGGAACACGTTGGCCTGCCACGCCCATGCGAGTCCGGCCACACCGGCCACCACCGCACCTGCAAGCAAAAGCTTGTTACGACGCGCCATATCCCCTCCCAGTAAAGCTAGCGATTTTTATACTCGGGTCCGGCATTACCTGTTGCGGAAAGGCTTGCCAATGGCGTCCGGAAATTTGTGCAACCGGCGCTGTCGGCGGCTGTGCCGGTCTTACCCGTTGGGCAGTATGCGCCCGGTCGGCTCGCCTTCGCTCTGAACGAATTCCTCCGCTTCTTCCACAGTCGCCAGCAGGCGGATGTTCCGCCAGCTTCCCTGCCAGTAGTAGGCAAACGTCAGCAGCAGCGACAAGGCCCCGCCAATAGGGAAGCTCCACCAGATCGCATCCGCCCCGATCGAATCGTTCAGCAGATAGATCGAGCCCAGCCGCCCGGGGATATAGGCCAGCACCATGATGACCAGCGGCACCATGGTCGCCCCGTTGGCGCGCGTGATCGAAGACAACACCATCGTCACCCCCATCAGGATGAAGGCCCAGCTTGCCAGCAGACCGATATGTTCCGCGATCATGATCGCATCGGCGTGATCGGCCAGGAACAGGGTCAGCAACCGATGATCGAACAGCAAAGTGAGAACCACCATCGACCCGGTCAGCGCCAGATTGACGAGCACCCCGGCCACGGCGATCCGGTCGATCCTGTCCCACTTGCCCGCACCGATGTTCTGCGCGGCCATCGCGCTGGCCGCCATGCCGATCGCCATCGCAGGCATCTGGATATAGGTCCACAACTGGTTGATCGCGCCATAGGCGGCCACCGTGTCCGTCCCTTCGCGGTTGACCAGGCCGAGCATGACCAGTGCGGAGACGGACATCACCACCATCTGTAATCCCATCGGGATGCCTTTGCCGACAATGATCCCGACCAGATCCCGCCGGGGAACAAGATAGCGCCATTCCGGGCCGCGCAGGCGCACCGGCAAGTCGCGGGCGTAAATGACGGCGACCATCACCACGAAGGACACGAAATTGGCGATCAGCGTCGCCATCGCCGCGCCTTTGATCCCCATGGCCGGAATCGGCCCCCAGCCGAGGATCAACAGGGGATTGAGCGCGATATCGATGAACATGCCCGGCAGCATCAGCAGCATCGGGGTCAGCGAATCCCCCGCCCCGCGCATCGCCATGGCGAAGAACACCGTCAGCAGGCTTGTCGGCAGGCCGAGATACATCACGCGCAGATAGATCAGCGCCTGCGGGAAAACGTCGTCCGGCGTTCCCAGCAGATGCAGCAGTTGCGGCGCGGTCAGCCAGCCGACCAGTGTGGCGACCAGGCCGAGCACGAAAAACAGCGTCACCCCGGTGCCCACGCCCTGCCGCATGCCGGCAAGATCGCCCCGCCCCGCGCACTGGCCGATGATAATGGTCGACGCCATGCCGAAACCGAAAATCAGCGCAAACATCATGAACATGACAAGATTGGCGTTGGCCGTCGCGGCAAGGCCCGTTTCACCGACCAGTTGCCCGATCCACACCGCGTTGATCGATCCGTTGACCGATTGCAGCACGTTCGAACCCAGCGCGGGCAGCGCGAAGATCAGCAGGGTTCTGGCGATCGGCCCGCTGGTCAGGTCCATCGCGTTGCCGCCCGGCGCGCGTATTTCCCCTGAAGTCATGCCGTATCTCCTGCCCCTGCGCCACGGCAGGCCGATCCACGCCGATCCATGACGCTCCCGCTTCCTCTATGAGCGCCTGCGCGGAAAAGCCACCCGCAGACACGCCCGAAAGGTCTGTTCATTATACCGTATCATCCTATGCCGTTCAGCGCAGTTTCATGTGGGAGCGTCTTGCACGGGGACGAAACAAAACCCGCCTAAGCGACAGCGATCGTTCGCGCAATTTGTCGCAATTTGTCGCAGACTGGGTTGCGGTGGTTGCCTGCCATCACCGGGTTTGCAAGGAAATGACGAGTCTTGAGGTCAAGGTGCTAATGCAAATGGTTATACGCAAGTCGATCGGACGCATCGCGCTGATTTCCCTTACTTTGACCATGATGGCCGCCTGCTCCGGCACCGATGCCGACGGAAACGGCAAAGGCAGGAACGCGCGCGAGGTCGGCTATGTCGTCGTCAATCCGCAGGCCGTTCCGGTGCCCACCGAACTGGGCGGCCGGGTGGCCGCTTCCGCCACCAGCGAAGTGCGCCCGCAAATTTCCGGTGTGATCCTCAAGCGCAATTTTGCCGAAGGCAGCTATGTCCGTGCGGGCCAGCCGCTATTCGAAATCGATCCCAGCCTTTATCGGGCGGCCGTCAATCAGGCGGCGGCCGATCTGGCCAGCGCTCAGGCCACAGCCAACACCGCAGCCACCAAGGCCGACCGTTATCGTCCACTTGCCGAAATCGAAGCGGTCGCCAAACAGGATTACACCGATGCGCAAGGGCAGGCGCAAGTCGCCCGGGCCGCCGTGGCGCAACGCCGGGCCGCGCTTGAAACCGCGCGGATCAATCTGCGCTTCACCACCGTCCCGGCCCCGATCAGCGGACGGATCGGACGATCGCTGTTCACCAAGGGCGCGCTGGTCAGCGCCGGGCAGGCCGAGCCACTGGCCATTATCCAAAGCACCGATCCGGTCTATGTCGATATGCAGCAGTCGAGCGCCGATCTGACGCGGCTGCGGCGCAGCTTCGCCAGCGGCGGCATGCAGAACGGCAGCACCGCAGTCCATCTCCGCCTGGAAGACGGCAGCGAATATCCCCAGACCGGGCAGGTCCAGTTTTCCGAAGTGACAGTGGACGAAGCGACCGGATCGGTCACTTTGCGCGCCCGCTTCCCCAATCCGCAGGGTTTGCTGCTGCCGGGCATGTTCGTGACCGCGATTTTCGATCAGGCGATCAATCCCAACGCGTTCCTCATCCCGCAACAGGCCTTGCAGCGCGATTTCGACGGCACGCCGTTCGTCTATCTCGTCGGCAAGGACAACAAGGCGGAACGCCGCAAAGTGGTGACCGACAGGACCGCCGGCGCCAACTGGGTCGTCACCGGCGGTCTCAAGGCCGGCGATCGGATCATTACCCAGGGCACCAGCGGATTGGCGCATGGCGCAGCGATCAAGCCGGTTCCCGCCAGCCGCGCGCAAGTGCCCGGCGGGGCCGCAGCCAAAGCGAAGCCCACCGCGAAAGCGGGAGGCTGACGCCCCATGTCACGCATATTTGTCGACCGCCCGATCTTTGCCTGGGTGATCGCGATCATTGTCATGCTGGCGGGGCTCGCCGCCCTGCGCAATCTGCCGATCGATCGCTATCCCGATATCGCCCCCACCCAGATCAATATCCGCGCCACTTATCCCGGGGCATCGGCCGAAACGGTCGAAAACAGCGTGACCCAGGTTCTGGAACAACAGCTCACCGGGTTGGACGGGCTGCTCTATTTCAGTTCGCAATCGGCTTCCAGCGGATCGGTTCTCATCGCCGTGGTCTTCGCCAAGGGCACCGATCCCGACATTGCGCAGGTCCAGGTTCAGAACAAGATCCAGTCGGCCATTTCCCGCCTGCCGCAAAGTGTGCAGAATCAAGGGGTCAGAGTCAGCAAATCGAACCCGGATTCGCTGATGCTGGTGGCGATTTACGACATCACCAACCAGCGTGACGACCGCGAAATCGCCGACTATCTCGCCTCTTCGGTGCAGGACCCGCTGTCCCGCGTGCCGGGCGTGGGCGATGTGAACGTGTTCGGCTCGCCCCACGCCATGCGCATCTGGCTCAACCCGCAGCGCCTCACCGCCATGAGCCTGATGCCGAGCGACGTGGTGAGCGCGATCCAGAGCCAGAACGTGCAGGTCGCCGCAGGTCAGCTTGGCGATCAACCGACCACTCAGGGGCAGATGCTCAACGCCACCGTCAACGCACAGGGCCAGTTGCGCACGCCTGAGGAATTCGGGCAGATCGTGGTCAAGACCCTGTCCGATGGCTCGGTGGTGCGCATTCGCGATGTGGCCCGGGTGGAAATCGGCGCGGAAAACTACAATACCATCCGCCGCCTGAACGGGCACCCCGGCGCGGGCCTGTCGATCTCGCTCTCCCCCGGTGCGGACGCGCTGAAGACGTCCGAGCTGGTCCACGCGGAAATGCGCACCCTGTCCCAGGATTTCCCCGATGGGCTGGTCTATTCCTTCCCGCGCGACAACACCGATTTTATCAAGCTGTCAGTGGAGGAAGTCGGCAAGACGCTGATCGAGGCGGTCATTCTGGTGGTGATCGTGATGTTCGTCTTCCTGCAAAGCTGGCGTTCCACCCTCATCCCCGCCATCGCCGTCCCGGTGGTCCTGCTGGGCACGCTGGTCGTGTTCTATCTCGCCGGATTTTCGATCAACACATTGACCATGTTCGGTCTCGTTCTGGCAATCGGCCTGCTGGTCGACGATGCGATCGTGGTGGTGGAGAACGTCGAACGGCTGATGCACGAGAATCCGGGCATGAGCGCGCGTGAAGCGACGCTGGAATCGATGAAGGAAATCCAGATCGCGCTGATTGCCATCGCGCTGGTTCTGTCGGCGGTGTTCCTGCCGATGTCGTTTTTCGGCGGATCGACCGGGGTGATCTATCGCCAGTTCTCTCTCACCATCATTTCCGCGATGATCCTGTCGGTGCTGGTCGCGCTGATCCTCAGCCCCGCGCTGACGTCCACTTTGCTCAAGCCGAAATCGGCGGAAGGCAAGGATCTCGAAAAGTCGGGGCTCGAACGGCGCTTCCCCAAAGCCGCGGAATGGATCGACCGCGGGCATGAAAAATTCAACCGAACCTTCGACGCTTTTGTGGTGCGTTACCGCGCCATGGTGGCCAAGGTCATCGCACACAAATGGATCGCCTTGGGGGTCTATGCCGCCCTGCTCGTCGTGATGGGCGCGATGTTCATCCGCCTGCCGGGCGGCTTCATCCCGAACGAAGATCAGGGGCTCGTCATGGTCCAGTACCGCCTGCCGGCCGGGGCCACGCGCGACCGCACGATGGAAGTGCAGCAGGCGATCCAGACCTATTTCAACACCCATGAAAAGGCCAATGTCGAAAGCATGTTCGCATTGGTCGGCGGCGGCGGTGGGAGCCCGTCCGGGCAAAGCTCAGGCCAGACTTTCGTCAAGCTGGTCCCGTGGGATAAACGCCATGGCGAGGAAAACAGCGCCGACGCGATTGTCGAACGCGCCACCAAAGCCTTCCGCGCCTTGCGCGATGCTCAGGTCTTCGCCCTGGTTCCCGGCGAGATTCGGGGCCTCGGCGATTCCTCCGGTTTCACCATGCAGTTCCAGAACGCATCCGGGATGCCACGCGGCGAATTCGAGGAGGCGCGGGATAAGCTTCTGGCCCAGGCCAATGCCGATCCCCGGCTGGCGGGCGTGCGCCTGAGCGATCTCCCGAGCATTTCGCAGATGACGATTTCGGTCGACACCCAGAAGGCGACCGCGCTTGGCCTCAAACAAAGCGATATCAATTCCACGATATCGACCGCCTGGGGCGGAACTTACGTTAACGATTTCATCGATCGCGGGCGCGTCAAACGGGTCTATGTGATGGCTGACGCGCCCTATCGCTCGCGCCCTGAAAACCTCGGGGACTGGTATGTTCGCAACGCCAGCGGCAGCATGACCCCGTTCACCGCCTTTTCACATGTGGACTGGGGCACCGCACCCAGCAGCACCTCGCGCTTCAACGGGCTGTCGGCCTTCCAGATTCAGGGGCAGACCGCAGCCGGGACCAGTTCCGGCGAAGCGATGACCATCATCGAGGGGCTGGCCGCCAAATTCCCCGGCACCAGCATCGCCTGGTCCGGATCGTCCTATGAGGAACGAACCGCGTCGGGACAGGCCCCCCTGCTCTATATGCTGGCGCTACTGGTCGTTTTCCTCTGCCTCGCCGCGCTTTATGAAAGCTGGTCCATCCCGGTGGCGGCAATCCTGGTTGTCCCGCTCGGGCTCATCGGGGCCATTTTCGCGGCCACTCTGCGCGGGTTGGAAAATGACGTGTTCCTGCAGATCGGCCTGATCACGGCCATGGGGCTTGCCACCAAGAACGCCATTCTGATCATCGAATTCGCCGAAGCCGCCGAGAAACGCGGCATGCGGGTAATCGACGCCGCACTGGAAGGCGCTCGGCTGCGCATCCGCCCCATTCTGATGACCAGCATGGCGTTCGGCTTCGGCGTGCTGCCGCTCGCGCTGGCCAGCGGCGCGGGGGCCAACAGCCGCATCGCCATCGGCACTTCGGTCGTCGGTGGGGTACTCACTGGCACGGCGCTGGCCATTTTCTTCATCCCGCTGTTTTTCGTGCTTGTCCGGCGCGGGGTCCGCGATGGAATGAAAGCCGCCCGCAAGCGCTTCGGCCGCAATGACGATCCCGATACCAAGACGGAGCCGACCCCATGAGCAAGCGCCTGATCGCCTTTGGCGCGCCCCTGGCGCTGGCGGCCTGTTCGCTGGCCCCGCGCACCGAACTGCCCACACCGCCCGTTTCCCCTTCATGGCCGATCGGCGATGCCTATCTGGTGCAGAACGAAGCCGCCCTGCCCGTGGTTTCCTATCGCGATATCTTCCGCGATCCGCGCTTGCAGACGCTGGTCGAAACGGCGCTGGCCAACAATCGGGACTTGCGCGTGGCCGCCGCCAATGTCGCTGAAGCGCGTGCGCAAGCCCGCGCGACCCGTGCGGCGCAATTCCCGGTCATCGGCGTCGGCGGTTCGGTCGAACATATCGACAGATCGGGCGCCAGGAACACGACCGACTATTCCGCCAGCGCCGCCATTTCCGGCTTCGAACTGGACCTTTTCGGCAAGCTCGCCAACGCTTCGGATGCCGAACGGAACCGGGCTCTGGCCACGGAATCCGCCGCCCGCACGGTGCGGCTCAGCCTCGTGTCGGACCTTGTCGATGCGTGGGCGAGCTACGCCGCGGACCTCGATCTGCTGCAAATCGCGCAGGATACGGCGGAAAGCGCGCGCAAAAGCGTGCAATTGACCCGCGCCCGGCTCGAAGGCGGGGTCGCCCCGCGCACCGATCTGCGGCAGGCGGAACAGATTCTGGCCAGCGCGGAAATCACCGTCGCCCGCCAGAAAACCGCGCTGGCGCAGGATGAGAACCTGATCCGCCTGCTGGTCGGCTCCGAATTCGACAAGGCCCTGCTCCCCGCCGACATGGCGCAAGTGGCAGGCGCGATAAACACGCTCCCCGCCGGGACAAGTTCGCAAGTGCTGCTACGCCGCCCGGATATCATTCAGGCCGAATACCTCCTGCGCGCATCCAATGCCGATATCGGCGTGGCCCGGGCCGCGTTGTTTCCGTCGATTTCTCTCACCGGCATTCTCGGCTTCGCCAGCACGGCCCTGTCGAGCCTGTTCGATAGCGGTTCGTTCAGCAAATCGGCCGGTGCCGATGCGGCGTTGACGATTTTCGACGCGGGCAAACGCAGTGCCGATATCGCCGCCGCCAAGGCAAGGCGCGATGCGGCAGTGGCGACTTACGAAGGCGCCATCCAGACAGCGTTTCGCGAAGTGGCGGATGCTCTCGCCGATCAGGGAACATTGCAGGAGCGGCTGCGCGCGGCCACTGCCTATCGCGTGGCGGCAGCCGACACCGCGATGCTCGCCAACGCCCGCTATCGCGGCGGGGTGGACAGTTTCCTTGCCAACCTCGATGCGCAACGCAGCCTTTTCGCCGCGCGGCAGGATGAAGTCGCGACCCAGCTCGAACTGGTCCGCAACCGGGTGACGCTATACCGCGTGCTGGGTGGCGATCAGGCCACCGGGGAAGACTCGCCGCGTTAAGCCCGCGACGAAACTCGGCTCAGCGGTCGATGGCTTAGAAAGCGACCGCAGCCCGCGCCAGCTTGTGCTGTAAGGCACGAAAACGGGCCAGTTCTTCGGGATCGGCGGGATCGTATTCGCGCTTGGTACCCAGCTGGGCCGGATTGCCCACATACATCAGCGCGCCTGCGGATATCGTTTGCAGAATGTGCATCGCGGAGACGGGAGCGAAATCGCCCTTCTCCATCCCGGCGGCGATAACCGCTTCAAGATCGCGCAAGGCGCTGTCCGAGAATTCGATGGGATTGTCACCGCGCGGGCCATGATCCGCGATCAGGCGCTGGATAATCCGCGCCGCGGTGGGCCGCAAAATGAGGAAATCGAGCCAGGCATCGAGCAGCGCCAGCAAGCGCTGCATCGGATCGGTGACGCCCGCCAAACGATCCTGCACGAATTCATGCATCGATGCGAAAATATCCGCCTCGATCTCATCGTAAAGCTCTTGCTTGCCCGGAAAATAGTAGACGATCGACGGACGGCGGATACCCACTTCCACCGCGACATCTTCCAACCGCGCAGTGGCATAACCGACATCGGCGAAAATCCGTTCGGCAGCCCGCAAGATCGCCTGACGCGTCACGTCGCCCCGCGGTTGCCGCGCCACTTCGCGTGTTTCACGGCGGGTCGGCCGTCTGTTCGTGGTCGCCACGCGATCTCCTTCCCCATGCCCCAGGGCGCTTCTTATTCACCAAAAGGGCGGGCTGACGCAATCTTCGTATTGAATTTCTACCTACACGAAGATAGAAAATCTACCGACACGTAGGTACAAAGTCCCATTTTTCTCTTAGTGTGTTGTTTTCAGGGGGAGAGCCCATGACGAATCGTATTTTCGCCTGCACTTTCGTTGCCTCGCTTCTCGGCACCGCCGCGATGCCTGCTTATGCTCAAGACGCCGCTGACGAGGGTATCGGCGAAATCGTCGTTACCGCGCAGAAGCGCGAGGAAAGCCTGCAGGATACGCCGATCTCGCTGGTGGCGATGACGGCCCGCGAACTCGAAACGCGCCAGATCAACGGGCTCACCGACCTGCGCTCCAACGTGCCGAACCTGCAACTGACCCCGCACCCGAACAGTGCGGCCACGACGCAGGTGTTCATGCGCGGCGTCGGCCTGAACGACGACCAGATCACCCAGGATCCGAGCACCGCGATCTATATCGACGGGGTCTATGTCGCCCGCAGCCAGGGCCTGGCCATGGACGTTGCCGATCTGGAACGGATCGAAGTGCTGCGCGGCCCGCAGGGCACGCTCTACGGCCGCAATGCCACCGGCGGCGCGATCAACTTCATCACCCGCAAGCCCAAGCTCGGCGAATTCGGCGGCAAGCTGCAGGGCAGCGTGGGCAACCGCGACTACTTCCGCGTCAAGGGTTCGGTGAATATCCCTGTCGGCGATACGCTTGCCGTCGGCCTGTCCTATCTGCGCGCGAAGAAGGATGGCTTCGTCCGCAACGCCGGGGCCGGCGTGTCACGCTTCGGCGATCAGGACCGGACCGCCTACCGCGCGGATGTGCTGTGGGAACCCACTTCGAACCTGTCGCTGCGCTACAGCTATGATCGCTCGGAAATCGGCGACACCCCTTCCTATATCGCGCAGGTGCCGTTCTATCCGAACAAGGCCGACCGTCCCCGCGCCGGCGCCAAGACCGTGGCCGGCCTGTTGCCCAACGATGTCGTTTCACAAGGCCATGCCTTTACCGCCGAATGGGAAGCGAGCGACAATCTGACGATCCGTTCGATCACATCCTATCGCAAGCTCAACAATTTCCAGAACCAGGATTACATCAGCGGCGCCGTGCTCGGCGGCACAATCCGTCCGCAGGCCCTGCAACGCAACCAGAGCTGGACCAAGCAGGATCAGTTCAGCCAGGAGCTTCAGCTCATCGGCTCGTTGTTCGACAGTTCGCTCGAATATGTCGTGGGCGCTTACTACTTCGATGAAGACGGCAGCTATCACGCCGCCAATCTGCCCACCACCCAGCCGGTGACGCGGTATACCGACGCCACGATCAGCAACAGCTCCAAGGCGCTGTTCGGCCAGTTCACCTGGACGCCGCACAATCTGGAACGGCTGCATCTCACGGTCGGCGCGCGCTATTCGAAGGACAAGCGCGCCGCTACGCTCGCCACTTCGACGCAGAACGGCACCGGCCCGATCGTGGGCGTGGACAATGGCGGGGGCCGCCGGTCGTACAGCGATTTCAGCCCCAGCTTCATCATCGCCTATGATGCGGCGGACAACGTGAACCTCTATGCCAAAGCCGTGAAAGGCTACAAGACGGGCGGCTTCAACACCCGTGCCAGCACGATCGCCAGCTTCAATGCCGGCTTCGGCGAAGAAACCCTGTGGTCCTACGAACTGGGTCTGAAGTCGCAGTTCCTGAACAACCGGGTGCGCTTCAACATCGCGGCCTTCACTTCGAAGTATCGCGATATTCAGGTCAACGTGCAGTCCGATCCGGAAGATATCCGCAAGACCGACGTGCTCAACGCCGGGCGCGCGACCGTCAAGGGGATCGAAGCCGATCTGACCCTGGTTCCGGTCAAGGGCTTGCGCCTGACGGCGAACTATGGCTATCTCGACGCGAAATACAGCAAGATCATCAATGCCGCGGATCAGGACGTGGCGGATGAATTCCGCTTCGCCAACGCCCCCAAGCATAGCTACGCGCTCGATGCGACTTACACTTCGCCCGATCTCGGGTTCGGTGCGATCGAAGCCAATGTGAACTACAACTGGCAGAGCAAGCAGTACAGCTCGTCGAACCTGAGTTCCGGCGTTTACATGATCGGCTCCTACGGCCTGCTCAACGCACGCCTCAGCCTGATCGATATCCCGGTGGCCGAAGGAATGCGGGTTGGCGTCTTCGGGCGGAACCTGCTTAACAAGGACTACTACATCGCCCATTTCAACGCAGGCGTTCCGGGGGCCGTGTTCGGCGAACCGCGCACCTACGGCATGGACGTGATTTTCGAGTTCTGATCGAACGAACACATCAAGCGGATAAGGAGACCTGACATGCGATGGCCATATCTCGGCGCCGGGGCCCTCGGCCTCGCGATATTGGCGCTCAGTCCGGTCTCCGCGGGCGAGCCGTTACCCAACGGCTCGCCCCACGCCGCAGGCATCCCGCGCACGCAAAAGCCGCTGGCCGAAAAGGACGACCGGCTGCGCTTCGTCATAATCGGCGATCGCACCGGCGAAGCCCGGCCCGGCGTGTTCGAACGCGCGATGGAGCAGATCAACTGGCTCCAGCCCAATTTCGTCATCAGTGTCGGCGATCTGATTGAAGGCTACACCGAGGACACAACCGTAATCAAAAGCGAATGGGACGAGGTCGAAAACGCGATCGACGCGTTGCAGATGCCGTTCTTCCACGTCGTGGGCAATCACGACATGGGCAACGATATCCTCCGCCAGGTGTGGAAAGCCCGTCTCGGCCGGGATTATTACCACTTCGTCAAGGACGGGGTGCTGTTCATCGCTCTCAACACAGAAGATCCGCCGTCCGGCCGCGTGGACCGGGCCAAACTCTTTGCGGATGTCCCGAGAGGCGATCTCGCCCGCCTGTTCGCCGCGATGCAATCGGACGAGGCCGCGCAGACAAAGTTCTTCACGGAAAAGCCCGAACTGAAAAAGCTCGTCGACGCGGTGAAAGCGAGCGAGAAAGTCAGCATCAGCAAGGCCCAGGTGGATTACGTCCGCAAGGCGCTGGCCGACAATACCCATGCCCGCTGGACCATGATCTTCATGCATCGCCCGGCATGGCGCGCCGCATCGCCCGAATTCGCCGAGATCGAGCGGATGCTGGCGAACCGCCCTTACACCGTGATCGCCGGGCATTATCACGCCTACGCCTACGAACAGCGGCATGGCCGCGATTACATCGTCATGGGCACGACCGGCGGCAAGGCCGATGCGGCCAATCCCAATGCGATGGATCACGTCATGCTGGTGACCATGGGAACGGGCAAAAGCGGGCCGGAAATGGCCAATATCAAACTCGATGGCCTCTATGATCGCAAAGGGCCAAGTGCTACGCCAGCAGCGACCAAAGCGCCATAAAGCGATGCTGCAAACACAACAAAACAAGGGATTTCCTGAATGAGTTCTGCATCAAGTCTGAGCACACCCGCCACTCCCGTGATCATCACCGGGGGCGCTTCCGGCATCGGCCTGGCTTCGGCCGAAGCTCTCGCCGAAGTCGGCCGTCCGGTCGCCCTGTGGGATATCAACGGTGATGCGGCGCGCGCCGCCGCGGAAAAGATCGTCGCGACGTACGGCGTGGCCGCAGTCGGTGTCGCCACCGACCTGCGCGATCCGGCGGCGATTGCCCCGGCCCTTGCCACCACGCGCGAACATGCCGGCACGCCGGGCGGTCTCGTCCATGCGGCGGGCACGGTAGACACCGCCTCTATCGATGGGCTGACCGTGGAAAGCTGGGATGCCGGTATCGCCATCCACCTGCGTTCGCTGGCTCTGATCACTCAGGCGATTCTGCCCGATCTCGCATCGCAGAAAGGCTCCGCTATCGTGGCCATCGCTTCGATCAACGCCACGCTCGGCAATGCGATGAACCCGATCTACACCGCAGCCAAGGGCGGGATGCTGTCGCTGGTCCGTTCGCTGGCCGATCGTCTGGCGCAGGACGGTATCCGCATCAATTCGGTTTCGCCCGGCCAGATCATGACCCCGATGATGCGCCCCGCCGTGGAGGCGCTGCCGCAAGGCTATTTCGAAAAGCGCATTCTGCTCGAACGGCTTGGCGAACCCGTGGAAGTGGCCCGCGCCGTGCGCTTCCTCCTGTCCGATGAAGCCAGCTACATCACCGCCGCCCAGCTCGTGGTCGACGGTGGCAATATTTCTTCGCAGCGGGGATAACCGGCCATGACGATGACCCATTCCTTGCGCGCGACCGCTATCGCGCTCAGTCTGACCGCGCTTCCGCTCGCGGCCTGCACCACCACCACCGCCCAATCCGGCCCGGCGCAAGCAGCGGCGGCCACGCAGGAAAAGGCGATTCCGTTTACCGCCGCTTCGGCGGAACTGCTGCCCGATGGCAGCGGCTACCGCGTCAGCTGGCAGGCGCCCGACGCGGGCAAAGTCCGGATTTTCGCTGGCACCGATCCCAACGGCGGCACCACCGGAACGCCGGTTGCGGAGGGGTTGACCAGTGGCACTGTCACCGTGCCCGGCATCGGCCCGGCGCCCCGCCCCTATTTCACTCTGGTGCCCGAACGCGGGCTGCCGTTGGTCGTCAGCGATCGCGGGCTGCATCTTTCGACCGTGCCCAACTGGCGCGACATCGGCGGCTATCGCACCAGCGATGGGCAATGGGTGGCCATGGGCAAGATCTATCGCGCGGACCAGCTCGATCGGGTGAACGACACCGATCTTGCCCGCATTGCCGATCTCGACACGGCGGTGGTGATCGATCTGCGCACCAATTCGGAGCGGACCCGCGAGCCCGACCGGTTGCCGCCCAACGCACGCGGGCTGGTGCTCGACGTCGCGGCGGACAGCAGCGGCTCGCTCGGCGGCGACATGCGCGAAGCGATGGCCGCCATCGCCAGCGGCAAAGGCGCGGAAATGCTGACAGCGGCCAATCGCGATTTCGTCTCGCTCCCCAGTGCGCAGAAGGCTTATGCCGCGATGCTGCGCGAACTGCTGAACGAGGACAAGGGCGCCGTGGTCTATCACTGCACGGCGGGCAAGGATCGCACCGGCTGGGCAACGGCCGTGATCCTGTCGCTGCTCGGCGTGCCGCGCGAAACGATCACGGCCGACTATCTGCTGAGCAACGCCTATCTCAAGGAAAAGAACGCCGCGACAGCAGCCATGTTCAAGAAATCGGGAGCGCCGTTCGACGTCTCCTATCTCGAACCGGTGATGACCGTTCGCCCCGAATACTTGCAGGCCGCCTTTGACGAGGTGGAGCGCAAGTATGGCTCGATGGACGCCTACATCCGCCAAGGGCTCGGCCTGACCGATGCCGAAATCGCGGGTTTGAAGCAGAAATACCTGACCGGCTCGGCCGGTTGATCGAACGAAGCGTGCCGGATCGCGGGAGGCCGTGATCCGGAGTTTCCCGGTGGCGGTTGCCTTGATTTGAAACCAGCGGATTTCGCCCCATTTCAGAGCCCACCCTACACACGATCAGCCTGAGCCTGTCGAAGGCCGCGCGCTACTGCAGCCACAAGCAATGGCTTTTTACGCCCAATCCATATGACGCAACAATGGCGGCTATACCGATAGTGCATGGCGCAGCGTCACATCGGCAGAGCTGATCGGGCAATAGTCAGCGCGTGGCCTTCGACAGGCTCAGGCTGAACGGGTGGAAGATAAAGAGGGAAAGGTCCCAGCCCTCCACGCCGACCCGCCACGGCCCCCCCATCATCTCAAGCCGCGTTCCGCTCGTACCGTATGCGAGCCTGTTCCAGCGCCGCGTGATTGTCGCCGATCCAGCCGCAGATACCGCTCACCGCGCCGAGGAAAGTCCGCCCCAGATCCGTCAGCCGGTATTCGACCGCAGGCGGCGTCGAGGGCAGAACCTCGCGTGAAACGAGGCCGAAGCACTCCAGTTCGCGTAAGGTCTGCGTCAGCATCTTGGAAGTGATCGGGGCCGCCACGCGCTTCAGATCGGAAAAGCGCATCGCCCCTTCCCCCAGCCGGTATGTAACCAGCATCGTCCACTTGTTGCCCACCAGTTCGAGAATCTCGAGCGCGGTCTCTTTGTCAAATCCGGTATCCATAAGATACCTGATATACTTTCGGTGCCTTGTTGCAAATGGAAACCAGATTGAATAGCCATCGTGCATCCCAGCGGCGCGCAGCGCCCAAATATCTGAGAGGACCGATTCCCATGAAGATTCTCGTTATCGGCGGCACCGGCATGATTGGCGGCCACGCAGCCCTCTATCTCAAATCGCAAGGCCACGATGTGACTGTGTCGGGCCGCAAGCCCCCGCAGGCGACGACCGAACTGGCGAACCTGCCGTTCCTGCAGGGCGATTATGTCGCAGGCACGTTCACCGTTGACGATCTCAAGCCGTTCGATGCCATTGTCTTCGCCGCGGGTGCGGACATTCGCCACGTTCCCGAAGGCGGCGATTATGATTCGCACGTCCTGCACGCCAATGGCGAAGCGGTTCCCGCTTTCGCCAAGCTCGCCAAGGAAGCGGGCGTGAAGCACTTCATCCATATCGGCAGCTTCTATCCGCATATCGCGCCCGAACTGCTCGAGTCCAACCCTTATATCCGTTCGCGCAAGCTGGCGACCGATGGCATTTCCGCTCTCGCCGACGATACTTTCCACGCGCTCAGCCTCGATGCGCCGTTCGTTGTCGGCACCGTGCCGGGCATGAGCCTGCCGATGTTCGAAGCCTACACCCAGTACGCGCAGGGCAAGCTGGGCATGCCCGCGTTCGGCCCGGCCGGCGGCACCAATTTCATTTCCACCCAGTCGATCTCCGAAGCGGTCGCCGGTGCGCTGGAAAACGGCGAAAACGGCAAAGCCTATCTGATCGGTGACGAAAATCTCAGCTTCGCGGACTATTTCAAGCTGTTCTTCCGCGCGGCGGGTAACGATGTCGATGTGCCCTCGCTCGATCAGGAACATCCGATGCTGCCCGACGGGGCGATCTTCACCGGCCGTGGCAACACCGTCAGCTACGAACCCGATGCCAAGACCATGGCTGACCTCGGCTTCCGCCGCAACGACATCGCGCGCGCGGTGAACGAAGTCGTTGCCCAGTTCAAAGGTGCATGATGGGCACGCCCGCGCTTGCTGACATGACGGCGCTGGTCACCGGCGGCAGCGGCGGCATAGGCACGGCCTGTGCCCGGGCGCTGGTTGCCGAAGGGGCCCGCGTGGTCATCATGGGCCGCCGTCAGGAACCGCTGAACGCGTCTCGTGCGGAAATCCTCGGCGAATTTCCCGATGCCACGGTCGAAATCGCGGTGGGTGACGGTGGCAGCCAGGCCGATGTGCAGAAGGCACTCGATCAAGCCTACGCCTTGGCCGACCGCCTCGATATCGTGGTCCCCACGGTGGGCGGCAGCGGCTTCGCCCCGTTCCTGCAAACCAGTGTGGAGGATATGCGGCGCGATCTCGATCTCAACATCATCACCACTTTCATCGCGATGCAGCTTGCCGCGCCGATGATGAAAAACGGCGGATCGATCGTGTGCATCTCCTCCACCGCAGCGACGATGCCTTTCCCGGCCCTGTCGACTTACTGCACCGCCAAGGCGGGTCTGGAAGGCCTGATCCGCACCGTGGCGGATGAGCTGGCGGCGCTGAACATCCGCGTCAACGCGGTCCGCCCGGGCCTGACGCGGAGCAACGCGACGACCGACATGTTCGCCAATCCGGTGGTGATCGAACGGTTCCTCGAACAGACCCCGCTGCGCCGCACTGGCGAGCCTGCGGATATCGCCGCAGCCGTCGCCTATCTGGCCAGCCCGGCTTCGGCGTGGGTCACCGGGCAATCCTTCGCGGTGGACGGCGGACAGGAACTCCGCCGCAACCCCGACCTTATGGGCTGATTTCCGGCCTTATACCGGGCACTTGCGGGCGCTGCCGCCATCACGGCGCAGCGCCCGTTTTGCTGCCTTCTGCGTGCGGTGCACCGCACGCTTCCGACACTTGCCCGCATCACGATTGTCATTGTGCTGCCTCCATGGCGCAGCTAGGTGGAGAGCGAAGGAAGGCAGGCGCCCCGCTGTGCAGGATGAAACCGGCTATCAGTTCAAGCCGCACGAACGACCCAGCATGCCGGGTTCGCCCGCCACGCCCGATCATCCCAGGCTGCGCCGCCTCTGCTACATCCTGATCGGTATTCTCACCGGGATCACCGGCGGTCTTGGCAATGCGCTGGTCAGCGTGAACATTTCCTTCGCGCAGGGCACCCTCGGCCTCTATACCGATGAAGCCGCCTGGCTGACGGCGGCCTATTTCATGACGAACATGACAGCCAACCTGTTTCTGGTGAAATACCGGCAGCAGTTCGGCCTGCAACCGTTCATCCGCTACATGCTCGGCATCTACGTGATCACCACCGTGCTGCACCTTTTCGTGCACGGTTTCTGGTCCTCCGTGCTTGTCCGCGCCGCCAGCGGGCTGGCCGCCAGCGGCATATCGACGCTGACCGTGCTTTACCTGATGCAGGGCATGCCCGCCGCCAAGCGCCTCGCCGCGCTGATGATAGGGATTTCCATCCCGCAACTGGCCACTCCGCTGGCGCGGATCATTTCGCCGTTCCTGCTGGAAAGCGGGGACTGGCACATGCTCTACTGGCTGGAAATGGGGCTGGCGCTGGCGATGCTGTCTTCCATCCTCGCCCTTCCCCTGCCGCCCAGCGAACGGACCAAAGCGTTCGAGCGGGAAGATTTCTTCACGCTCGCCCTTCTCGCGCCCGGCCTGTGGCTGATGATCGCCGTCCTTTGCCAGGGCCGCATCGTGTGGTGGACGGAGAGCGCGTGGCTCGGCTGGGCGCTGGCAGTCAGCGTCATCATGATCGTCACCGCTCTGGTGCTCGAACATTACCGCAGCAATCCGTTGATAAACACCCGCTGGCTGGGCACCCGCGAAATGCTGCGGCTGATGTTCATCGCCGCGGCGGTGCGCCTGCTGCTGTCGGAACAGACGGTCGGCTCGGTCGGAATGCTGACTGTGGTGGGCATGATGAACGATCAGATGATCACCTTGAACGTCATCATCGTGCTGGCATCGATCGCCGGCATGCTGACCGCCATATTCACGTTCAATCCGGCCAATGTAGGGCGGCCGATCATCCTGTCCGTCGTGCTGATCGCCATTGCCTCCTTCATGGACGCCAGTTCCACCAACCTCACCCGGCCGAGCAGCTTCTACGTCAGCCAGGCGCTGATCGGCTTCGCCTCGCTGCTGTTCATGGCCCAGGCGATGGTGATCGGCATTTCGCGGACCCTGCTCGCCGGGCCCAAGAATTTCATCAGCTTCATCATGCTGTTCAGCATGAGCCAGAGCATGGGCGGTCTGATCGGCTCGGCCCTGCTGGGCACATTCCAGGTGATGCGCGAAAAGTACCATTCGCACGAGCTGGTCCAGAACATCCTGATGACCGATCCGATCGCCGCCGCCCGTATCACCGGCAGCGGCAATGCCCTGCACGGCGTCATCGGCGATCCGGCCCTGCGCGGGTCGGAAGGCGCGGCCCTGCTGGCGCAGCAAGTCACGCGCGAAGCCAACATTCTGGCGTATAACGATGTGTTCCTGCTCGTCGGCGTACTCGCTGTCGCGGCATTGCTGTGGGGACTTGCAACACATTGGGGGATCAGGCGTAGAGGCGAAGTATCCCCGGTGATACTGCTGCAGCAGGCGGCGCAGGCCCGGGCAGCCCAGGCGGCAAAGGAGTAGCACGGCAATATGGCGCAGACCGAAGATGACGCGGCAAAAGAACCGGACAATGCGGATACCACCGATCCGCAGATCAATCCGCCGCCAGAAGGCTGGCGCCCCCCCCGGCGCAATCCCGTCACTCTGATCGCCATTGCCGCCATTGCCCTGATCGCCGTTCTGGCCATTCTCTATGCCTGGAAACTGCCCCCTTTCGCAGGCTGGGCGGAAACGACCGACAACGCTTATGTCCGTGGGCAGGTCACCACGATCAGCCCGCAGGTAAGCGGCTATATCACCGCCGTTCCGGTCAAGGATTTCGCCGAAGTCCGCAAGGGGCAGGTTCTCGCCACTATCGACAGCCGGATTTATGCCGCCCGGGTCGAACAGGCGAAAGCCAATCTTGCCGCGCAAATCGCCGCGCTGACCAACTCGCAGCAGAGCCAGCGCGCGCGCGAGGCCGCCCTTAGTGGCCAATCCGCCGCGATCGCCAGTGCCCAGGCCCAGCTTGTGAAAGCGCAGGCCGACATGAAGCGCGCCCGCGCGCTGGTGGCCGATGGGTCGATCTCCGAACGCGAATTCGATCAGACGCGCGCCGCTCTGCTCGCCGCGCAAGCCGCAGTGGAACAGGCCAACGCCTCGCATCGGGCCGGGCAACAGGATGTGCGCTCGGTCATCGTCGGACGCGGCGGGCTCGAAGCGGCGGTGGAAGGCGCCCGCGCTCAGCTGCACCTCGCGGAAATCGATCTGGCCAACAGCATTATTCGCGCCCCGGTGGATGGCCGGCTTTCCGAAATCGGCGTGCGCAACGGCGCTTATGTGACAGCGGGAACGCAACTGATGTTCATTGTCCCGCACGACATCTGGGTGATCGCGAATTTCAAGGAAGCGCAGACCCGCAAGATCGTCCCCGGCCAGAAAGCGAGCTTCAAGGTCGATGCGCTGGGCGGCGCGCGCTTCACGGGCCATGTCGAAAATCTCGCCCCGGCAGCGGGTTCCGAATTCGCGGTGCTCAAGCCCGACAACGCCACAGGCAATTTCGTCAAGGTTGCGCAACGGATTGCGGTGCGGATCAGGATCGATCCTGGGCAGGACATGATCCAGCGGCTGCGCCCGGGCATGTCGGTCGAAGCGCGCATCGATACGGCTGATTGATGCGCGCCCTACCCCTTCTCGTGCTTGCCGCCGCGCTTTCGGCCTGTGCCGGGCCGCATGTGGAAACAGCCCGGTTCGATCCCATCGCGCCCCCGGCACAATGGCGGGTGGATGCCGGGCCCACCGCCCCGCTCGATCAGGCATGGTGGCAATCCTTCGGCGATCCGCTGCTGACCGGGTTGGTCGAACGGGCCCTGGCCAACAATCTCGATATCGCAGTGGCTGCGTCGCGGGTGCGCGATGCACGGGCGCAGGAACGCGCCGCTCATGCCGCGTTGCTGCCCACGCTGGATGCGTCCGCCTCCGGCGCGCATTCGCGCAGTGTCGGCGCGCTCGGCTCGCCGTCCGAACAATGGGCCGCGCAGCCGCAACTGCAGGCGGGCTGGGAACTCGACCTGTTCGGGCGTTTGGGCGATCAGCAATCGGCCGCACGCTCCGCCTGGCTTGCCAGCCAGGCCGCGCGCGATGCCGTCCGCCTCTCGGTCGCGGCAACCACAGCCAGCGGTTATATCAACCTGCTCTCGCTCGATGCCCGTCTGGCGGTGGTGCGGCAAACGCTCGATGCCCGCTCGGCAACGTTGCGGCTGGTCGAGCGGCGGGCCGGTGCGGGCTATTCCCCCCGGCTCGAATTGATGCAGGCAAGGGCGGACTATGAAGCGGCAGCCCAGCTTATTCCGCCGCTGGAACAGGCCATCGCACAACAGGAAAACGCGTTGAAGCTGCTGATCGGCGAACTGCCCGGACGGGTCGAGCGGGCCGCCTCTCTCGCCGCGCTGACAGAACCGGCCATTCCCGCTGGCCTGCCATCCGAATTGCTGCGCCGCAGGCCCGATGTGGCGCAGGCGGAACATCAACTCGCCGCCGCCGATCACTCGCTGGCCGCCGCGCGCAAGCGCTTCCTGCCGCAAATCCACCTGACCGGCTCGGCGGGGCTGGCTCTGTCCACTCTGTTGCCCGATCCGGTCGGGCTGTGGTCGCTGGGAGGCAGTATTCTGGCCCCGCTGTTCGAAGGCGGGCGCCTGCGCGCCGGGGCCGAAAGCGCGGGCGCGCAGCGCGATATCGCGGCTTTCACCTATCGTAAGACCGCGCTCAACGCGTTTCGCGAAGTCAACGATGCACTGGCGGTTGCCGAACAGACGGACAGGCAAACGGCGATCATCCTGCGCCAGCGGGCGGCTCTGGCGGAAAGCTATCGCCTTGCTTCCAACCGCTACAAGGAAGGCTATTCGCCTTATCTCGATCAGCTCGATGCGCAGCGCGGCCTGCTCGCGTCGGAACTGTCGCTGGTGCAGGCGCAGGCCAGCGCGCTTCTGGCGCGGGTCACGCTGTATCAGGCGATGGGCGGCGGGTGGAGCGCGGACGCCATCACCACGGCGCAACGCTGACACAATAATGGTGGTTTCAAGGCGTCAGGATGATCTTGCCGCCCACACTGCCCTGCTCCATCATCCGATGGGCATCGGCCACCCGCTCCAGCGGCAGCCGCTGCGCGATGGGCACCCGCCGCCTGCCCGCCGCCCATTCGCGACAGAAGCGTTCCAGCCGGGCCCGGTCGAATGTCACTGTCAGCGTGCAGCACCGCTGGGTGGAATCGGCCGGGGGCTGCGGCGGGGGCACGGCAATGGATGCGAATGTTCCATCGGGCTGGAGACAGGCGAACAGCCGCGTGGCCAGTTCGCCGCCAATCGTATCGCCCACCGCATCGAACGGCCCTGCGGCAGCCAGCGCGGCCTCGTCCGCCGGATCGATCACGCCGCTCACCGGCAGGTCCGCGATCGCGGAGCGCGCCGCCGGGCGCACGGCGGCATAGACTTCGGCCCCGGCATCCAGCGCGGCCATCACCGCCGCCCGGCCGGTGGAACCGGCCGCCCCGGCGATCAGGACACGGTCTCCCGGCCGGGGGCGAATACCGCTTTCGACAAGCTGCGTTCCGGTCAGCACGCCGGTGGGCGCCGCGGCGGCTTCCGCCAGATCGAGCGCTTCGGGCACTTTGGCGAGGGCCTCCTGCCCCGCCAGCACATGGCTGGCATAGGCTCCATCGGCGAACGGGTTGAGCATCCCGGCCACGCGATCGCCCACGGCAAACTGCGTGACACCCGGCCCCACGGCCTCGACAATACCCGCCACGTCGCCGCCGATCTGGGCCGGAAAGCTCAGCGGCACGAATTCATGCAGAACCCCGCGCCGCGCCTTGATATCCACGGGATTGACCGCAGCCCCCGCCACCCGGATGCGCACTTCGCCCGGCCCCGGCGGGGGAACGGTGACATTTGCAATACGGAACAGATCCGGCTCGCCATAGCCTGCCAGCAACGCCGAACGCGCCGCCACGTCCGCGCCGCTATTCTCATCAGGCGATTCGGGCAGTGAAGCGGAAAAATGGTTCGCCCGCGCCTGCAATCGTTCGACCAGTTCCTCGAACATCGGCGTGCGTTCCAGCAGTTCGAGAATGACGCCCGGCGCATCGGGGGAACGAAAATAGACGAAGCGCTGCCCTGCTGCCTCGCCATCGGCGAAGCGTTCCATTCCGCGGGCTTCGGCTTCCGCCGCTTCCCGCTCGATTTCGGAAGTTACGCTGGCCAGTCGTTGCAGGCCGACAATCGGACGGTTCAGGGCATCATGGAAAGGCGAAGGCCCATCCCCCGCCACTTCGATCAGTTCGACGATCCGCCCGTCATGCCAGGCCACCGCGACGTGAGCAGGCAGAGCGATCTGCCGCTCTCCATAACGCATGGCCAAAGTCAGCCCGCGAAACACCGTCCACGGCCCGACCCCCATCTGCCGTTCCCAGAACGCGATTGCCCGGTCGAGATCGTCCGATGCGAAGCTGATCTGATCGAAACCCGAAAACCATGCCACCATGCATCCCCTTTCCAGCGCTCTTGTGGAATGGGTTCCCAGAGGGTGCAAGCCGCTTTCCAAACAGGGTAGCCATACCGTTCATGATGCATTGCGGTTGTCCGATGCGCCTCGTAAAGATCGGTCTCGCGCCAGACGCGACCCCGTAACACACAGAGCATAGAAAGAGGATCATGAGCGGAAGGTTTGACGGCAAGGTTGCCATTGTTACCGGCGCGGCGCGCGGAATGGGCGAAGCGACCGCCCGCCTGTTTGCCCAGGAAGGCGCTAAGGTCATCGTCGGCGATGTTCTTGAGAAAGAAGGCAAGACCCTGAGCGAAGCCACCGGCGGCGCGCTCGAATTCGTGAAGCTCGACGTGTCCAGCGAAGCCGATTGGATCGCGCTGGTCGACCATGTGATGGCCAGGCACGGCCGGATCGATGCACTGGTGAACAACGCCGCCGTCACCCACTTCGCGCCGCTCGAAGAATTGCAGGCCGACGACATCGACCGGGTTCTCAGCATCAACGTCAAAGGCGCCATGCTCGGTCTCAAGCATGTCGGCAAAGTGATGCTCGACGCGGGACGCGGGGCGATCGTCAACATCTCCTCGGTCGACGGCTTCCGCGGCGCCAACACGCTGGCCCTCTACAGCAGTTCCAAGTGGGCCGTGCGCGGGCTGACCAAGACGGCCGCGCTCGAATTCGGGCCGCGCGGCGTGCGGGTCAATTCCGTGCATCCCGGCGGGGTCGACACCGCGATGGGCAACCCGCAAGGGCAGACTGGCGAAGAACGCAACTGGGCCTATGGCCGCGTGCCGTTGCAGCGCATCGGCGAGCCGCATGAAATCGCCGCGGCCAGCGTGTTCCTCTGTTCCGACGACGCCAGCTATATCGCGGGCGCGGAACTGGCCGTCGATGGCGGTTGGGCTGCAGGCTATTACCACTCCTATCTGCCCGGTGCCCCGGCGGCGATCGCCGGAACCAACTGATCCGCAATACTATACCGCCCGATGCCCACAAGGCGTCGGGCGGCCAAGGAAGACGCCCCATGTTCAGGCTGGATGGGAAAACCGCACTGGTCACCGGCGCCGGTTTCGGCATGGGCGCGGGGATTGCCCGCGCATTGGCAAGGCAGGGCGCGCGGATCATCGTCAACGATATCGATCCGGCCCGGGCCGATGCGATGGCGCAGGAACTGGCCCAAAACGGTCACACCGCCATCGGCATCCCTTTCGATGTGACCGATATGGCGGCGGTCCGCACCGCCAAGGCTGAAATCGCGGCCCAGTTCGGCACGGTCGATATCCTCGTCAACAACGCGGGCAATGCGGGTGCGGGCCGGTTCGCGCAGATGAAATTCGCCGACATGACGCCGGAGGACTGGGAACCGTTCATCGCCGTCAATCTCACCGGCGTGCTCAACTGCACCAATGTCTTCCTACCCGATATGTGCCAGCGCAAATGGGGGCGGATCATCACCATATCGTCCGACGCCGGCCGCATCGCCCTGCCCATCGGCGTATCGGTCTATGGCGCTGCGAAAGCGGGGGCAGCGCACATGATGCGCCATGTCGCGGTGGAAGTGGCGGAACACGGCGTCACCGCCAATGCGATTGCACTTGGTCATATGAACACCATCGGCGAACCCTTCGCCAGCCAGATCATCCCCACCATCCCGATGGGCCGCCTCGGCACGCCGGAGGATGCGGCGGCGGCCGTGGTGTTCCTCTCCTCCGACGAAGCCGGCTGGGTCACCGCCGCGACCATTCCGGTAAACGGCGGCGGCCCGGCCATCTAGGCCGAATGCGCGTGCTGCTCCCTGAGCCCGATCAGGAAGAACGTAACCGAGGCAAAAGCGCATCCGGCGACGATGCAGGCGATCACCGCCGCATAACCACCGGCCACATCGTGTAGCCAGCCCGCCAAGGGCGGCAGCAGGAATGTCAGCGGCACGGTGAAAAGCCCGAACAAGGCCAATGCCTTGCCCAGCACCGCCTGTCCGAACAGGCGCGAACAGATCACTGTCATTGCCGGAAAAGTGCCCGCGCCGCACATTCCGATCACGATCAGCATTGCAAGCGTCAGCGCAAAGCCCGGCGTGGCCACCAGAGCAAGCCAGCTTGCCCCCAATCCCGCGGCTGCCAGCGCCAGGGCCCGGCCGCCGCCGACATGATCGCACAGCCAGCCAATCGAAAATGCTCCGCACACGGCAGCCACACCCATGACCGAAGCCATAAAGGCTGCCTTCCCCGGTGAGGTGCCCTGCTCCACCAGCAACGAAACGACGTTGGCCACCCCGGTGATCGACACCGCGTTGATAAGGCCCCCTGCCAGCACCAAAACCCAGAAGACCGGGCGAGAGAGGATAGCCCCCGCTTCGGGCCCGCCACTGCCTGCATCGGCATGAACTCCCGTGGCCGCGACCGGAGCCCTGCGGATACCGGCGATCACCGCCAGCAACGCAAAGTGCAATATGGCGACCAACGCATAGAATCCCGCAAGCCGGGCCCGTTCGATCACCAATGTGCCCAGCATCGGCATCAGGCTCAACAGAATGGGCATGGTCGCCAGCCCAACCGCCCTGCCGCGCGATTCAGGAAACCAACCGCCAACCAGCAAACCGACCGGCAGTGTGCCCGACATCGCCACTCCCGGTCCGATCAGCAGGCCGAACGCCACGAAAAATAGCGCGATCTGCGATGACACAGCCAACAAGGCGTAGCCGCTTCCTGCAAGCGCCGCGCCCACCATCATCGTCCCGCGAAAGCCGAAACGATCGACCGACCGCGAAATCAGCGGCCCGAGCAGCCCCATGGCGAGAACCACCAGCGAGAAGCCGAGCGAAATTGCCCCTCGGCCCGCGCCGTAGCGTTCCTGCAAGCCGATCATGCTGATCCCGAACGTGCCATAGGAACAGCCGATCACAAGATTCTGCGACAGCAGGCCCCGCATCAGCATCCATCCACGCTGCGTCGCCCGCTGGCGTTCGTCTCTTCCTGTCATTCCGTGCAAACCCGTTGTGCGGCGGGAATAGAGACATCCGCGCCCATTTTCTTCCGCTGGCCTCTACCCGCCCGTTCAGGGCAGGATACCCGCCTGGTGCACCGGCCCATCGCCCTGCGCACCGCGCGCCTGTGTCAGAGCAAGGCCATGCAACAGGGCGTTGCGCAGATCGCGCGGATCGATCACATCGTCATATTTCATCCCGTCAGCCAGATGATAGGCACTGCCTGCCTGCTCCGCCTCCAGCCGGGCACGTGTGGCATCGTCCAGCTTGGCCGCATCGGCTGCCCCGCCGACCGGCATGGCCCCCAGCGTGATCGACGGGAAGGCATAGACCGCCGTCTGCCTGTCGAACGGGTTCATCGCCATGATCGAAGATCCGAAGCCGAAAGCCTTGCGCAAGGTGACGTGTATCTTGGGCGAGCGCAAGCGATGCTGCGCCATGAACATGCGCGCCGCGTGGCGCAGGATGCCGCTCTTTTCCGCAACCGTCCCGGCCATCACTCCGGGATTATCGGTCAGGAAAATCGCGGGAATGCGGAAAGCGCCGATCACATCGAGGAAATGCGCAGCCTTATCCGCCGCCGCGGCATCGATCGCACCCGCCCTGACACTGGGATCGTTGGCGAGGATGGCCACGTTGCGCCCGCCAATCCGCGCCAAACCGGTGACAAGAGAGGCCCCGAAGTGCGGCTGGATTTCAAGGAAGCTGCCTTCATCCACCACCAGCCGCGCCAGTTGGCGCATGCTGAACGGCATGCGCGGATCGGGACTGACAAGATCGAGCAGTTCCTCAATCCTGCGTGGTCCGCAATCGCCGCTTTCGCGCACGGGTGGCGCTTCCCAGGCATTGGATGGGAAATAGGAAAGGTATGTTCGCGCTAGAGCAATGGCGGCGGCATCGTCTTCCACCAGATTGTGGACCAGGCCCGATTGCATCACGTGCACATCCGGCCCGCCCAGTTCTTCCTTGGTCACCACTTCGCCCACCGCTGCTTTCACCAGCGGCGGCCCGGCGGCGAAGATCGACGCCTGCCGGGTCATCGCCACGAAATCGCACAGCGGCGCGGTGAGCGCGCCATGCCCGGCCGATGCCCCCATAACCAGGCTGACCAGCGGCACCATGCCCGACAGGGCGGCAAGGCCCTGCAGATCGTTCGGCGTGCGCCCATCATGGCTATTGGTCGGCCGATGGCCTGCCCCTTCCAGCATGAAGACCAGCGGCAGGCGTTCCTGCGCGGCGATCTCGGTCAAACGGTAGCGCTTGTCGGCAGCGGGCATGCCAATGGAGCCGCCGAGCACGGTGAAATCTTCCGCGCCCGCCAGCACAGGCCGCCCGTCCACTTTGCCGAACCCCGCCACGAAAGCATCGCATGGCGCGGGCGCATCGCCCCCTTCGGAGAGAACGCCGGTAAAACCGCCGATTTCAACGAAAGCGCCGCCATCGAACAGCGTTTCAAGCCGCTGGCGCGCATTGAGCTTGCCGCTGGCCGCCTGCCGGGCCAGGCGTTCTTCGCCCCCCATCGTCCGGCCGAACGCCCGCCGCCGTTCCAACTCGTCCAGAATTGCGCCCCACTTTGCCGCCGATCCGCTCACCGCACCCTCTTTTCTCCCTGCCCTTCTGACAGGTAACGGCGGTGTCGATAGCACAGACTGGCTTTCAGGCCAGCGGTGACCCCGTCAGAAAATCGCCGAATTCGTGCAATAACGGTATGCTTTGCCGCAAGGAGTGGGCAAAGCGCGCCTGACTCATATCCCCCGACCCACCCGGTGGGCACCGGTTCGACATGGACGATAAAAACGTGACTTCCCCCCCGCCCCCCACCTCATCACCAATCTGTGTGGCAGCGCTTTACCAGTTCACCCGGTTCGAAGACCGCGAAGCGATCCGTGCGCTGCTGCTCGCACTGTGCGAGCGGCTTGGCATCAAGGGCACGTTGCTGATCGCGCATGAAGGGATCAACGGCACGGTCGCCGGAACGCAGGCGGCCATCGACGCCCTGCTGGCCCATATTCGCACGCTGCCAGGCTGCGACCGGATCGAAGCCAAATTTTCCGCCGCCGAAACGATGCCGTTCCATCGCATGAAAGTGCGGCTGAAGCGTGAAATCGTGACGATGGGAGTCGACACCATCGATCCACTGACCATCGTCGGAACCTACGTTCGGGCTGAGGAATGGAACGCGCTGATTTCCGATCCCGAAACCATCGTGATCGACACACGCAACGATTATGAAGTGGCGGCGGGCACCTTTGCCGGGGCAATCGACCCGCACACCCGTACTTTCCGGGATTTTCCCGCTTGGTTCCGCGCCGAGCGCGATAAGTTGCTGGGTGAAGGCAAAGCGCCGAAAGTCGCCATGTTCTGCACCGGCGGCATCCGCTGCGAGAAGTCGACCGCGTTCCTGAAAGCAGAAGGGGTCGAAAACGTCTTCCACCTCGAAGGCGGTATTCTCAAATATCTCGAAACGGTGCCGGAGGAAGCGAGCTTGTGGCGCGGCGAATGCTTCGTGTTCGATCAGCGTGTCGCCGTGGGGCACGGGCTGGCGCCAGGGACGCATGAACTGTGCCATGCCTGCCGCCGCCCGGTGAGCGTGGCGGGCCGCGCTTCCCCCCTTTACGAACCCGGAGTCAGTTGCCCCGCCTGCCATGATGAGCGGACCGAGGAGCAACGCACCCGCTATCGCGAACGCTATCGGCAGGAATGTCTCGCCAGTGAACGGGGCACAACACATGTCGGAGCGATGCGCCCCGCAAGCGATGGCGCGGATAACAGGGACGATACCGGTGGAGGCGTCTGATCTTCCGATCCTCTACAGTTTCCGGCGGTGCCCCTATGCCATGCGGGCACGGCTGGCCTTGCTGATCAGCCAAACGGATTGTGAGCTGCGCGAAGTCAAACTGGCGGCCAAGCCACAGGCAATGCTCGCCGCATCGCCCAAGGGTACGGTTCCGGTGCTCGTTCTGCCGGATGGCCGCGTGATCGACGAAAGTCTCGAGATCATGCGGTGGTGCCTTTCACGGCACGATCCGGAAGGCTGGCTGGAACGGGACGATCCCGCCATGATCGCCACCAATGACGGTGCGTTCAAGCATCACCTTGATCGCTACAAATACCCTGAGCGCCATGGCAGCGATGCCGGTGAACACCGCGCTGCGGGTTTGAATCTTCTCCATCAGTGGGACGAGCGTTTGCAGGGACAGGCCAATCTGCTGGGCGATCAGCGTGGGCTTGCCGACATGGCGATCATGCCTTTCGTCCGCCAGTTCGCGGAAACCGACCGGACATGGTTCGACGCCCAGCCGCTCCCGCGCTTGCAGGCATGGTTGCAGGGCCATCTCGCTTCACCGCTGTTCGCCGCCGCAATGGTCCGGCACACGCCGTGGAAGGAAGATGATCCGATAGTGGTGTTTGGATCGCATTGAAAGCGATCAGCCACGCATGCCATTCGCAGAGCGAAGCTGATTTCGCGCAACGTGCCGGGCAGGTTCTCCCCAGACCCTGACCCGGCACCCGCACTTGATCGGTCAACCATCACAATGGCATTTGCCGTCGCCCCGGCACCTGCCAATGCTGCCGACCGAACCGCGGCTGGCCCTCGTTACGAGAGCAATCTTGCCAGCCAATGAAGGGATAAACCCGCCATCCGCCCTCTCCGCGCCACCCCTATCCTTGCCCTGCGGAACCGGAGCACCGGCCGGACAGGTGGAATGTACGCTGGATTTCTTATTCAGCCATCCTAACGGGCTGTCAATCTGTTACCCCATAAAATTTGCATTGTCCGACCAAGCGTGACAATCGGGCGCCGGATAGTGGAGCGACAGGCATGAAAGGGCGGCGTCCCGGGACACTCACCGAACTGCAACTGCAGCAGAAAAAGGAAAGCCGCGACAAGATCGTTGCGGCAGCCAATGCGCTGTTTGCCCGCTGTTCCTATATCAGCACCTCGATCGAGGATATCGCGCGCGAAGCGGGCATCAGCCGCGTTACCTTCTACAAGCATTTCAAAAACAAACTTGAGGTGGCGATCGGCATTCTCGATCAATACGCCAGCCATATGATCGACGATTACGGTTCGCTCGGCCGGTATTGCGATCCCGACACCGCGCAGATCGCCGCCTGGATCAAGCACATTCTCGCCCTGTGGCGCAGCCAGCGGGACAGCATGGACACGCTGGCCAGCCTCGTTCGGCAGGATGCGCAGATCGGCGCCCGGCGCACGCGGGCCTACACCCGCACCATCGCCCGGCTGGGCGACGGCATCCCAGCGTTTGCCGTGGCCGCGAGCGGGACGAACGAGGAAGCTAATATCCGCGCACACCTGCTGCTGATCGAACTGGAAAACCTCTGTTACGAACTCGTCATCAGCGAATGGCCGGTCAACGAAGACATGGCGGTGAACGTCCTTGCCGAGCACTTTCGCGATTTCATCGAAAGAACCACTGGCCCGGCCTGATCACTGCCTTGCCGCGCGCCACCACCTTCGAGGGGCAGCCTCGCCATGTGCTGCGACGCCACCCCTGCCCGGCCCCTCATTCCAGCAGATCGCTGCGCAGTTTGGTGAGCTGGGCGTCGGTTACACCCAGTTCGTCACGCAGATAGCTCGGCACCGAGCCGTATTTTTCGCGAATGGAAGCGAACGCCGCTTTTATGTAATCGGGATCGGACGCCAGAAGCGGTTGCAACACGTCCCGCGGCAGCTTGGCCAGAGGGCCGAGCGCCTCGCTATTTTTGGATTCATCCATCATCTTGCCGAAATCGAGCACCTTTTCGCTCATCGCATAGTCGGCGAAGACCGTTTCATCGGGAACGCCCAAGGCGCTGAGAATGAGCGCCGCCGCAGTGCCCGCGCGATCCTTGCCCGCCGAACAGTTGAACGCCAGCGGGATTTCGCCGCCGGCAAGACGCTGGAATATCTCGCGATAGGCCGGGGCCTGCTCTACCGGCAGTTCGCGGTACATAGCCGTCATGGCCTGCTTCATCTGTTCCGCCGTGGCGCCCTTGCGCAACATCGCGCCAAGATCGCCGCCGCTCATGTCATAATCGCGGGTCCAGTAGGCGATGTTCGCGGCCTCCACCCATTTGTTCGGTTCGGCGCTGCGTTCATGCTTGGTCCGCAAGTCGCAGACCGATTTGATGCCGAGCTTGGAGAGGTACTGGTAATCGGCGGGGGTAAGCCCGGCCATAGTGCCGGAGCGGAACACCTTGCCCCATTTCACCCGCTTGCCATCCGCCGTGGCATAGCCGCCAAGATCGCGGAAATTGCGCCCGCCTTCCAGCGGAAGAACCCGTTCCGCCACCCATCGGCCCGCCCCGCCATCGGCCGTGACATAGAAATAGGGCCTGTCCTTGCCTTCCGGAGTAACCGATGCCTTGCCGTCCGTGTCATCATCGACCAGCAACCGCATCGCTTCCTTCGGCGCATTGGCCCTGTCAGAGACATAGATATCCACCGGCCCACCCGCCGGGCTCCAACTGATGGCATAAGCGCCGCCCTCACCCCGTTCGACCGCCACCTGATCGATGGCGGCGACGCCGCCCTCCTTGCAGGATGCCAGCGCAAGCGCCAGCAGAACGGCGGTTGCGGGGAAACCAATTTTGCGCATTTTCCTCTCCGGTCAGAACGTTATTCGTGCTTCAAGCCCATAGGTACGGGGTTCATTGAACAAGACATTGTTGATGTTCGCAAGGCCGGGGCCTGCAACGGCGACCTGGAAAGATCTGAATTCCGCATTCGTCAGATTCTTGCCCCACAGCGAAAGCGCCAGCTTCGCGTTACCGCCGCCGATGTCCAGATCGCGCAGGGTTATGCGGCCGTTGAGCATGGCATAGGCGCCCGTGGTCGGAGAGGTTGATCCACCGGTATAAAAACTGCTCGAATAGACCGCGTCGAAATGGGTGGCGAGCACGGCCCCTGCGAAGGGAGAAAACTCATGGTCGAGAGCCAGCGATGCCGAATGTTTCGGTGTGTAGAGGACAACCCCCCGCTGAATCGCCATGCTGAACGGATTCACATCCACCGCCGCTTCCCAGTCGGTGAAGGAATAGCTTCCCGAAAGCGTCAGGCCAGTCGCGATGCGCGCAGTCAGGTCGACATCGAGACCTTTGATGGTCGTCGGCTTAGGAGTGTTGAGAGTCTCATAGTTTGATGGGTTGGCCGGATTGACGAAATCGACCTGCCGACCGCTGTAGCGGGTATGATAGGCGGCGATATTGAACCGAACACGCCGGTCGAACAGTTCCGTCTTGGCCCCGATTTCCCATGTAGAGACCTGCTCCTCGGCAAACGGGCGATATGTGACAGAACGCGAATTGGCGCCACCGGCGCGATAGGCCCGTCCCCACTTCACATAGGTGTTGACCGCATCCGTCCAGTCAAAAGCCACCGTGAAGGCTGGATCGATACGCTTTGACGCAAACCGGAACGGAATATCGATCACCGCGCCGCGTGCTCGCGTTAATGAGCCATACCGCCGATCATGCGTCCAACGCAGGCCTGCCGTCAGGTGCAGCCGTTCGTCGAGAATGGGCGGTGTATAGGTTGCCTGTCCGAAAATCGCTTTCGAACGTGCAAAAACATCGGCGGCCCTATCCGGATAGCTCGCCCCGCCCAAAACGACGGGCAGGAGCGTGTACCCGGTGCCATCGCTGTTGAACCGCGCCGAGAACGGGCCGAAAGCAAGATCGTCCGCGTCTTCCTTGAAATAGAATCCGCCGAGAATGAACTGGAGGTTATCGAACGACCCAAGAAACTGGATTTCCTGGCTGAACTGATCCTGGTTCACATCGGCATAGCTCAGCCGCGAGAATGTGCCGTTTGGCGCATAAGGCCGCAACAACATCCCGTTGTTATCATATTGTTCCTGTGAAAGTTTACGATAGGCGGTAATGGACCGTAATGTCAGATTGTCGGTAATATCCCATTTTGCCTGCAGGCTATGGCCAGAGACCTTGGCAACGCTCGGCTCGAGTGCAACCCCGGCGCGTCCCTTTCGCACCCGCTTGTCCTCCACCGAAAAAATCGGCGGAAGGGGGGCAGCACCTTTGAGCAGATCCCCGATCTGCGTATAGCCGATCACCGAATTATCGCGTGATTTGTCGAAAGAATAATAAAGTTCGAAATTGGGCGCGGGTTGCCACAACACGCTGACCCGCCCGCCGCGCCTGTCCACATCATACCAGTCCGAAGCGCCAGCCAGCGGGTTCTTCACCCACCCGTCACGCTTGTTCCACAGACCGTCCAGCTTGATCTTGAAACCTGCAATCTCGGGAAGGTTGAGATGGGCGCGTATACTGCGTCCCTTCCAGTTCGATATTCCGGCAGTAACATCAAGGCCCAGCTCGCCTGTCGGACGCTTCGACACCATGCTGATTGCGCCGCCGACCGCGTTGCGCCCGAACAACGTACCCTGTGGGCCGCGCAGGATTTCCATCCTTTCAAGGTCGAACAGTTCCGACCCAAGCCCCTGTACCCGGCCGAGATAGACCCCATCGACATAAATACCCACAGTCGGGTCACGGCTGATCTGCGTGGCATCACCCGGACTGATCCCACGCATGGTCACGGTCATGGATGAGGGGCGACCGGCGGTTGGAGTTACACGTAACGACGGCACGGCCCCGGTGGAAAGATCGCTCAGAGATCCGATGCCACGATTCTGCAAATCATCAGCACTCATGACAGCGATCGAAATCGGCGTATCCTGGAGCGATTCCTCCCGCTTCTGTGCGGTCACGATGATTTCAGACAGCCCGGCACCACTTCTGGTCGGCGCTTCTTCCACAACTGCAGGGGCCGTGGCCACGGCAGCCACTGGGGCTGGCGGTGCGGTATAGGCGATTTTCTGCGGGCGCTGTGGCGCCGCCTTGATCAGATAGGTGCGCTCTCCCGATTTGCGCGCTTCCAGCGGCGTGCCGCGCAGCATCTGATCGAGCGCATCGTGCACATCTGCCGTACCTTTCACCGGATTGGTCGTCACCCCGCGCAGCGTTTCGCCCGGAGCGATCACATCCACTCCGGCCTGCTGCGCAAAGGTCTGGATCGCCTTGTTCGCGGGCATCGCGGGCAAATCGAAATCCCGCTGCTGGGCCCATGCGGGCGATACCCAAGCCAGACTGCCACCAAACACGCCGCAGGCCAGAGCCACTTTCAATCCGTTCATACCCTCTCCCCTCATCGGCCCATTCAGGTCCGTTAAAGAGAAGGATGCTCGCCACCGGACAATCCGCCTTCCCACCAGCAGATTTTTTATCTTTTTCTTCGCAGCGTGATCGCGCCGCCTTCAAGGCTGGCCTGCAGGTCGAACAGTTCCGCCACCGCCCTGGCGAACCCCATGGGGTCGTCGGACGAGAAAACGCCGCTGACCGTCCGGTTCAGCATTCGCGGATCGTCGACATCGATCCGCACCGGCTCATAGCGCCCGAAGGCTGCAATCGCGGTCCGTAGAGGGGTATCCTCGAAAGCGATCTTGCCTTCCCGCCACAGCAATTCGCGATCCATCGCTTCGCGGCTCAGCGTCATCCCGGAAAGGCGATTTCCGGTGAGGAACAGGATTTTGGTGGGCGCAGCCACGGCAAGCGGGGTGGCGTGAACGGGGGTGAGATCCACCGTCCCCTCCGTCACCAGCAGTTGCGGGCGCTTATTCGGCAATTGCTGGATGGCGAAGCTCGCTTCTTCGGCACGCACATCGAATCCCTTGGCTTTGACGAGGAACGGACGCTGCCTGTCGGGCGCGACATCGTATAATGCTTCCCCGTGGACCAGTTCCACGGTGCGCGACATCTCATCGAACAGCACCCGCAGTTTCGAACTCGTGTTCAGGGCAACCCTCGTCCCATCCGCCAGCCGGATATCGCGCCTTTCCCCCAGCCCCGTTTGAAAGGTCAGCGCCCGTGCGGGCTGGCCTGTCGCGAAAAAGGCTGTGGCCATGCCAACGGCGGCCACACCCCCCAAACCGCCCAGAAATGCCCGCCTGGACACCTTGGGCGCGGGAACAGCCGTCTCCTCGCGCGCCATGTCTTCGGGCTCGTTGTCGGTTTCGGTGTGGAGATAGCGGCCCCAGGCATCCGGATCGGGCAAATGGGCAAAGGCCTTGATTCGCCCCGCCTGGCCAAACACCGCTTTCGCACGCATGTAAGCGCCGTAATGCCGCGCATCCGCCGCCAGCCATGCGGCCAGTTGCGTCTCTTCGGCGGGGTTAAGGCCGCCGTCGATCCGGGCAATCCAGTCGAATGCCGTTTGATTGATCTGGTTGTCGTTCATCGTGGCGATCATCTTCAGCTTTGCTGATCACGCTTGCTATCCGAATCCACAGATGCACGAGCCCCCCTGTTTCCGCCGCGCCCAATTTTGTGCGCGAGCGTATTCAGTGTCCTGGCAAGCATCTTCTGGACGGCATTTTCCGACAGGCCAAGCTTCTGGCCGATGGCCCTGTGCGAAAGATCATGAATCATGCGCAGCGTGAAAACCGTCCGATGCGGTTCTCCCATCTGCTCCACCGCGCGGGCCAGCAGCCGCAATTGCTCCCTGTCCGAAACGTGTATTTCGGGCGATGGCGCATCATCGGATATGCGCAACTGCTCCATATCCGCGAGCACTTCGATCGACACCAGTTTCGCGCGCCGCGCATGGATCAGGACAATGGACCGGGCAATCTGGATGAAATAGGCTCTGGGGGTCAGGATATGCGCAACGGAGGGAAGACCGGCGATCTTGGCATAGGATTCCTGGATGATGTCTTCCACTTCCAGGCCATCGGGAAGATGCCATTTCCGGATCGCTTTGCGTATGGCGAATTCGTGGGGCAGGATATGTCTGGCAAGCCAGAGAGCCCTCGCATCATCGTCCATTGCCTCTTCCCAGCCTGCCCGCCGCCCTATCTCCTTATCAGGGGAAAAATCTCAGGATACAATGCCCGACCCGGCTTTAGCGCGGTCACGCGACTTCGCGTGTACTCCGTTCCTCCAGCATTTGCGCCAAGTCCCGCCCCGTCGGCTGCTGGAACAGCCTCAAGCCGAATTCGGGCAGGATCGCCAGGAAATGGTCGAAGATATCGGCCTGGATGCTCTCGTACGGCCCCCACTCCGTGGTGTTGGCGAAAGCGTAGATCTCCAACGGCAGGCCATGTTCGCTCGGCGCCAGTTGGCGGACCAGCAGCGTCTTGTCGTCCGCGATATCCGCGCGTGACCGCAAGTAAGCCAGCATATAGGCACGGAAGGTGCCGATATTCGTCAATCGGCGCGCATCCACGTCCTGCCGGATGCCCTGACTGGTGTTCCAGCGCTCGATATCGTCGGTCTTGTCCTGAAGGTAATCGCGCAGGAGCTGAAAGCGGGAAAGGCTCTCGAAATCCCGCACATCGAGGAAGCGCACGCTGTTCTGGTCGATCTTGATCGAACGCATGATGCGCCGCCCGCCCGATTCCGCCATGCCGCGCCAGTTGCGGAAACTTTCGTCGATCAGGCGATGCGTCGGGATGGTGGTGATCGTCTTGTCGAAGTTCTGCACTTTCACCGTATGCAGCGCGATATCGATGACATCGCCATCGGCGTTGAATTGCGGCATTTCGATCCAGTCGCCCACCCGGACCATATCGTTCGAGCCGATCTGGACCGATGCCACCAGCGAAAGGATCGTGTCCTTGAACACCAGCATCAGCACGGCGGCCATCGCCCCCAGGCCCGACAGCAGCAGGAACGGCGAACGATCCATCAACGCCGCGATGATGAGGATGCCCGCCGCGCTGTAGAGAACGAGCTTTGCAACCTGCACGTAACCCTTGATCGGCCTGTTGGCGGCACCCGGGCGGCGTTGGTAGAGATCGTTCACGAGATTGAGCGCACCGCTCAGCGCGATGGCGATAGTCAGGATGATGAACGCCGCGCAGAAGCTGCGCACCGCCACGATGGCGCCCGCCGGAAGATGGGGCACGGCACCGATGCCCGCCTGGATAATCAGCGCGGGCAGAATGTTCGACAGCCGTGCCACGATCGAACCGATATGCTGCGCTTCGACCGGGAAAGGCAGGTGCGCCAACACGCGCAGAAGCAGCCGCAGCACGATCTGCTTGGCAATCCAGTTCGCGATCCAGGCGACCAGCGCCAGCCCCGCAATCGCGAGCGCGGCCTGCGCGACAGGGCTTTGGATCAAGGTCTGCAAACCATCGGGAAGAAAGGAAAGCCGGGATGTCATCAATGCGCCTCCTGCGTGAAGCTGTCGAAGTGGAGCGGCTGCCCTGCGGTTTCCGGCATGAACACCAGCGCCGCCATGCCTACGAGGCAAGCACCCATCATGTAGAAAGCAGGCATCAGGTCATTGCCGGTGAGCATGATCAACCCGCTTCCGATTGCCGGGGCGGTGCCGCCAAACAGCGATGTCGCAACGTTGTATGCGATGGCGAACCCTGCGAAACGCACCGATGTCGGGAACAGCGCCGGGAAAGTCGCCGAGATCATCGCCAGCTGCGGTGCATAAAGCAGGCCCAGCAGGACGAACCCCAGCATCGCCCCCCAGACACCGGTCGCCATGACCATGTACAGCGGCACGACAAGCGCAAACAGGCCAATCAGCGAAATCCACCACAGCGGCTTGCGCCCGATCCGGTCGGACAGCGCCCCCAGTGCCGGCAGGAACAGCATCATGAACAGCATGCCGACAATCGGGACGATCAGCGACTGGTCCACCGAAAGACCGATTTGCCGCTCCAGATAAGTCGGCATGTAGCTGAGCAACGTGTAATTGGCGACGTTGAGCGCCACCACCAGTCCACCCATCACGATCAGCGGGCGCCAGTACCGTACCACCAGCTTGCCCAGCGGGGGCGTGGTGTGCACTGCCCTGTCGGCCCGAGCTTCCTGCGCACGGAATACGGGCGTATCCTCCATTTGCGCGCGCAGATAGAGGCCGACCAATCCCATCGGCCCGGCCAGCAAGAAGGGGATACGCCAGCCCCAATCATGCATCGCATCGGTGCCGAGCAGCAGCGAAAAACCGAGCATCAACATGGCCCCGAGCGAGAAGCCCGCCAAAGTCCCGACTTCGAGAAAACAGCCGTAGAAGCCGCGTTTGTTGTCAGGCGCATATTCCGCCATGAATGTCGCCGCGCCCCCATATTCTCCGCCGGTCGAAAAGCCCTGCACCATCCGCAGGACAACCAAGAGCAGCGGGGCCCAGAAACCGATGGTGGCATAAGTCGGGATCAGTCCGACGGCGAACGTCGCGCCCGACATGATCAGGATCGTGAACGCCAGCACGGACTTGCGCCCGATCCTGTCCCCTAGCGGGCCCCAGAAAATTCCACCCAGCGGGCGCACGAGGAAGGAGATCGCGAAAGTGGCCAACGCAAACAGCACCGCATCGCCCATGTCGCCGGGAAACAGCGCCGCCGAAATGTATGTCACGCCATAGGCATAAATGCCGTAGTCGAACCATTCCGTGGCGTTGCCAATGGCCGAGGCGGCGATGGCCCGGCGTATCGTGCTTGCGCCGACAGGCCCGGTCGCATCGGGCGCACGGGCGGGAGAGGTCGTCATGATTGCTCCTGTGCAGTGTCGTCAGGATCAGCCGCCTGTGGATCGAGCATGGCCACCACCGGGGTCGTGCGCGGCAGCAGTTGATAGTCCCCCTGGAGAGGCCCCGGGACCGGGGCCGAAGCGGCCTGCCGCCAGATGCCGAACAGGAACATTCCCGCAGCGATGGCGGCGATGAACAGAAAGAGGCCCTGAGATCCGGCGACAGTCATCGCCAGCGCGCCACCGATCGGGCCCAGCACCGCGCCGATGGAATAGAGCAGGACCAGCCCGCCGGTTGCGGCAACCCGCGTGCTGTCATCGAGATGGTCGTTGGTATGCGCGACACAGAGGGGATACAGCGCGAAGCTCGCCCCGCCGAACATAGCCCCTGCCAGCAGCAAGGGCGCACCCGTGCCGGTGATGAACACGAGAGCAAGCGAGCAGAGCGCGGCCCCGGCGAAAGTGCCCACGATCACCACACGCCTATCGAATCGGTCCGACAACCGGCCGAGCGGCCATTGCAGCGCCACCCCGCCCGCGATGACCGTGCTCATGAACAACGCCGTCGCGGCCAAATCGAGGCCAAGCCTGCGGACATGGACCGCCGCCAACCCATAAAACGCCCCCAGCATCATCCCCGTCATCGCTGCGCCGACAGCGCCAAGGGGGGATGCGGCATAGAGCCGTGCCATGTTGAACGGCTGCGCCTCCCCCGGCGCGGGGGCGGCAATCCGGGTCAGCAGCACCGGAATACTCGCCAGCGAGATCACCAGCGACGCGACCATGAACAGGACTGCGGGTTGCTGCACATCAAGATTGAGCAGGAACTGCCCCAGCGCCTGCCCAAGATAGAGCGCGACCATATAACCGGCGAGGATGCTGCCGCGTGTCCGGGCATCCGCCTTCTCGTTCAACCAGCTTTCCAGACAGACGAATACGCCCGCCACGCACAGTCCGTCGACAAAGCGCAAACAGGCCCAGAACCACGCGTCTTCGAACAGGCCATAAGCCAGCGTACTGGCCGAAAACAGCGAAACGACAGCAGCGAAAACCCGGATATGGCCCACCCGGTGCACGACCGGGGCCACCCGCAAGGCGCCGATGGACAGCCCCGCGAAATAGGCGGTCGAAACCAGCCCGATCATCAGGGTTCCGCTGCCGGCCCGTTCCAGGCGGAGGCTGACCAGCGTCGTCAGGAAGCCACTTCCCACCATCAGCGCGAAAATGGCGGTCAGCAGGCTGCGGACGCGAAGAAGGGATTCAATCATCGCCCGCTACGCCGCGTTCTCCGCTGCGCATCGACGGCTCAGCGCCGCCAAAACCCGGGTGCGGACCGGGTGGCCGTGCATCACGTCAGTTCTTCAATCAACGAACCGGACACCGGCGCGATGGGGATAGGTTCGCGGGTGGCGATGAAATCCGGCCGGGGCGTATCGACCCCGAACGGGGCCTGAAGCCGGTTCGAAAGGGCATTATAAACCAGAAACACGTTCGCACGCGGAAATGGCGTGATGTTGCCATTCGATCCGTGCATCACATTGCAATCGAATATGATCATCGTGCCCGGCTTCCCCAGCGGTGCAACGATGCCCAGTTCATGCGCGAGTTCAGTCAGCCTCTGCTCGTCAGGCACACCGTATTCCTGTTTCTTGAGCGAGGATTTGTAATGATCCTCCGGCGTCTCCCCCACACAGGTGAGATAGTGCCGGTGCGATCCGGGGATCAGCATCAGCGGGCCGTTATGCTGCGTATTTTCGCTCAGTAGGACAGACATGGACAACGCCCGCATGCGCGGCATGCCATCCTCCACGTGCCAGGTTTCGAAATCGGAATGCCAGAAGAATTCCTTCCCCGCGAAACCCGGCTTGTAGTTGAGCCGCGACTGGTGAAGGTAAACCTCGTCACCCAGCAGGAAACGCGCGACACCGGCCAGCCGTTCATCCGCCGCCAGCCGTGCCATGGCGCGGTTCTGGACATGGATTTCAAAGATCGAGCGGATTTCCGTTCCGCCGGGCTCGGTGATGATCGTATCGGGGGCCAATGATGCCGGATCGCCCAGCATCGCCCCCGCCTCCTTCTGCAGGCAGACCATTTCCTCCGGCGAAAAGACATCTTCCAGCACCAGATAACCGTCCCGGTCGAACTGTTCCGCCTGGTGCCGCGACAGGGGGCAATCAGGCGTCCATTCGCCATGGATCACCGGATCGAGGCGCGGCAGCAAACGCGATTCAGCCTGCCGCCGCGACGGATAGATATCGTACATCGAGGCTCGCCTTTCGTTCTGCCCGCTCAGGATACCGCTGCCGCCACTTTCGCTTCCGGATCAGCCGGATAAGCGCCGGTTTCGTCATGCACTTCGCGGCCCGTCACCGGAGGATTGAAGACGCAGGCGGTCAGGATATCGGTTTCCGGCCGCACGATATGGCGGTCGTGCGCGTTCAGAGCATAAAGCACGCCCGGCGCCAGAGGGTGCACTTCGCCGGTGCCGAGATCTTCGATCGTTCCCGTGCCGGAAAGGACCAGCACCGCCTCCAGATGGTTCTGGTAATGCATGGCCAGTTCCTCACCCGCGTACATTGTCGTGACGTGGAACGAGAAGCCCATGCCATCGTCCTTGAGCAGCAGACGGGCGCTGTCCCACCCGTTCGATTTGACGTTGCGTTCGGAAGCACGGGTTTCTTCAAGAGTGCGGATAAGCATATGCTGGAATCTCCTTATTCTGCCGCCACGCCAAGCGCCGGGGCGACGGCTTCGCGGATGCATTGATCGAGGATGTCGAGCCCGGCGCTCAGCACCTCGTCCTCGATGACGAGGGGGGCGAGAACTTTCACGATCTCATCGTGTGCGCCGCTGGTTTCGATAATCAGCCCGCGTTCGAAGCAGGCCGACGTGACCGCCGCCGCCAGTTCGCCCGAGCCCATATCGATGCCGCGCATCATCCCGCGCCCGCGGGTGGACAGGCCCATTTCCCCGGCGATCCGGTCTAGGCGATTACCCAGCAGCCTACCACGCCGCTCCACATCGCTGGCAAACGCGTCACTGCTCCAGAAATGCCTCAGGGCCGCTTCGGCGGTAATGAAAGCATGGTTGTTGCCTCGGAACGTCCCATTGTGTTCGCCGGGGCCCCAGCGATCATGCTCCGGCCGGAACAGGGTGAGCGCGAACGGAAGGCCCATGCCCGAAAGCGATTTGGCCATCGTCACGATATCCGGGGCAATGCCCATATCCTCGAAACTGAAAAAGCCACCTGTACGGCCGCACCCGGCCTGAACGTCATCCACGATCAGCAACGCCCCGTGCCGCCGGGCGATCTTGGCGATGGCGCGCAGCCATTCGGGCGATGCGGCGTTGACACCCCCTTCCCCCTGCACCGTTTCGACCAGAATCGCGGCGGGCGCGTCCAGCCCGCTGGAAGGATCGGAAAGACGCTGATCCAGCAGCGCCGCCGTATCGACATCCGGGCCATAATAGCCATCGTAGGGTTCATGGCTCACATGGCTAAGCGGCACCCCTGCGCCGCTGCGCTTGGACGCGTTGCCGGTGCAGGCCAGCGCGCCCAGCGTCATCCCGTGGAAGCCGTTGGTGAACGCGATCACCATTTCGCGCCCGGTGATCTTGCGGGCCAGCTTGATCGCCGCTTCCACCGCATTGGTCCCTGTCGGGCCGGTGAACATCACCCGATAATCGAGATTGCGCGGCTTGAGGATCACCCGCTCGAACGTTTCGAGGAAACGCTGCTTGGCATCGGTGTGGAGATCGAGCCCATGGGCGATCCCATCAGCCGCCACGTAATCGAGCAGCGCCTGTTTCAGGATAGGGTGATTGTGGCCGTAGTTGAGCGTCGAACAGCCGGACAGGAAGTCCAGATAGCGGCCGCCGTTGCCGTCATACATCCAGACCGATTCCGCACGATTGAACTGGCGCGGCATGGCGCGCGCATAGCTGCGCACCACCGATTCCCGTCGTTCGTAAATCCGCGTGTCGGGCGCAACGTGGCTGGGTTTGGGCGTGCGGGTCATCAGATGGACTCCTTGCTGGAATTTGGCTCCGCGCTGTCAGGGGCTGCGGAGCGGAAGGGGCCGATGCGGGCACACCATTCGGTGTCATGGGCATCGGCGAAATGGGCTGTGCGATCGAAGCGAAGCGTCTTCTCCAGTGGGGCCTGGCGGCTGCGCGCAAACCCTTCGAACAAGGCCCAGGAAGCGCGATTGCCGGCCGTGACCGTGCTGGAAAGAAACGCGATGGGCTGGATCTGCGCACGCCTCACCAGATGGTCGAGCATCCGGCTTGCCAATCGCTCGCCCCGCGCCTGCGCGGCGACGGCCACCTGCCAGATGAACAGTTCCTCCGGCCGCGACGGGAGGCGATAGCCTGAAATCCAGCCGACAATGGCGCCGTTCCGTTCGGCCACGATGCAGGTGTCTGCAAAATCGGTGCATTGCAGGAGATTGCAGTAAGCCGAATTGCCATCGAGTGGCGGGCAGGCCGCTATCAAGGCCGTGATCGCCGGCCCATCGGTCGCCACGGGCCTACGCAAACGTGTGGCGGACTCTGCTTCCTCAGTTTCCTCAAAAGTGCCGCCGCCATCGTCCGGCAGCGCGGCAAGCACATTTCCTACACCACTCGAGATGCTTAATCTCCCTGAAGTATATTTCACATCATGGAAGGATCGATTCCCTCATCGCGGGTGCATATATCCTCTAAGATTATGATTTTTCAAGGTCAGACAGAAAAAAGGGGTTCGAACAGACTGCCAACAAACCAGATATATCCTTCATATTTTTAATTATATTCCGTTTGAGAAAATATGTGGTCCACCGTAAATCTGCCCGTGTGGACGAACCCATCACCAACCTTGCGCTGCGATCGCTGCGCCGCATTCTCCGCGCCGCCGAACGCGGCGGGCGGCAGCTCGCCACGGCCACCGGGCTCACCGCCTCCCAGCTTCTCGTGCTGCAGGAAATCCATCGGCGGCGGGAAGCCATTCCCAGCACCATCGCGGCAGCGCTGCATTTCAGCCAACCGACCATCACCTCGCTGGTCGACCGGCTGGTGGCAGCCGGTCTCGTCACCCGGCAACGGGGGGAGCGCGACCGGCGCCAGGTCCTCTTGCGCGCGTCGGCCAAAGGCGAAGCAGTCCTGGCCGGCGCGCCGGACCTGCTGCAGGAGCGCTTCAGCGAACGGTTCGCCACGCTCAAACCGTGGGAACAGGCCATGATCCTGGCGAGCCTCGAACGGTTGAGCGATCTGCTGGACGCCACCGATATAGACGCGGCGCCGCTGCTCGATTCCGGTGCCATCGACCGCGCCTCGCCGGGCTGAGAACCGTCTCCGCATTCCCGGCATAGCCCGGATTCCCGCAGACCGGCTTGCATAGCACCCGTCGTTGCGCCATCGCTGACGGTTCAAGGGGATGGGATCGGAAAGCGATGCAACACGAAGAAACGGCAAACCTGCCTTACCTGCGCAAAGTGGTCGGGGCTTCGATGGCCGGAACGGTCGTCGAATGGTACGAATTCTTCCTTTACGGAACCGCGGCCACGCTGGTTTTCGGCAAGCTGTTCTTTCCCCCGACCGGCAACGAACTGGATGGTGTTATTGCCGCGTTCGCTACGTATGCGGTCGGCTTCATCGCGCGGCCGCTGGGCGGCATCGTTTTCGGGCATATCGGCGACCGGATCGGGCGCAAATCGCTGTTGCAGTTCAGTCTCATCCTGATCGGCGCATCGACTTTCCTCATGGGGTGCCTGCCCACGTTCAACACCATCGGTTATTGGGCGCCGGTGCTGCTGGTGTTGCTGCGCTTCATCCAGGGTTTTGCGCTGGGCGGCGAATGGGGCGGCGCGGTATTGCTGGTGGCCGAACACAGTCCCAATCGCAGCCGCGCTTTCTGGGGCAGTTTCCCGCAGGCCGGGGTGCCGCTGGGCAATCTGCTGGCCACTATCGTGCTGCTCGTCCTCTCCGCCACGCTTTCGGACGAGGCGTTCCTGTCATGGGGATGGCGCATCGGCTTCTGGCTGTCGGTCATCATCGTTGGCGTCGGGTACTATATCCGCACGCAAGTCACAGATTCCCCGATTTTTGAAGCCGCGAAAGCCGAAGCGGAAAAGCGTGCGGACGCAGGCTATGGCCTCACCGAGGTGTTCCGCCACTACCCACGCGGCGTGCTGAACGCGATGGGCCTTCGCGTGGGTGAGAATATCCTCTACTACATGGTCGTCACTTTCTCGATCACCTACCTCGCGCATATCGGCGTGGACACCACCGATATCCTCGCCCTGCTGTTCTGTGCGCATATCCTCCACGTCGTGATTATCCCGCCAATCGGCGCGCTGGCCGACAGGATCGGCCGCAAACCGGTCTATGCCCTCGGCGCGGCGCTGACGATGGCCTGGCCTTTCGCGGCCTTCCCCATGTTCGCGACCGCCAATCTCGGCATTATTCTCGCCGCCATCTTTATCGGCATGATCGTGCATGCCCTGATGTATGCATCCCAGCCCGCGATCATGGCCGAAATGTTTCCCACCCGGATGCGCTATTCCGGCGTATCGCTGGGTTATCAGGTCACGGCGATCTTCGCCGGTTCCTGGGCCCCGCTGATCGGCACCGCGCTTCTGCGTGAATACAACGATTGGCTGCCGATCGCGTTCTACATCCTCGGCGCGGGGGCCGTCAGCCTCATCTCCGCGATCTACATGGCGGAAAGCAAAGGCGTGTCCCTCCTTGCCATCGACCGCGAAGATCGCAGGCGGACGGAAGAAGCGTCGGCATAGCGAATGCCCGGACACACTCAATACATCGACGAAGCGGCCATTGAGTGCGGTGAAATCATGACGCAAACGAACCTTTGATCCACAACCCTGCTAAGGTCCCGGCAGATCGATCGATTTGGGGAAGGATCATATATGACGCGTGGTAAGTGGCTTGCCGCTGGTCTTTGCACTCTGGCTCTCACCGCATGCTCTTCGCCATCGGAAACGCCCACAGCTGACAAGACGCAAGTCGCACCACCGCAGGCAGAAGCTCCGGTTTCCGGCAATGCTCCTTCTCCGGCAACCGCCGATGCAGCGCGCACGATCACGCTGAACACGCAGGGCGTCGCGCCGATCGGCCTGACCGTCCGCGTAAAGGGGATCGAACTCGGCACTGACGCGACTCTGCTCAACGTCAGCGCCTCCTATGGCGGGACCCAGACCAACAATATACCGCTAGCGTCCGATCCGACCTATCTGCAGGATGAGCAAGGCAACAAGCTGATGCTCAAGCCGCCGACGGACAATCCGCGCCTCAATATCATTCGCGGTCAGCAGATGGATGGGCAACTCGTGTTCCTGGGGGCAGTTCCCCAGGATGCGAAGGCACTGACACTGGTGTTCAACAACAACAATCCCGGTGACGATATCATAGCACCCGGGCTCTCGATCCCGTTGAAACTGGACGCAGCTTCACAGTGATCCCAACCTTGCCGTCCCGGCTATCACGCGAGGCCCGATGCATACGCGTTTCCTGATCCCTGCCGTTCTGCTGGCCTTGGCAGGCTGCTCCTCTCCGGCATCCAATGAAGAGGCATGGGTTGCCGGGGACGATGAAGAAATCACGGCCCCGTCCAAGGCCGAGGTCCACACCCTCCTGCAAGGCTGGTTCGACGCCAATCTGCAATGCACGCCGTTCTTCCCGCTGCCGCACGATATCCCTGCTGATGCCGAACACAGGCGCAAGCAGATGCAGGCCTTCATCGATGCGGGGCTGCTGCGGATGGAGGGGGAACTGTCTCTCGCCGATCCCAATTCGGGTTCAGGGCAGCGCCGCGTTATCCGCTACGCCGCGACACCCGAAGGCGAAAAGCAGTTCAGGCCGGGCACAGGCGTGCTCAAGAACCAGAAGACCGTGCTTTGTTATGGCCGACCGGAAGTGAAGATCGACAATGTCGGCGATCCGGACACGACTTTTAGCAGGCTGGAAGTCACCTATCGCTACCGGCTCACCGATATCCCTGCATGGGCACGGTCGCCCTCTATTCTCGCGTTCTATCCCGGCTTTCAGGAACGGCTTGAGCGAGAGGAAGAAGAGCATCAAACCCTGTACCAGAAAGACGGGAAATGGGAACTGGAACGCCCGCCGTCTCTTGCTATGTTCGATCTCCAGCAATTGAGCCGCTGAGGGGCGAATGTCCTTTCAAGGGTGAGAAAGGACACGGAGGGGAACATCATGGAAAAGCCGCATTTCGACCGGCGCGATTTTTTCGGCGGCGCGGGCCTGATCGGTCTGGCCGCTCTTACCGCCTCATCGGCCCATGCCCAATCGCTTCCCCTACCTCCTGGCGATGCGCTCGATGCCGCGATGAATCATTTTGCGGATGTCATAAGGCAGTTCCATGCTGAGTTCCCGTCACTCGAAGCGCCGGATACGCAGATCGATCGTGCGGAAGGCTATCGTCTGTTCCTGCGTTATCTGACGATCGGGATCGACCAGTTCATCCAGTTTGCCGATCCCGCTTTCCCCGCGTTTCATCAAAAGACACGGGACGGGGTTCGCAAGTTCGCCGGCGACAGCCCGGAACAGCTTTACGACGTGGCGGTGATTTCCGGTGAATACGATTACGTGGTGACCGGAAACATGCGTGAAACGGCGCTTATTGAATGCACCGTCTATTCCGGCCAGCTCAAGGAAGGGACAAGTCGCCGGCGCCTGATTGCCAGCATCACCGATGAGCAACTGAACCTCGACAAGGAAGGCAATTTCACTGTGCATCTCAACCGCACCGGTCAGGGTCCGAATGCCTTGCGACTGGACCAGGACGCCAGTTCGCTGGTGGTGCGGCGTTATTTGCGCGATCCGTGGAAAGACCGCCCGCGCCCTCTGGAAATCCGCCGGACCAGCGGCAACCCACCACTCTCCACTCTCGCGCCCGACCAGCTTGCGACAGCGATCGGAGCCGCGGCCGATTTCGCGATCTGGAATGTAAAGACCTGGGCCCGCTGGACTGCGAAGGATCGCATGGCAAAGCGCAACCAGCTCACCCATTTCGACGACACGGGCGACATCTACACTCCGGCAGGCCATCGATACCTTTCCGGCTACTGGCAAGTGCCGCCGGGGAAGGCTTTGCTCATCACATTCGCTCCTCCGGCCGGTGCTTACTGGAGCTTTGTGCCGATGAACTTCTGGATGGAATCGCTCGAATGGCGGTTCGGCAACCGCGTGTTCGCCAGCAGCTATCTCACCCCGCCCGGCAAGGACGGTCACGTTCGCCTGGCCCTGGCGGAGAGCGATCCGCATCTGCCCGGCACGTACTGGCTGGAAACGCTCGGGCACGGCGAAGGTGCAATGGCGCTGCGCCTCGCTCGTTATTCTGGCCCGATGCCTGAGGTGCGCTGCGAACTTATCACGCCCGGATAATCGCGCCGGCTGCTTCGCCGCAGTATAGAAGCCTGATGCTTCCGCGGATCAGGGACTACTACCCCTTACCCGGTTGTTCGCCGTGAGCATGCGGCCGGGCGTGGCCGTGCGTGCGCAGGTATACCTCATCGATCTGTTCGAGGAGACGTTCCCCTTCCTCGCCCCCTTGCATACGGATCAGCGCGTCGATCTTCGCTTCCAGCCGGTCGTCGTTTTCCTTCGATGCGGGCGATCCGAGATAAAGGAAATAGGCCAGCCCCACCACTTGCCAGAGCAGTTGCAGGAATTCCGATTGCCAGTTCTCGAACGTATCCCGCAACATCTGCGCGGAATATTCGCTGAAATCGGCCAGTTGCCCATGTGCGGATGTTTCCGCGAGATAGGATTTCCATCCGAAGTACCAATGAAGGAAAAGAGAGCCCGCAAAGAAGATCAGTGTAATCCAGCCGTAGGCGTATTTCCCCAGAATCCCCCACTTTCCGGCCGCCCGTTCCTGCTCAGTGGACATAAGCCTCTCCTGCCACCCAAGGGATAGTGCCGAATGCCGCTCATGCCGCAGGCTCCGGCAGCGATGATACGGAAGGCGAACGGGCTTGATCCGGCCACCCCGATGAAAGGTTCCGAAATACCGGCAGACCGTTGAGCCATGCTAACGCGGTGGATACAGCCGCGCCACGGGAACCAGGCCTGTGGCGGAGCATATGATACTGTGCAGGCATCGGGTGCGGGCCTGCTCCGTTCAACAGGCAAGGGCGTTCCGATGGCCGATGGCGATCCCGTTCAGACAGCAACCCGTTTGCTCAAGGAGTTGAACGCCTGTGAGTGGCGGGTGATGACGGTGGAGAGTTGCACCGGCGGGCTGGTATCCGCAATCCTGACGAACATTCCCGGATGCTCCCACGCTTTCGAGCGCGGACTGGTAACCTATTCCAACGAGGCGAAGCACGAGCTTGCCGGTGTCGATCCCGGCTTGATCGAGGAATTCGGGCCTGTGTCGTCGCAAGTGGCGCAAGCCATGGCCAGCGGCGGGCTGGCGGCATCCAACGCCCATCTTGCCCTTGCCCTCACCGGCTATGCCGATGACAACGAAGGGGAGGACAAGGCCGGAACCGTTTACGTGGCGGTTGCGACTGCCGACGGAACGGAAAGATGGCGCCTGTTCGATTTTGCCAGTGAACAGCGTGATGCCGTCCGCAACGCAGCGGCGCATGCGGTGATGCAACTGGCCCTAGACGTTCTGCTCGAAAAGAACCCGGCCTGAGCGCGCCCATGCACTATGTCCATGCGGATCAGCCCGGCATTTCCCGCAAGGCCTTGAAGCGGGGATGGGCCTATTACGACGAGCATGGCCATCGCATAACCGACCGGGAAGAGATCGACCGGCTTAACGCGATTGCCCTGCCACCCGCCTATAGCGATGCCTGGTTCAGCCCTTCGCCGGACGCCCATCTGCTGGCGACAGGCCGCGATGCGAGAGGGCGCAAGCAATACCGCTACCACCCCCGATTTCGATCCCGGAAAGAGCGCCAGAAGTATGCCAATTGCCTGTGCTTCGGCCAAGCCCTGCCCGCTTTGCGCAAACGCGTTGCCAAGGATCTGCGCCAGCGCAAACTGACGATGGAGCGCGCAGTCGCCGCACTGGTCCGCCTGCTGGATTGCGGGCATATCCGCGTCGGCAACGAACACTACGCGAAAAGCAACGGCAGCTACGGCGCCTGCACATTGCTGATGCGCCACGTCGATCATCGCGGCACCGGATTGCGGATTCGCTATCGCGGGAAAGGCGGCAAGGAGCAGGAACTTGAAATCGACGACCGCAGCCTTGCACGGTTCGTGCGCGACATGCAGGATTTGCCCGGCCAGCGCCTGTTCCAGTTTCTCGACTCGGACGGCAATCTGCAAACCGTGGGCTCTACGGATGTGAACGACTACATCCGTGCCGCCATGGGCGACGCTTTCACCGCCAAGGATTTCCGCACCTGGGGAGCGAGCGTGGCAGCGTTCGAGGCGCTGGTGGAGACGGACGGCGAGCTAAGCCCCCAGGCCATGGCCGAAATCGTCGCCGGCCGTCTGGGCAACACCCCGATCATCGCCCGCAAGTCCTATATTCATCCCAAACTGCTCGAATTTGCCGGAAAGCCTCCAACGGCCAGCCGGAAGCGCAGACTCAAGTTGCTGCGCGGCACACGCTGGCTATCGCCCGCCGAACGCGGACTGTTAAAGTTCCTGAGCTAGGATCGCTCCTGCTCTCCGATCAGCCGTTGACGATCGTTCCACCGTTGGGGTGCAGCACCTGCCCCGACATGTAGCTGGCGTCATCGCAAGCGAGGAACAGGAAACTGGGGGCGACTTCGTTCGGCTGGCCGGGGCGTTTCATTGGCGTATTCTTGCCGAACGTCTTCATCTTTTCCTTACTCGCCCCGCCGCAGGGGTTGAGAGGCGTCCAGATCGGCCCGGGCGCCACCGCGTTCACGCGGATGCCGTGTTCGATCAGGTTGGCGGAAAGCGAGCGGGTGAAAGCAGTGATGGCGCCTTTGCTGCTCGAATAGTCGAGCAGTTCCTCCGACCCTTTGTAATTCACCACACTGGTGCAATTGATGATCGCCGCCCCCTTTTTCAAATGCGGGCGCGCGGCGCGGACCAGGTAGAACATCGAAAAGATGTTTGTCTGGAAAGTCCGCTGCAACTGCTCGTCTGAAATGTCTTCAATCTCCTGATCGGGGTGCTGTTCGCCCGCGTTGTTGACGAGGATATCCAGCTGCCCGAACGCCTTGATCGTCTTGGCGACCACCTGCTCGCAGAATTTCGGATCACCGAGATCGCCGGAGAGAAAGATGGCCTTGCTCCCCTCCTCCTCGACAATACGAGCCGTTTCTTCCGCATCGTCATGTTCGGAAAGATAGGCGATCGCCACATTGGCGCCTTCGCGCGCGAAAAGAGCCGCAACCGCACGTCCGATACCGCTGTCCGCGCCCGTAATCAGCGCGACTTTGCCCGCCAGCCTGCCGGAACCGGGATACTTCGGTTCCCATTCGGGCTTGGGAGTCAGTTTGCTCTCATGGCCCGGCAACTTTCCTTCCGGCACCGGGGCGACTTTCGCAACCATGGCATCCTCCAATATCGCAAGGGAAACGCTTCAGGTTCTCTGGCCGTTCCACCGCCGGATGGATGAAGGGCGCGGTCCGCCGCAGTTGGGAGGAGCCCGGGCGCAAAACGCACGCCCAAAGGTATCAGCAGGCCTGCGTGGCTGCCTTGATCGCCACTGCCAGATCCCGGGTGAAGCGTTCCCGCTCTTCATGCCTGTCCGCCTCATCGCGCACGCGAAGCAGGTAGCTCGGGTGGACCGTGGGCACCAGTTTGCGCCCATCCCAGGCCAGAACCTTGCCGCGCACCGGCTTGATCGTGCGCTTCCCGGTGAGAGCGACCAGGGCTGTCCCGCCCAGAGCGACAATCACCTTGGGATCGACAAGGCGCACTTCCTCGCACAGCCACCACCGGTAATGCTTGATCTCACCCAGCGTCGGGGGCTGATGCAGCCGCCGCTTCCCCCGCTGGACATATTTGAAACGCTTCACGGCATTGGTGAAGAACAGGCTGGACCGGTCCGCACCAAGCTCATCGAGGCAGGCATCCAGCACTCTGCCTGCTGGGCCAACAAAAGGGCGCTGCTGCTGGTCCTCCACATCGCCGGGCTGTTCCCCGATCAGCATGAGCGCGGCGTGCCTTGCCCCTTCCCCTCTGACAAGCGTGGGGCTGAAATGAGCGAGGTGGCCGCTTTCGTCCTGCTCCAGCGCGCGATACAACTGATCCAGCGTTCTAAAACTCATTACAAACCTGCCGCTATGGCGGCCTTTCCTGCCGTTGGCATTATCTTCACTTGTGCGCTCGTTCTCTCCAAGAGCGATGGCGCCGCGTTATTCAGAAAATGTGCGGCCGGCACTTTGGTTGCCGATTTCTGCACGGCCTGTGGCAGAAAGGCTTGGGCCCAGCGTTCGGGCTCATGATCCATGCCGAACCCACCGCCATTTAGGGAAATGAGGATATGACGCGTTTTTTCACTCGTATCGCGGGCCGCATCGCCTTTCTGGCGGGGCAGCCGTCCGCTTTTCTGCTCGCCTTGCTGATCGTTGCCGTTTGGGCGGCATGCGGGCCGTTTCTCAATTTCTCCGAGACATGGCAGCTGGTGATTAACACAGGGACCACGATCATCACCTTCCTGATGATCTTCCTGGTCCAGAACTCGCAGAACCGCGATGCGGCAGCGCTTCAGGCCAAGCTCGACGAATTGATCCGGGTGGCGGCAGGCGCGGAGAACACCTTCATCGGTATCGAGCATCTGACCGAGGAGCAGATCGAAGCGATCCGCCGTAAACTGGAACAGGATTACGGGGTCGACGCAGACCATGGCGGCATGCACGCAACCATCCGGCGTCTCCAGTCCCGCCATTGAAACCGGTCAGAACGCGGGCAAGGACTGATCGCAAAAGCCCCAGCCGCGCAGCTTGTGGGCCCGCGAAAGCAGGCGATCCGCATCGCGGATGGAAAAGGCCTTCGCGTCGGCGTAATCATCCAGTTCGTCCCAGCCGATCGGGGTCGCCACTGTCGCCCCCGGCCTCGCTCTCGCCGAATAGGGAACGACCGAAGTCGAGCCCCGCTGATTGCGCAGCCAGTCGATGAATATCCGCCCTTGCCGCTTCGCCTTACTCATCGTCGCGGTGAAGCGTTCGGGCGATTGCACCGCCATTGCCATTGCGAAACGCTGCGCGAAATCCTTGACCGTTTCCCAGGTCGCACCGGGGGTCAGGGGGGCGATGACATGTATCCCCTTGCCGCCCGACAGCATGGCGAAATTAACCAGCCCCATATCGGAAAGGGTCCGCGAGATATCGCGCGCGGCGCGGCGCACATCGGCAAAATCGAGGCCGACATCCGGATCGAGATCAAATACTAGCCGATCCGGTTTCTCAATCGCATCGGTGCGCGATTGCCAGCCATGGAATTCGATCGTGCCCATCTGGACACACGCGATCAGGCCGTCCCGATCCTCGATATAGAGATAGTCCTCCACACCCCCATCCTTTTCCTTGATCGGGATGTGATGCACATGCGGCCCGAAGGAACCGCTGTCGTGCTTCTGGAAAAAGCATTGCTTCGCCCGGCCCTGCGGACACCGGACCAGACTGATCGGGCGCGAGGCGGCAAATGGCAGCATGAGCGCACCGATAGTGCGGTAGTATTCCGCCAGATCGCCCTTGGTGGCGCCGCTTTCAGGAAAGATCACCCGTTCCGCATGGGTGATGGTGATGCGATCCTCGGCAGGCACCGCAGCGATAGGCTCTTCCGCCCGCACCTGCTCCGCCGGTTTGTCTTCCCGCAATCCGATGAAGCTGGGATGCCGCAGGATGCCGTCTCTGGTCCGTTCGGTATAGGCAATTTCCGCAACCAGTTCCGGCTTTACCCAATGCACGCTGCGCGCGGCGGGCGATGGCGCCTCAAGCGGGGGTGTTTTGCGCAACAGGCGCTTCAGCCGTGCATCCAGATCGTCCAGTGTCGCACTGCTGAAGCCGGTGCCCACACGCCCGCTATAGACTAGATCGCCATTCCTGTTCTGGGCCAGAAGCAGCGAAGCGAAGGGGCGGGAACGCGAACGGCTCGCACTCCAGCCAACGACAATGAACTCCTCACGGTGCGTGCATTTGACCTTGACCCAGCTGTGCGAGCGTCCCCCACGATAAGGAGCGGAAACCTGCTTGGCGATGATCCCTTCCTGCCCCGCCCCGCACAGGGCCTCAAACAGCTTCTCACCTGCGCCGATGATATGATCGGAATAGCGCACCGGGCCCTCCGCATCTTCCCCGATGAGCGCGGCCAGCCTTTCCTTTCGCTCGATCAGGGGCTGTGCCGTCAGATCCTTTCCGTCCACCGCGAGCAGATCGAAAGCGAAGAACGCCACTTTGCCGCTGCCCGATTGCAGCGCTTCCTGCAGTTTGGCGAAGCTGGGATTGCCGTTTCCATCGAAAGCGACGATTTCACCGTCGATCAACGCGGAAGAAATGCCGTGTTCCGCCATCGCCTTGGCGATGGTGGGGTAACGCTCCGTCCAGTCCAGTCCGGTGCGCGTGAAGATGCGGACCTTGTTCCCCGCCACCGCAATCAGCGCGCGATAGCCGTCGTATTTGACCTCGTGCAGCCATCCGTTGCCAGCCGGCACCGCGTTGACCAGTGAAGCGAGCTGTACCGGTCTGAATTTGGGCAGCGGACCACTTCGAACGCGCCCTTCGGCGCGACCTCTCCGCGCTTTCTCCACCGGTTTCGCCTGCCGTTCGGCAGCCTTGTCCGCCTTGCGCATTGCCGCGTCCCAAGCCTTGCCTTTCTTGCCCTTGAGCGAGACGCGCCCCTCCGCATCGGCGGCAATTTCCGCCATCGTGCGCCCGGTCTTGATCGATGTCAGTTCGTGCGCGATCAGATCGTCGCTTCCGCCGGCATAGCGATCATCAAGTTTGCGCAGCAGCCAGTTTTCCCGCTTCTCGCCCGGCCGGGGCTTCATGCGGACCAGCAGCCATTCGCCTTTCATCCGCTGCCCGTGCAGCGTAAAATGCAGGTGCCCCTGTTCGAGATCGCGTTCGCTTTTCCCTGCGACCGGCGCCCAATCACCCTCGTCCCAGAGCATCACACTCCCGCCGCCGTATTCGCCTTGGGGAATGGTGCCTTCAAACCCGCCATAGCTCAGCGGATGATCTTCGGTCCGCACTGCCAGCCGCTTGTCGCCCGGATCGAGGCTGGGCCCTTTCGTGATCGCCCAGCTTTTCAGAACGCCATCTATTTCCAGGCGGAAATCGTAATGCAGCCGGGAAGCGGCATGCTTCTGCACGACGAAGCGATGTCCTGTACTTTTGCCGCGCGTGCCTTTCGGCTCCCGCGTTTTGCGGAAATCGCGTTTGGCGTTGTAAATGGCGAGCGGGTCAGATGAGGCCATCGCCTGCATCCTTTTCACGCTCGCCATCAATCCAGACCGAGGGCACGGATACGCTCAATCAATAGGTCGCCGGCGGGTCGCTCGCAGGAAAGCTTTCATCGCTTGCCTCGTCCACGGCATCCCAGCGGGGCGGATCGCTGCGCATCGCATCCGGCCCCGCATTGCGAACGGGATTGGGCACGGAACTGCCAGCTTCCTTTTCGTCAAAGGCTGCATGCTGCGGGCCGTTGTTCTTCGATTTATGGGAATAGACCAGATAAGCAGCCGCCCCGAGGGCAGCAGCAGCACTGTAGCGCAATGCGGGTGTCAAATGCATGGGATCAACTCCGTCTCACGAGCCCCGTCCTACCTTTAACAACAGCCAGTCCCGGCTTTTGGTTTCCGCGCTGACGCAGTTCGGCGGAAGTGATGGCCGATTTGTCGGATACGGCGGCGCGGCATGGCGCACGCTTGCGGAACGCCGCGCCCCCACGCCCGTCAACGGGCCCTTTCCGGCACGGCCTTGAGCGCCTCTGTAAACTGGGTGCGCCACCAGACCACGTCCTGTTCCTGCACATCCCGGATGAGCGTTTCCCAGCGCCGGATGCGCTCCTCCCGCGGCATGATCAGCGCCTGGCGGATCGCATCGGACATTTCCTCCGCGCTATAGGGATTGACCAGCAGGGCATCCGGCATCTGCTCCGCCGCCCCGGCGAAGCGCGACAGGATCAGAACGCCGGGATCTTCTGGGTCCTGCGCCGCCACATATTCCTTGGCCACCAGATTCATGCCATCGCGCAAAGGAGTCACCAGGCCGATTTTGCTGGCGCGATAGACACCGGCCAGAACATCCCTTGGATAGCCTTGGTTGACATAACGGATCGGCACCCAATCGAGCGCGGCATGCGCACCGTTGATGCGGCCCGCCAGCCCTTCCAGCGTGCTGCGAATGCGTTGATAGCTGTCGACCGATGCCCGCGAAGGCGGAGCGATCTGGAGCAGGACGACTTCCTTGCGCTCCTCCGGGTTATCGGTGAGAAACCGTTCGTATCCCAGAAAGCGTTCCTCGAGCCCCTTGGAATAATCCAGCCGATCGACACCGACGATCAAAGCCCGGCCGACCACGCTTTCCCTCACGCGCTCGAACGTCTGGCGTGCCGTGTCGCTTTCGGTCAGCTTGGCGAATTCCGCCGCATCGATCCCGATCGGGCAGGCGATCAGGCGAACCCGGCGCTTCCCCAGCACCAGTTCGTTTCCTCCTTCCAGCGTCCCGCCCAGCTCATGACAGACGTAATCGCAGAAGCTTTCCACCCATTCGGGCGTGTGGAATCCGATCAGGTCATAGGCAAGCAGCGCTTTGACCAATTCCTCCGCTTCCGGCAGCGTGACCAGCAACCGCCTCGGCGGCCAAGGGATATGGAGGAAGAAGCCGATCCGATTGCGCACGCCGCGTTTGCGCAGTTCGGCGCCAAGCGGGAACATGTGATAGTCGTGGACCCACACCAGATCCTCCGGCTCGATCAGCGGCGATACGGTATCGGCAAACCGCTTGTTGGTCCGTTGATAGCCGCCGGCGAAATCGCGCTCGTACTCGGCCAGATCGATGCGGTAATGGAACAAGGGCCACAATGTCCGGTTCGCATAGCCGTTATAATATTCCTCGATATCGTGATCATCGAGATCCACCGTCGCGGTCGTGACGCCATTTTCGCGTTGAAAGTTGATCAGGCCGGTAAACTGCTCGACACGTTCGCCCGACCAGCCGAACCAGATGCCGCCATTTTCCCGCAAAGCGGCATGCAGTGCGGTGGCCAGCCCGCCATGTGCGCCGCCGCCAGTGCTGACGCGGTTGGATATGACGATAATGCGGCTCATCTGATGGAACTCCACGGTTTGCTGAGCAGCACCGCGCAATTGATCATGCCCACCAATGAATAGGTTTGCGGATAATTGCCCCACAGCTCGCCCGTCTGCGGATCGATATCTTCAGAAAGCAGTCCGGCCGCCGTCCGGCGCGACAGCATTTCCTCGAAAAGAAGGCGGGCATCCTCGCATCGCCCGGTATAATTCAACGCCTCGATCAGCCAGAACGTGCAGACGTTGAACGCCGTCTTGGGAAGACCGAAATCGTCCTCCGCCGCGTAACGCAACATATGCGAGCCGCGCCGCAGCCCTTTCTCGATGGCCGACAACGTGTCGATATAGCGGGGGTCGTCGGCCGCCAGGAAACGCAAATCCAGCAATTGCAGCACGCTCGCATCAAGATCGTCACCCCGGAACGTCGCCGACATCCGGCGCGTATCCGGGCGCCACGCGGCATGTTCGATATGTTCGCGGATGCGCGCGGCCCGTTCGTTCCAGAAAGCCGCCCGATCATTCAGGCCAAGCACTTCCGCGGCATTGGCCAGCCGGTCGCAGGCAGCCCAGCACATCGCCGCGGAATAGGTATGGACATCCTGCCGGGTGCGCAGTTCCCATAATCCCGCATCGGGCTGATCGTGAAACTGCCATGCCCGTTCGCCGACTTTTTCCAGCGCCTTGAAATCCTCCACACCGGACATGCGGAACAGCCGCTGGTCCACGAAACTGTGCGTGTTGGACAGGACGATCTGGCCATAGGCATCGTGCTGTACCTGATTGTAGGCCTGATTTCCGACGCGGACAGGCCCCATGCCGCGATAGCCGGGCAACCCGCTGGCCACGCGCTCTTCGAGCCTGGTTTCGCCCAGCACGCCATACAATGGCTGAATATGGCCGCCTTTCGCGCTGTCGACGATGTTCCGCAGATAAGCCAGATAGCCTTCCAGCACATCGAGCGCCCCGAGGCGGTTCAACGCCTGCACCGTGTAATAGGCATCGCGAATCCAGCAATAGCGATAGTCCCAGTTTCGCTGAGATCCGGCATGCTCCGGAATGGAAGTGGTCAGCGCGGCAGCGATCGCCCCGGTTTCCTCATGCTGACAGAGCTTGAGCGTGATGGCGGAGCGGATCACCACATCCTGCCATTCCAGCGGGATCGCCAGCCCGCGCGACCACTCGCGCCATTCGGCTTCGGTATCGGCCCGCATACCGTCTATCGTACGGGCGATATCGCTGGAAAAATGCTCGTCCGGCCCAAGGAAAAAGTACAGCGGTCCCTCCAGCCGGAAAACGCGCTCTTCATGGATCATCCCGATCGGCGCGGTTGTCGTGAGCCGCAGCGTCATCGCATCGGTACGATAGCGGAGATGGTTCGTCCCCCCGATCCGCTGGCGTGCCCGCCCGCCCCAGCCGGAGGCGGGCCGCAACCTAACGCGGATACGCGGGCGGCCTGCCAGCGGCCGCACGATGCGCACGAAAGCCACCGGCCGATAGCTGCGCCCGAGACGGCGGAAATAAGGGCAGAAATCGATGACCTCTATGGCATTGCCATCCGCATCGACATGCCGCGTGCTGAGGATCGGCGTGTTGCCATGATAACTCTGATCGATCGATACGCAGTCTTCCAGATCGATGGACCAATAGCCCACTTCGGGCTTGTCGCCGCCCAGCAGCGCCGAGAAAACAGGATCGCCATCAACACGCGGCACGCAACCCCAGACGAACCGCCCGGTCCGATCCACAAGCGCGCTGACCTGACAATTGCCGATAGGCCAGAGATCGAGAGAAGTCATGCTGTCACCTCGGAGGCTGTTTCAAGCCAGTCGAGCATCGCCGCCACCCCATCGAGGCGGTATTGCGCGGCACTGATCCGCACCGGCCCGATCAGCACGCCGGAACCAGCCATTTCCTGCGCGGCGGCGAAGCCTGGTTCATCGGTTACGTCATCCCCGAAGAACAGCGGCCGTGCAGCCGCGAAAACGGGTTCCTGCATAAGCCTGCGAATAGCGCTACCCTTGTCGCCCCCGTCAGCGCGCAGTTCCACCATCATCTTGCCGCTCTGAAGCTTTAATCCCAATTCGGGCGCCAGCCGCCCCGCCAAATCCATACAAGCCTGCTCAGCCGAAGGTGCCTGGCGAAAATGCAGCGCCGCGCCGAGCGGCTTATCCTCCACCAACACCCCGGGGATGGCAGCGGCAAGCTCCCGCATCGCCGCCAGCGCGCACTCAAGGGCCGCAGGCCGTTCGACTGCTTCGATCCGCCCGTCGCCCCAACAGAACTCGAGCCCATGGCTGCCTACGACCGTCATGGCATTGATGCCCAGCAGAGCGCGGACCTCACCTGCCGAGCGGCCACTGATAACAGCCATACGGCCTTCAAGGCGTTCCCACAGGCCTTGCATCAACGTTGCGAGACGGTCGTTGACCCGCACCGCATCAGGGCGTTCGGCGATTTCGACCAATGTCCCGTCGAAATCGAGAAAGACGTTGGCGCCCCGAAGCAACTGGAGCGGCGGAACAGGCATGGGTTTCAACAGTGTGCTCGCATTTTCCACTTCGGCATCAGATCGGCGCCATTCAGCAGAGGAATAACGCACGGACAGGCGCATGGCTCCCTGCAAGGGCAGCCCGGAACGCGGTCAATCTGGTGGTAGTTCCTCAGGGCCTTTGCCGGGCCTGTCGGTATCGGGGACCGGGGGAGTCACTTCATCCGGTATCGAAGGGGCAGGCTCCGCCGGCGCGGGCGGCGTTTCCGGCGGTGATTGCGGTTCGATCTTATCCGGGTGGGACGGCTGGGTGCTCATACAATTCTCCGAAAACCTTGGCCCTGTCACGACGGCAAGCATGGGCAGCGGTTGGATCAATCCATCGCCGAAGGGGGTTTGCGTTGCTTGCTGGTCCATCGGCCATCAGGCGTGGAAGCCGTGCCGGTCACATTTCTGGAATCGCGCGGTTCATATTCACCGCCATGGCCCGACTGGTTATCCTGCCGTTCCGGCTTCCGGTCATGATCGCTGTTTTTCTGCGGAGTTTGGCCAGTCCGCTGACGCTCCACCATAGTGTGTCTCCATAGCCCGCCCAACGATCAGACGTACCGCCACGCCGGATGTTCCCGCAGCTGCGATGAATAGAAGGGCTGAAAAGACGGATGCTGGCACGCCGGCAAGCCAACGGTCTCGATCATGAAACCGCCAGCTTGCCTAAGAATGTTAGGGATTGGCCACCTTTGCCCCAGACGCGCCGAGTTTGCGCGCCTCGGCAAGATGATCAGACACCATTTTGACCGCGTCGGTGGCAAACGTCTTGAGCTTCGGTTCATCACCGTCCGCAGAATAGGCCTGAACTACTTCTAGAGCTTTCTCATGCGCAGCGATCTGGTCCGCGACATAGACCCGTTCGAATTCCGCGCCAGAAAGCTTGCCCAGTTCATCAAGCTTTTTCTGCTGTTCAAGCGATAATACCGGGTCCGGTTTGATCGCCGGGGTCAATGCCGCCGCTTCCTTTTTCAGCTTCTCTGTCGAAGTATTGTGCGCCTCGATCATCTTTTGGGCATAGGCCTTGATCTCAGGCGTGGACGCCTTCTCCGCTGCCAGACGGGCACTTGCGATCTCGAAGGCATCGCTTGCTGCCACGGTATCGGCGAAATCCTGGCGTGGAAGCGAAGTCACCACCGGTTCGGGTGGAACAACTTCGTTGGCCATCGGCGTGCCTTCCACACTGCTTCCCGGCGTCTCGTTGTTCGGGTTCTGGTCACAAGCCGCCAGCGCTAGACTGGCCGCGAGCACCGTCATTCCTGCTATTCTAAGCATGAGATTTCTCCGTATCCTGCGCGCCCGCGCCTCTTAAATGACCTGCGAGTGCATGCTGCTCGGGCGAGCGATTTCGCACAGCGCCTCACCGGTCTGCCGGGTTTCATCCTTGACGAGATCGCCGATGGACACGACACCGACCAATCGCTTGTCACCGTCCACGACGGGCATGCGGCGGATTTGCTGCTCTGCCATCATGTCGAGAATATCGCTCACATCGTCATCGGCATAACAGTAGCGGACTTCCCGGCTCATCACGTCACCGATCTTCGCATCCGAAGCATAACCGCAGCCAACGGCGCGAATAGCGATATCGCGGTCAGTGACTATGCCGATCAATCGATCGTTTTCGCCCACAGGCAGGAAACCGGCATCGATATCCGCCATCGTACGGGCAGCAGCCTGAAGCGTTTCCTGAGGATTGGCGACCCGCACATCGCGGGTCATGCATTCGCTGACTTTCATGATCCTTCTCCGTTTTGCGCTTGGCGCTTGCGCCCTGCGCTGGGTTAATGATGATGTGGCTGCCCGTTCACCCGCCGATGGCCGAGTTTAGACAAGAGGGACATTCGGCTCCGCCTTTTCTGAAGGCAGCCGCCCATATCTTCCGATATCGGCTCCTTCGCGCAGCCAAGCATGCGGCGCGATCACCGATGGAACCCCAAAGGCTCTGCCCGGTTCCGTTCAGGCCAGCCTATTTGATGAAAGGAGGCAGAACTCCGACGAGGCGCAGCCCGATCACCCTGCGGCGGAATGCAGTAAGCCCCGTCGCATTCCTGCGGCGGGGCTCCCTGAGTCTCAATCCGAAGATGAGACTTCAATCTACTCGCTCTTTCGATGGAGTAGACTTTCAAAACGGCCGGTTCACAGTTTGGTTCCCGCCCGGCGCGGATTTTTACCGTCTACGGGCCGAACCGCCGATCTCCGCCCGCCTGTACCACTACTTGTCGCAGTTTACGGAACCAACGCCCTGAAAAAACCGTCTCCATCACAGGACCGATCGGCAAATCGGCGCGATTTGGCCGTGACGCTATGCCGCCGGAAAACATCGGCTTGAACGGTCCAATGCCAATCAGCTTGGAGAAAACCCATGCGAATTCCCCATGATGCCCTGATCGTCGTTGCCGATGGCCGCAAGATGCTGCTGCTTCGCAACGAAGGAGACGCAGAGCGCCTCAACCTGCAGGTGGAGCACAAGGATATTCACGAGAGCCCCAAGGATCGCGATCAGAAATCGGATGCGGCGGGGCGGGCATCCTCCACCCAATCCGGCCCTTCGGCTGCGCCCAGCGCACGGGGTGGATCGTCACATGCCCAAGGACAAGGGGCGCAGTTCGCCCCCTCACGCGGGAGCATGGACGAGCCCGATTATCATCAACTGGAGGAAGACAGGTTCGCTTCCGAAATCGCCGATATGCTGAATGCTCAAGCGCTGGCCCAATCCTTCGATCAACTTATCGTGGCTGCACCTGCAAAGACATTGGGCGAATTGCGCAAGCATTATCACAAGGAAGTCACAGCCCGGCTGGTGGCGGAGATCGACAAGGACCTTACCAACCACCCCGTGCCCATGATTGAAAACGTCTTGCGCAACAGATGACCGGGACCGGTAGAGACTTCAGGGCACGCGCGCGGTTCCTCTGGGCCCATGAACGCCCGGATGCCTGATTTCTTCGAGAGTATCCGTACGCTTTTCGGGGTCCTCGCCATCCTGTCGGCTGTTCACCGTGGTTTTCGGCTTCTTGCCCTTGTCACGCTCACGATAGATCCGCTCTGCTTCCGAACCTGTTTCGCCGGTATCATTTGCGCCCGTCGACGGCAACACACGTTCGACAGGATCGAGATGGTTGGCACTGGGATCGCGGTCCATAAGGCTTCTCCTGCGGTTTAAAGGAGATCAAAGGTCCTGGGCCGGAACCGTTCCTGCGAACCGGGCAGCGCGGGGGACAGGTGCGGTAAGGACCATTGGAAACGTGGCGAAGAAGCCATTCAATCCGGCCGCCGGCCCCCACGGACCATTTCCTCGATCCATGTCAGCAGCAGCTTGTTGTAGGCTATACGATGGGTCTCGTCCCGCAGGGCATGGTCGGCGCCTTTCAGTATGCGGTAGCTTAATGAATTGCTGCGCTGGAATGCTGCGATGAATGAACTGATCGCGGTATGCGGCACATAATCGTCATGCTCCGATTCCACGATAAGCACATCGCCATCGAAAGCCTCGCAAGCGGCAAGCGCCTTGTCCTGATAGCCCGTGCGGAAATGGTTGCGATACGACGAAATCTTGTCGCGCGGCAGCAGGGCCTTAGGAACGTCCCACTGATCGTCCGGGTATAACGCCGGGGCCCGGAGCGCGAGCCATGCCACGGGGCGGTGCGCCGTCAGCAAGGTGGCAAGATAGCCTCCATAACTGACGCCAACGACCGCGATGGCCGATCGATCGACCTGCTGTTGGGACACCAGCAGATCGTATGCCGACAGCACATCAGCGAGACCATCGGACCGTGTCACGATATTACGCTGATTATCGTAGCGGGCATGGCCACGCAGATCGAAAGTGAAGCAGATACATCCGAGTTGGGCGATCTCCGCAGCTCTTACAAGATCCTGCTCCTGCGACCCGCCCCAGCCGTGAATGAACAGCACGCCCGGTATCAATCTCGCTGGAGAAAGCAGAGTCCCGTCGAGTTGCTGCGCGCCCGCGCCAAATGTTATCGCCTTGCGTCCATCGGTCATGAAACTACCGCATATTTGGTCAAAGGCCCAACGACCGGATCGTTCCCGCTGAAATAGACACTGGCCCCGGGCGGGACTGCGCCCGCCGCCCCGTAGATTTCAACCGTCGCCGTATCGACCGTCTGCAAGGAAGGGTCGGCGGCAAAGGCTTCGAAAGCGGCAATTTCCGCGCCGCTCGCACCGCCCATTCGCCAGCTCTGTTCAAGAACACCGATCTTGCGGTCCCCGCGTGCATCCCATCCCACCGCCACATCGTAATTGCGGCGCGATGCGAACATCCTGGGATAAGCGGCAAATACCGCCCGGTCATATCGCCGGGCTTTTTGGATCACTTCCGCATGTTCGGCCGATCCGCCGATAGCCATCAATTCCGCCCAGCCGCCACGCACGCAGTGCAATTGGGAACCGCCATAAACTTCGTTCCCGTGGTTATTGCGGGTCAGGCGCTGGGTTCCCCAATATGCAATCGATTGTCCGAACAGGCGGCTGATTCCCACACTGTATGTCATCACAGGTTCGAGATTTTCCTCGATCACCAACCCGCCTTGCGCCAGGGTTTCGGCATCCAGCGCAGCAATCGCCCGATCCAGTTCCGCCTGGCCGCGAATAACCACTTGTCCGCTACACGAAGTGCCTTCGACATCCTTCAGGCGAATGGGCCCATGCCGGAGCAGCAGTCGCCCGGCGGCACGCGCATCGGCGCATGAGAACACGGAGAAGCCGCGCAGAACCGCATCGCCTAGTTCCGCAGCCAACCCTGCTTGCCAGCCTGCTGGTGCCGGGGCACTTTCGGAAAGCAATCCGTGAGTGACAATCTTGGTCGCGACGAAGCGGTTCGGCACCACGCCGCCATAGAGTTGCGCTTCCTTTACAATTCCTTCAGCCGCGGCATGTTCGAGCAGCATCGTATCATCGGGGATCAGGAACAACTCCGACCGGGCAACATCGCCCGGTTCCACGACCGTGCCGCCTCCAAGGCGCGCAATCCGCCGGGCAAGCTCAGCCTGCGCGGAAAGGTCATGCAGATTGCCTGCATGGCCTTTCCCTTCCCGATAAACACAAATCGTACAGACACGGCATTCGCTTTTCGTGCTCATATCGGGCTTTCGGATCGCGGCTCACCATTGAGCGCTGATCTAGCCACAACGCAGCAAGTGCGCTTGAGTTCACTACATCGCGAAGCAAACAGCGCCGCGCCAGCAGATAAGCCCCAGCCCTCTACAAGCAGAGGCTGGCCGGGGCGGCAAAGTTCCGCCCGGCCAGCCCATCACCATCCGGTATCAGGCGTTGCCGTAGCCCAGCACAGCCTTGGTCTCCATGAACTCGTGGAACGCGTTCTCGCCCCATTCACGGCCGTTGCCCGATTGCTTGTAACCGCCGAAGGGTGCCGTCACATCGAGCGGCGCGTAATTCAGCGCCACCTGCCCCGCGCGGATGCGCGAAGCCACCGCACGGCCATGATCGATATCGCCCGCCTGGACATACCCGGCCAGGCCATAAGGCGTATCGTTGGCGATCTCGATCGCCTGTTCTTCCGTGTCATAGCCGAGCATCACAAGCACCGGGCCGAAGATTTCCTCCCGCGCGACGGTCATCTCGTTGTTGACGTCTGCGAACACCGTGGGTCGCACATAATAGCCTTGATTGAGCCCTTCCGGCTTGCCCAGACCGCCCGCAACAAGCGTCGCCCCCTCGTCGATTCCGGCCTTGATCAGCGTCTGGATACGGTTCCACTGCACATCGGACACGACAGGGCCGAGATTGACCTCATCCGTCGGCGCGCCGACTTTCTGTTTCTCGATCGTTTCACGCGCGATATCCTTGGCTTCGGCCATACGCGCGGCAGGCACCAGCATCCGCGACGGCGCGTTGCAGCTCTGCCCGCTGTTGACCATCATCGCCGCCACACCCTGGCTCACCGCCGCTGCGAAATCGGCGTCTTCCAGGATGATGTTGGCGGATTTTCCGCCCAGTTCCTGATGCACGCGTTTGACCGTGGCCGCCGCGTTGCGCGCCACATCGATCCCCGCGCGGGTGGAGCCGGTGAAGGATACCATATCGACGCCGGGATGCGATGAAATCGCCGCCCCCACCGATGGGCCATCGCCATGGATCATGTTGAAGACACCCGCCGGAACCCCGGCGGCATGCATCACTTCAGCGAACAGATGTCCGCTGAACGGCGCCACTTCCGATGGTTTCAGCACCATAGTGCAGCCCACCGCCAGAGCCGGGGCGACTTTGCAGGCGATCTGGTTCAACGGCCAGTTCCACGGCGTGATCATGCCGACGACCCCGATGGGTTCCTTCGTCAGCCGCGTGGTCCCCTGTGAAACATCGGGATTGAAATGCTCCAGAACCTGTCGGGCAACGGCGAAATGCGCGGTGGCAAGCGGCACATGCGCCGCAGCGGCAAGCGCGGCTGGCGCGCCCATTTCCTCGCGCACGGCGTCGGCGAAATCCTGCTTGCGCGCTTCGAACGCGGCCATCACCGCATCGAGCAATTCCAGCCGTTCGGCCTTGGAACTGCGGCTGAACGTTTCGAATGCGCGGCGCGCGGCGGCAACGGCGCAGTCGACATCCTCAGCCTGGCCCACGCTGATGCGCCCGGCCACCTGTTCCGTCGCCGGGTTGATCACATCCAGTTCCCTTGCCTGGACCGGCGGCACCCATGCTCCGTCAATATAGAATTCGAGGTAATTTCTCACGTTTCAAACTCCTCTCGGTTGTCCTTTGTGGCACCGACCATAGCGGAAAAATCGCCGCGTCGTGGCCGTTCTGTTGTGCAGATTATTTCTTCTTCCGGTTCGCTTCCTGCTCTTTCAGAATACGCGCGCGCTGCGCGACATAGGCTCGCAAATCCTCTGCATCCTTGTCGGTCAGGTACTTGGCAAAGCTGATCATGCCACGATCCTTTAACACACCGCCGATCACTACCGAATTCCAGACTTTGGCATCGGTCAGCGAACCCGCCCGGCGCAGATCGGGAACCACCCCGCTCGAAATCGCACCGGGGCCATGACAGACCCAGCAATCCCGCTCGAACAGAATTTGCCCATGGGCGACTTGCGCGGTCGTGAACGTTTCCGAAGGCGGGTTGGCTGGCGCGGCCTTGCCTCTCACGATCTTGGGCACTTCCGCCTTCGCCCCCAGCCTGAAGACGTAAATCCGCCCATTCGGCTGCGGCCCCGGACTGTCATTGAAAGCCGAGGTCAGCGCATAAGCCCCGCCATAGCCACCGACGACCGCGACATACTGTTCTCCATCGACGGCAAAAGTCATCGGTGCGGCCATGATCGGCATCCCGAGGTTCATCGTCCACAACACTTTCCCGCTGTCAGCGGCAAAAGCGCGGAAATCACCCTTGGTATCGCCCTGAAACACGAGATTGCCCGCTGTGGTCAGCACACCGCTGTTCCACGGTTCGGCATAGTCGAAGCCCCATGCCTCCCGCTGGTTGATCGGATCCCACGCAATCAGACGGCCGCCCAGCATATCACGCGTGGCCTGCATCGCTTTCGGATCGTCGGGCGGAGAGGTCCCTTCCATCTTCAGGCCAAGATTCCAGCGCCCTTCGCGCACTTCGAATGTCGTCGGATCTTCATAGCCGAACACCGCGCGATTGGCCGGAATATAGGCGAAGCCCGTTTGCGGGCTGAACGCCATCGGTTGCCAGTTATGCGCCCCCAACGCGCCGGGGATGGCAGCATAGGGGCCATCGGTATAACGGGCCTTCGGGTCTTCGACCGGGCGGCCGGTCTTGAGATCGTAACTCGTGGCCCAGTTCACTTCGACATAATTCTTCGCCGAAATCAGTTTGCCGTTCGCCCGGTCGACCACGAAGAAGAATCCGTTCTTCGGCGCCTGCATCAGCACCTTGCGCGGCTTGCCATCGATCGTCAGCGTGGCGAGCGTGATCGTCTGGGTGTGGGTATAATCCCAGCTTTCCCCCGGTGTGCCCTGATAGTGCCAGATATACTCGCCCGTATCGGGATTGAGCGCAACGATGGAAGACAGGAACAGATTGTCTCCTTTCCCCTGGCTACGCAGCTTGTGGTTCCACGGGCTACCGTTGCCCGCGCCGAGATAGAGCTGGTTGAGTTCCTCGTCATAGACAATCGAATCCCACACCGTGCCGCCACCGCCGGTCTTCCAGAATTCTCCGAACCAGGTCTTCGCAGCTTTGTCCGCCAGCACCTTGTCCGATGCGGCGTTGTCCGGTCCGTCAGCCGGGTTGCCGGGCACGGTGTAGAACCGCCAGACCTGTTTGCCCGTTTGCGTGTCGTAAGCCGTGACATATCCGCGTGCGCCCAGTTCCGCACCGCCGTTGCCGATCACCACTTTGCCCCGCACCACCCGCGGTGCGCCGGTGATGGTATATGTCTTCGACTGGTCGACCGTCACCACCGACCATACGGGCTTGCCGGTTTTGATATCGAGCGCGATCAACCGCCCGTCGAACGTCCCGAAATAGAGCTTGCCATCATGGAGCGCCGCACCGCGATTGCCGACATCGCAGCACCCTTTCGCCCCGTATTCGCCCGGCACTTCGGGATCGTACGTCCACAGCGTCTTGCCGCTTTTCGCATCATAGGCATAGACTTTGGACCATGCGGTGGTGGTGTAGATCACGCCGCCGTACTCCAGCGGCGTGCTTTCCTGTGCACGGTTGGTATCGAATTCGGAGGACCAGACCAGCCCCAGCCCACCAACGGTCTTGTCGGAAATCTGGGTCAGCTTGCTGAAGCGCTGTTCATCGAATGTGCCGCCGTATGTCACCCAGTCATCGGGGTTCTTGCTATCATCGAGCAACTGGCTCCAGGCCTTGCCGCCATCGGCACCGCCGCTACTGCCCCCGCTACAGCCAAACACACAGGCAGCCATAGCCACGGCGACAACAGCCGCCACGCGTGCATTCTTTCTCACAACCTCTCCCTTTTTATATCCTCGTTGTGATGGCCCCAACATGACATGGTCATGGCAGGGCCTGCCGCCTTTTGGCGCAAATTCCCGGCACCGCCTATGCCCTATGCACACGCAGGAAAAAGAATCCTTCCGACGGGTTTCGGTCCCATGCCTGCGATTTGATCGTTCCGGGCAGGATGGTTACGTTCCGCGCCGACGGAATTCGGCAATGAGATCGGTATGGGAAATCGCCAGTCCAACTCAAGCTGCGGTATTATCAGGAAATACGGTAGAGCATCACTTCGGGGTGATGATAGCGTAGCTTATACCAGACAGCTTCGGGTAGCCTCTTTGAAAGGCCGGTCCATTCGAGAAAATAGGCAAGATAAGTTGGTTCAGGGGCGTACCGGGCTAGCACGGTCCAATTGTCCTGTGGCTGATAGAGGGCAACGGTATCAGCATCCATTTTGAAATTCGCACTGTCGGCATAGGCCGGATTATAGAAATAAAGGCCCACATGCCAGGGAGGATCGGAAAGAACGTGCTTTTCCGCCCCAGCCCACTGCAACAGAATATCGGCGCGAAAGCGTGTCATCGGATCAGTGGTGATCACTTCGCCCGGATGAGAGGCCGCAACGGCGACCAGTTGTTCCACACCGAACATATTCTGTTTGTTTTCGACATAGATTCCCGTGAAATTGCCACCGATCAGGAGCAAGGCGATCATGCCTGCCATCCACTTCCGGCTACCCGCCTTATCGCGCACGAACTGCGCCAAGGCGATCCCGGTCAATGTACAGGCGACAGTGGCCGTTAGCATGAAATAGCGCGGGTTCAACGGAAGCAGCTTCTGCGCTGCAGCTGCGCACACAAACCAGCACAGGCCGAACAAGGCGAGAATGCGGGAAAAGTGACGAACCCGGGAATCGATGCCGGAACCGAAGCACAGCCAGATAGCCGCGGGGATCGCGACGAAGAACAGCGCCATGAATTCCTGATTGAACAGCAACACGAGCAGCGGATCTATCAAGGGCGAGACTATGGCATTGCCAGCAAGATCGACCGAGCGATCGATGGATGAATCATGATGCAGGGAAATGTTGATCCGATAGAGAGGATCACCGGTCATCGTCCAGAGATAGAGGATCTCGCATCCCCAAACGGCGAGAAATCCCCCCACAATCCATAGATATTGTCTGCGGCTGAAACGATGACCGAGCAGAAATAGCACGCCATAGAACGGGACGATAAAAATCGCTGTTTCGCGAGCAAGAAATGCAAGGCCAGCCATCGCCCCGGACGCGAAGAGAATACGTGGAGCCGGCCCTTTGTCGAGGCAGACCCAAAATAGCAGGACCGAAGCAAAGAGAAATGCCATCTCGACGATATCGATGCTGGCGATGCTCGATTGAATGACGAGCAACGGGCAGGTGATCAGCAGCGCCAAAGCGCATGCAGCAGACCACGTTCCGGCAACGTTACGAACTGCATGCCATATCATCGCCAGACAGATCAGCATGTAGATCAGACTTGGCAAAACCATGGCGAATTCGTTTTCACCGAAGGTCAAAAACGACAGGGCTATCGGGATCGTAATTGGATAGCGGATTGTGCCGTGACCACCCACAAAAGGGAAATGCTCGATCCAGCCGGCCCCGCCACGCGCGTATGTAACGTCGTCTGATGCTATGAATCCCACCCAGTTCAGGCAAACCAGGACAAGGAACAGACTGAGGCCCAGCCAGAGGCTGTTACGATTGGCCATGAGCCGGGATATACTTGTTTTGGTCATACGGAGCGGTAGATCCAGAAGCGCCCCGCCACAAAAGAGGCGGTGATCACGGCAATATCGACACACAGTTTGGCAAGGTAAGCATTGGCGTTCGCCCAATCGATCAGCAACCACAAAAGAGCGCTGGATCCGACGATATTGGCAAGGAATACAAGTGCATAGGAAAGCACCTGGCGCGCCAGATTATCCTTCTGTTCCCATGAAAAGGTGAACTGGCGATGGAGCACGAACCCCACGGCCGCTCCTGCAATCTTGCCGATAATATTTGCCGTCAAATACATGTGTTCTGTCAGCCAGACAGCCACGGCAAAAGCGAGGAAATCGGTGAGATAGACAACGCCGCCAACAAGGCCATAGCGTGTCAGTTGATGAAATACACCCTGCTTCACGCCATATCTCGTTCAGCATCCCCACCGCTCACACTGGCGAAATTGTACATACTCACCCAGTCGCTCAAGGTCATGGAGGGTTGAATAGTGATTTTCGGCTCGTTCGCCATATCGAAGCCAAGGAATGAGAGTAGCAATTGGAAACCGAGAATGATGGGCAGGACGGCAAGCATCACCGTTCCGGTTGTGGCCACATGCCCCGTTTCATCGGAATGCACCCAGGCAACGCCCCCGAAAATACCGCCGAACAGCAATAAGAGAATGCCGATAAGGAGCTGAGCCGAGGCCAGACTGAAGTCCCGCATAAAATAAGTATAAAGAATACGCCTAGCACACTCCTTCATATTCTTGCGTAAAAACTGCCCTATAATACTACTTATTTTCAAATTGCTTTGTTCGGTTGCATAAAGAGCTTCCATTGGAACATCGTAAATCACGGCCCGGATATTTCCCAGGTTGATCAGCATATCCGATTCAAAGAAATAACGTTCCGAGATATTGGAAAATTCCAAGCGTTTGAGCGCTTCCTGATGAATCGCAGTAAAGCCATTCGTCGGATCGAAAATGCTCCAATACCCGCTTGATACCTTGGTAAGGAAGGAAAGCGCCACGTTTCCAAACAGACGCATACGCGGCATTTTTCGTATGTTCCATATAGAATAAAAACGATTGCCCTTGGCATAGTCTGCCCGCCCATCAATCACCGGGCGGGCGATAATGGGAATCAATGCCGGGTCCATTTGGCCGTCACCGTCTACTTTCACAACGATATCAGCACCGGCTTCCATCGCGGCGCGATAACCGGACATCACCGCCCCACCAACACCGCGGTTGTGCTCATGGAACAACACGTGGACGCGCGGATCGGTAATGTTTTCGCGGATAAACTGGCCCGATCCCTCAGGACAGGCATCGTCGACAGCAAAAATCATTGACACTTCCGGCCCAATACCAGCGACGACATCGGCGATATGCGCCGTCACCCTGTAACAGGGAATAACGACCGCCAAAGTTTTATGCATCGCTATACGGCTGGATGAGATCATAAATATTTGGCGCGCCCCCTTGCCGTAAGTAGATGCAAGAGGTTCTAGAGAGCAAGAGGTTAAAGCCGCATAAAACCTTTTACCAATTTCTTCGCGCCCAAGAAATCGGCCTCCACCTCAATGTATAAGGTCAAACATCCATCCCCGGCGCTCTCAAAAGCGCGGCCGCCTTGCAGGCAGCCTGCTCGATCGCCGGTAAGTCGAGCGCTCCATGCGATACAAGCCAACTGCCACCCACACACAGAACTTCCGGCAATGCGAGCCAATCACCCGCCGTTTGGGCGTTGATGCCCCCCGTCGGACAAAATCGCGCGTGCGCAAATGGCGCGGCCAGAGCCTTTAGTGCCGGGATACCGCCTGACGCCGCTGCGGGAAAAAACTTGAAGTGAGCCAGTCCCAAGTCCAGCCCATGCATGACATCGCCGGCAGTGGATACGCCCGGGAGGAACGGAATTTCCGCAGCAGCGGCGGTTTCCGCGAGAGTTTCCGTCAGGCCGGGTGAAACGATAAATTGCGCCCCTGCATCGCGTGCCCGGCGCAAATCCGTTGGATTAAGCACAGTCCCTGCCCCGACACATGCCCCGGCGACACTGCGCATTTCCCGGATGGCCTCTATCGCGGCCGGGGTCCGCAAAGTCACCTCAAGCGCCGTCAGCCCTCCCCGGACCAGCGCTTCAGCAATCGGGCGAGCATCCCGCACATCATCGATCACCAGAACCGGAATGACCGGAGCAAGCCGCATGATAGCATCGATAGTATGCATGTCAGACCACTTCCCGCAGATTCACTACCGTCCCTCGTTCCGCGCTCAAATATCCCGCATAGACCGCGATCAGCACATCCCGCGCCAGCATCAGATCGCTTTTCGGCGGGCGGCCGGTTGCGATCGCACCGACAAAATCGCGCAATTCTTCGGGATAGCCAGTCACCGCATCTTCGTCAGGCGCGGGAAAGGACCAGCCTTCTTTCGTCTCGGTTTTCTCTACAATATATTCGTCTGCGAAGTACGCGCCATCAGGCGTGTAAGCCTGGCAAGCGGTGTTGGGATTGATATTGGCAGTGACCAGCGCACGCGACCCATGGGCAGTGATGTAATTGCGGATGCCGCCCATATGCGTGTCGGTGGAAGTGAGTTGCGCGACTGCCCCATCCTCGAAGGTGATGGTGATGCTGGCCCAGTCTTCCACGTCGCTCCAGCCCGCCGCAATATGCCGCACTGGCTCTCGGCGAAAACTCTCTATAGCGGTGAGATTGGCGGTTTGCGCCAGAACAGAAAGCGGCCGGATCGGCACACCATCACGCCTACGACCTTCCTCGTACTTGAGATAGAGTGCGGCGCCGATCGGATGCACACATAACCGCAACAACGAACCGCCGCCCGCTGTGCGCCAATGCCGGGCATAAGGACTGTGCGAGCCGGAGTGCGATTCTTCCCCCTGTATGCGCATGATCGTGGACTTGCTGGCGGCCATCAACCGGTTGAGCTTGGCAACCGGCGGTGCATAGATCCAGTTTTCCGCATAACAGAAAGTGATACCGGATCGCACTACGGCTTCTTCCACGGTATGGATTTCATTCAACACCTGCTGCAGCATCGTGGCCCGTGACGCGCCTTCCGCCGTCCAGTCATCTCCTGCTCCCGGCGGGCCGAAATACCCTCCCAGCGGCTTCTCGCAGATAATGTGTTTACGCTGCTCTGCCGCCTGCAGGATGAGCGGCACGTGCAGGTAATTTGGCACGCATAAATCCACTGCATCGATCAGCGGATCACGCAGCATGGCATCAGCCGTATCGTAACAGGTGGAAATGTCGAACTCGCAGGCCAGCTCAACAGCGCGAGACCGATTGCGCCCACAAATTCCCGCAATCTCGAAATCTTCGCCATAAACCTTGCGGTAACTGGCCAAATGGAAATGCGCGGAAAATCCCGTGCCCACCAAACCTATCCGCACACGCTTGCCCATCCGATTTCCCCACCTGTTCGCCTCTTAGTCGCGCAGAGACATCCCTCGCGTTTCCGGTGCGAAGCGCGAAGCGACAATGCCGATCAAAAACACCGCACACATCACCATCGCTGAATACCGGAGCGGTGCTGGCGCATCGAACCCGGCAAACATCCTTGTGCTGAGCAATGCGGACGCAAAGCTGCCGCCTGCCGCCGCAAAACGCCCTAGATTATAGGCGAACGAAACCCCGGTGCCCCGTACCCGCGCACCGAACAATTCGGGCAGGTAAATCGAAAAACCAGCGAACACACTAAGCTGTGCCGCCCCCATCAAGGGCATCATCCAATAGGCATCAGTGGGAGTTTCCAACCGCCAGTATACGAACAGCGTCATCACGAATGCCGCTGAAAACCCGATAGTGAAAGCAGGCCGACGGCCATAGCGATCGGCGATATAGGTGAAGATGAGCATCCCCATCGCCCCGCCTACCATTTGCAGAAGATAGGCCCAGTTCTTCGCTTGGGCAACTTGCGCCGCAATGTTGCCGCCGTTGTTCTGTGCCGCAAAATAAGTGGTGAACACCGCGTCCTGCAAATCGACCGCATATTCGCCCACCGCCCACAGCCCAACCACCCCGGCAACAGCTAGCAATGTGCCGATCAACAGATTACGCCGCTCTTCCCGGTCGGCCAGCAACTGTCCGTAGGAGCCCAGCCAACCCTTCGGCAGCGCCCCGGCTTGTTTCAGTTTCAACCAAGGTTCCGCTTCCCTCAGAAACATGCCCGAGGCCACGGCCAGCAAGGCCGGAATGGCGCCGATGGCAAACAGCCAGCGCCAACTGCCATCTGCAGGGATGGTCTGCTGGCTGGCAAGCGTATCGACACCCATCTTGGCGAATGCCGCACCGATGTTGCCCACAGTGGACAGCACCTGCAGCAAAGCCAGCATCGCCAGCCGGGCAGCGCCTGAGACCGTTTCCGCAATCAGGGCAACCGCAAGACCAAACACCCCGCCAACACCGACGCCTGTTGCCAGACGCAGCAAGGCAAACTCCCAATGGGTCTGGCAGATCGCCGTCAGACCGGTGCAGATCGAATAAATGAGAATTGCAATCGTCAGCAGTCGAGCGCGGCCGAACCGGTCGCCGAGCGCACCGAAAGTCAGGCCGCCGATACCCCAGCCGATCAGAAACAGGGCCGTTGCCTGCTTTGCGAAAGCCTGCACGTCCAGCATTGATGCGTGCGGCCCCATTAGGTCTTGCAACGCCGTGATACGAGCTAACGAGAAAATCCGCTGATCGAGATTGTCGAACAACCATCCCCCGGCCGCAACCGCGAAAACAAACCACTGATACCCGGTGATTCCCTTCCACCAACGGGCTTTGGCCCCCGCAGAGACAGTCATTTGCCACGCGTCGGATGCTGCGTCAGACCAAGCGACCAGCGAATGCCTTCAAGATACATCTTGCGAACATCGGGATCGGACCAACTCTGGCGGGTATGCCCTATACTGGAATAAAACACGCGGCCCGCACCGTAATTCCGGGTCCAGGCTACCGCGATATCGGAAGTCCCGGCAGGCTTGGTGTCGATCCGGTCCTGATCGACACGCAGCAGCACGTTTACATTCTTGCGAGAGAACTTTTTCGGAACATACAATTCGTTCTGTTCCGAAAAATATTGTGGCCAGTGGCGCACTATCGGGGAATCCGGCGCTTCATTCACCAGCGGGAAAGTGACTGTCGGATGTTCGATAGTGTTGAGCGGATGCCCTCCGAACCCAGCCCCGAACATCTCAGCATAGCCGGGCCAAGAATAGTTGGCATCAAGTGCACCATGAATGCCGACAACCGCCTTGCCCCGATCATGCACGAAGGCGAGCAGGGCCTGCTTCGCATCATCGCTCAGCCCCCATTCCCCGGTGGTATTGACCAACACCACCGCATCGAAATCGCCCAGCCCTTCGGGAATGAAACCGAACCGCATCTTCTGTCCGCCGCGCGGATTGATGAGATCAAAATCGGTCCGCAGCTCTGCATCGAACAGACCGCTTTCCTGCCCCATCACCGCGATTGCCGTCATCGCATCGGAAATGGATTCGTGATGAAATCCGGTCGCTCCGCCCAGAACCAATACACGATACTTTCGCGGGGCCCAGCCGCCCATGCGGGCGGCAATGGCATCCTTCTCCGCCTCGGTCATCCTCGCCAGCGCGCCGCCGCGTTCCGAGGCCGTTGCGGGGTAAATGCTTCCCATAAGCATTGCAGACACAATCAGCCATGCCTTCATTTTCATACTGCCTCTCCCGTCCCGTTCTTGTCTGAATTACGCTAGTCGATCTGTCCCTCATGCCATGACAGAAACGCGTCGAGAGCCGGACGCCAACCGCACTCCAAAATACTTCGCAAGGCTGCCGGAAACGCCTGGCGCAACCGCGAACTGATCCCGAATTCTGTCGGAAAAACGCCGGATTTGTCGATGAACAGTCCGGCAAGACGATCGATGTCGCTGCCAGCTTCCCGCCATAAATCGCGCAGGCGATCAGCCAGCGGATCGTCCACCTTGTAGCTTGCCCCATTTGCGGAACGACCACGGGTGTGCACGGCCCACGCCGCCAAGCTGAGCATATGAGCGGCGCTGCCCTGCCCCGCCTTGTCACGCTCGATCATTGTTGCCAGCCAACGCTGCGGGATCTTCTGCGATCCATCCATCGCAATTTGCTTCAACCGATGATCGAGAGCCGGATTGGCAAACCGGCGCAGAAGGGCATCGCCGTAGGCGCCGGGATCGAGATCAGCGCTTCGCGGCAGGCAAGGCGCCGCTTCCTTCATCATCTGAATCTGCACCATCGAATTAAGGGCAGGATCCGCAACAGCTTCATGCACGAAATCGAACCCCAATCCGATGCCAAAGTAGGCCAGCGTCGAATGGCTGCCGTTGAGCAGGCGCAGCTTTGCGGTTTCAAACGCATGCACGTTGTCGACAAACTGGGCGCCGCCTGCTTCCCAGCGAGGGCGCGGCCCGGCAAAGCGATTTTGGATCACCCATTGGCGGAAAGGTTCCGTCACCACCATCGCGCGGTCGATCAGGCCGGTCCGTTCTGCCAGCGCATCGATCTCCGCCCTCGTGACAGCAGGGACGATCCGATCGACCACCGTATCGGGACACGCCACATGCCGAGCAGTCCAGGCCGCGAGCGAAGGATTATCCCGTTCGAGGTATTCGGCCAGAAGTTCAGCCAGTAAATGGCCGTTGCCGGGCAAGTTATCGCACGACACGAGAGTTACCCCGCCGCAGCCGGCGGCTTTGCGCTGCGCCAACCCGGCGGCAAGAACCGTATAAATCGTTCCAGGTTGGGCTGCTTGGGCATAGTCCAGTTGATTGCTGCCCGCCTGCCGGCAATAACCTTTTTCCGTCACCGTCAGCGTAACGATGTGCGTGGTAGGGGACGCCAGCGCGGCAAGTACCGCAGCAGGATTTTCCCGCGCAGCATAGACGGCTTCGACCGCGCCGATCACTCGCATCGCAGCCCGCTGCCCGCTGCGTTCCATTACGGTGTAAAGATTGTCCTGCGGCACCATGAGATCACGTACAGCAGGAGAACGCAGGGACACGGCGGTGATCCCCCACCCCTCATCGCCTGCAGCCAGGGCATCGTCCGTATAAACGGCCTGATGGGCCCGGTGGAAAGCACCAATACCCAGATGCACGATACCGCCACGCGGCCTGCCCAAGCGAAAGGCAGGGCGGGCGATCTCTCCCCTCATACTGCCCAATGTCGCTATCGAGAGGCGCCGCTTTTGAGAAAGAGCGCTGTGCATCACAGATGGTATGCCTGCTTGGCAAGCGTGTAACTGAGATCGACCGCGAGTTCAGCCGCCTCGTCCTCATCCAATTGATGTTGCGCGACAAGATCAGCCAGAACACCGCAATCGATCCGCCGGGCAACATCGTGCCTCGCCGGGATGGACAGGAATGCGCGCGTATCGTCGTTGAAGCCGACGCAGTTGTAGAAACCAGCCGTTTCCGTCATCCGGGCGCGAAAACGGCGCATCCCTTCCGGACTGTCATGGAACCACCATGCCGGGCCAAGGCGTAAAGCCGGATAATGTCCGGCCAACGGGGCCAGTTCGCGCGCATATGTGCTTTCGTCCAGCGTGAAGACAATCAGCGTGAGCCGGGGATCGTTGCCGAACCGGTCAAGCAACGGGCGCAAACCATGCACGAAATCGGTTCTGGCGGGGATATCCCCCCCTTTGTCCCGCCCGAAGCGTCTGAAAACAGCAGAGTTGTGATTGCGGAAGGAGCCCGGGTGCAATTGCATCACCAAGCCATCGTCGATGCTCATACCCGCCATGACGGTCAACATATGGGCACGGAACAGCTCAGCCTGCGCAGGTGATGCCTTGCCTGCCGCTACGACCGAGAACAAGTCTGCCGCTTCCGCGTCGCCAAGGTCCGCCGTTGCGGCCGTGGGGTGTCCATGATCGGTGGACGTCGCGCCTGCATCAGCAAACGCCGCCCGCCTCTGCCGCAAGGCCCCGAGATAACCGGTATAGGCAAAGCAATCCTCCCCCGTCAGCGCGGACAGGGCTGCAAGATTTTCAAGAAACCCTTCGTATTCCGGATCGACAACCGGATCGGGGCGGAAAGCGGTGATGACCCGCCCTTGCCAACCGGATGCACGGATCGCCGCGTGATGCTCCAACCGGTCGAGCGGGGATTCGGTGGTTGCCAGCACTTCGATATTCAGCCGGTCGAACAGCGCCCGCGGCCGGAATTCCGGGGTCGCCAGCCGCTGCTCAATATGATCGAAATAGAAATCAGCCGTTTCCCGATCCAGCCGCACATCGATGCCGAACAGTTCATGAAACACCCAATCCAGCCACAAGCGCGTCGGCGTGCCACGAAACAGATGGTAGTTCTCCGCGAAAATCCGCCAAGCCGAACGCTGGTCGGCAATTACGGATGCGCTGCCGTCGACCGGCGCAATGCCCAAATCCTCCAGCCGGACACCCTGGCTGTAAAGCATCCGCACGACATAGTGATCAGGTTGCAGCAGCAATTGCGCGGCATCGGTGAAGGCTGCATTCTCTGCAAACCAGCGCGGATCTGTGTGCCCATGCGGGCTGACGATCGGCAAAGCCGCAACATGCGCATAGAGGCGACGGGCGATGGCACATACGGCCTCATCGACTGGAAACAACCGGTCTGGGTGCAAGACAAGAGGACGTACCATCCCGCCTATACCGAAACCGATCTGGCGTAACGGGCGCGCGTGGTTTGTGCCGCCCGACGCGCTTCCTCCACGGCCCGTTCTTCCGTGGCGAACAACAGATGATCGATAACCGCGCCCAGATGCGCGCGCATGGCCGCACGCGCCTGCGCGGGATCGCGGGATCGCAAGGCTTCGACAATGGCGGTGTGCTCCGGGACTACCGGCTTGACCTGCGCATTGCGCGCCTTTTCGTGCAGCAAGGCGCATTCTGGCGAGGCCAAACGCAAATCCCACAAATCATCGATTGTCTTGATAATTGCCGCATTGCGCGTCGCACGGGCGATCAACAGATGGAACGCACGGTCGGCGATTTCACCGTCGCCAGACTCATTTCCTACTGCCATGTCGCGCACGAGATCATCCAGTTCAGCAAGTTCAGCCTCGCTGATCTGGGTCGCGGCCAGAGCGGCGGCCTCCCCTTCGAACAGGAGACGGGCCTCGGTCAATTCGAACGCCGTCACGTTGAATGCGGCCTGCGCCTGCTCGTCCGGACGCTGGCGGACATAGGCGCCCGATCCGACCCTGACTTCGACAAGGCCCTGCACTTCAAGCGCGATAATCGCTTCACGCACGGTCGGGCGACTGACATTGAATTCCGCCGCCAGTTCCCGTTCGGCAGGCAAACGGTCGCCAACGGCATACTGCCCCGAAGCAATCGCCGCCACCAGTTGCCGCGCCAATTCCTGATACAGCCGATCCTGGGAAGCCAGCGCCCCCGGCTGCGCCGTCGTCTCGTTGTTCCGTCGAACCATACGTCCCACTCATTCGCTTGGTCGGCAATCACAAATGGCCTAACCAGTTTCATAAAACTTGACAGACCAAAAAGACCTCGTCAAGTCTCGTAACATAGTGAAGTTAGACAAACCCGGATACGATATATGAAAATTGATGCGGCCAAGGTTGTGGTTACCAGCCCAGGGCGCAATTTCGTGACGCTCAAGATCCAGACCGATCAGGGCGTTCATGGCATTGGCGATGCTACGCTGAACGGGCGCGAACTGGCGGTCGTATCTTATCTTCAGGATCATGTGCTTCCTTGCCTGATCGGCAAGGACCCGCGCCGGATAGAGGATATTTGGCAATATCTTTATCGCGGCGCCTACTGGCGGCGTGGCCCAGTCACCATGTCGGCCATTGCCGCCGTCGATACCGCCTTATGGGATATCAAGGCCAAAATGGCGGGCATGCCGTTGTACGATCTCCTCGGCGGGAAAAGCCGTGAGGGAATCATGGTCTATGGTCATGCCAATGGCCGCGATACCGAGGAGACGGCGGATGAAGTCGCCCGATACATCGAGATGGGATACAAGGCCATTCGCGCGCAGTCTGGCGTTCCCGGGCTCACCGATGCCTACGGCGTTGGCCGGGGCAAGATGTTTTATGAACCCGCCGACGCGGCCCTGCCCTCCGAAGCAGTGTGGGACACGCGCAAGTATCTCAATTTCGTCCCTTCTCTGTTCTCCAAACTACGCGAACGGTTCGGTTTCGATTACCACCTGCTCCACGATGTCCATCATCGGCTGACTCCCATAGAGGCAGCTTCGCTGGGCAAGGCGCTCGAACCGTATAGGCTGTTTTGGCTGGAAGATGCGACCCCGGCTGAAAATCAGGAATCGTTCCGGCTGATCCGTCAACACACCACCACTCCCCTGGCCATAGGCGAAATCTTCAACACCATCTGGGACTGCAAGGATCTGATCCAGAACCAGTTGATCGATTTTATCCGCATGACAGTGGTTCGTGGTGGCGGGATTACCCACTTGCGCCGGATCGCCGATTTCGCCAGCCTCTATCAGGTTCGCACCGGTTGCCACGGAGCCACGGATCTGTCTCCTGTGACCATGGGGGCGGCATTGCATTTCGACACCTGGGTACCCAATTTCGGCATCCAGGAATATATGCGCCACACACCGGAAACGGACGCCGTGTTCCCTCATGCGTACCATATTAATCGGGGCAATCTCTATCCTGGCGACGCAATCGGCCACGGGGTCGATATCGACGAGGCGGAAGCGGCCAAATACCCATATCAGCCCGCTTATCTGCCGGTGGCCCGTCTCGAAGACGGAACCATGTGGAATTGGTAGGGCCACCATGCGCATTGCAGTTCTGGGCGAAGGAATGCTGGAGCTTGCCCACCCCGGTGATGGCGGACAAGGCTGGCAGCTCGGCTTCGGCGGGGATACACTCAACACGGCGGTGCACTTGGCCCGGTTCGGCGTTCCCACCAGCTACGTCAGCGCACTGGGCAATGACCCCTTCAGCGCCGATCTGCGCCGCGATTGGGCGGCCGAAGGGCTGGACACCCGCCATATCCTGACGGATCCCGAGCACCTTCCCGGCCTCTACGCCATTCGCACCGACAGCAAAGGGGAACGCTCGTTCTTCTATTGGCGCAGCGCCAGCGCTGCGCGGCATCTGTTTTCACTGCCCGGCATCGATGAAGCGTTGCACCACATGGCCGGCGCGGAACTCCTCTATCTCAGCCTCATCACGCTTGCGGTGATCCCGAGCCAAGCGCGGCCGCGAGTCTATGATCTGTGCCGTCAGGTCCGTCAGAACGGCGGGTACGTCGCCTTTGACAGCAATTACCGGCCCCGCCTGTGGGATAGCGTGGAAGATGCTCGCGTCACGGTAGAGCGCATGGCTGGCCTGTGCGATATCGCCCTTCCCACGGCTTCCGACGATGCGATGCTATTCAACCTAAGCGAGCCAACGCGGATTGCCGCCCATTGGCATCGACTTGGCGCAAAAGAAATCGCGGTGAAGCTGGGGAAGGAAGGTTGCCTCCTGTCCTACGCCGGTAAATCGCAACACATCCCGGCCATGGCGGCCATCCGACCGTTGGACACCAGCGGTGCGGGCGACGCATTCAACGCGGGTTACCTGCAAGCACGTATGCGCGGGCAGAATCAGACAGATGCCGCATATCGTGGCCATTCCCTGGCGGCATGGGTGATCACCTGCAACGGCGCTCTGCCTCCTCGTTCAGCCCGAGCCCCCTACAGCTGATTGCGATGCTATGGCGCGTAAGGATACCGGCCGGAAAATGTCCGGCCGGTTCCTCCCATCAATAGGATACGGCCACACTGACCCCGACGTAGCGGGAGAAATCGCGCGGAAGAAACTGCGTCACTGATTCCGCACCGAACAATTGAACGTAATTGAACAGGCCGCTGGCATAGTGCTTGTTGAACACGTTGCGAGCGAACAGAGTCACACTGTAGCGGCCGCTTTCCCGTTCCTTTATCCCGATGTTCAGATCGGTGATCCCGAAGGCTTTCTGGATCGTCGTCGGGTCCTGCGAGAGCTGGTACTGAACCTTGCTCTGCCAGGAATAAGCCATGCTGATATTCGCATCGAACGGCAGGCTCGGCAGTTCGACCGTATAATCCGCCACGATATTGGCCTTCCACTTCGGCGCATTGCTGAGGTACGCCCCGGCCAGATCCTGCCGCCCGCTGACGCATCCTTGCGCGACGGTCTGCCCGGCATAGCACTGCGCGTTCGGGTACTTTTTAATTTTCGCGTCGATATAGGCAAGGCCGCCGCTCAGCGTGAAATTCTGAACCGCGCGCGCCATCCATTCGACTTCCACGCCGCGCGTGCGCAGCGAACCGACATTGTCGAGCCGCAGGGCCCCGCCCACGGTCGGCTCCAGCGATTGAGCCTGGAAATTGCGATAGTCGGTGGTGAATGCCGTGACGTTGAACATCAGGCGGCGGTCGAGGAACGTCCCCTTCATCCCCACTTCGTAACTGTCGGCATGTTCGGCCTTCACCGGCTGCAGCGCGGCGATCGCGGCATTGAAGCTGGTCGTGAGATCGTAGGTCTGCCCCTTGTAGCCGCGCGCATACGTGGCGAACAGCATGACGTCCTTCGACGGCATGTATTGCAGCCCCAACTTGCCGGTGAACGCCGTGTCGCCATTCGATCCGTGGAAGTTCTGGCCGGACACGTTGTTAGTGAAGGTATAGGCGATGTTCTCGCGATTGATGCGCGCGCCGGCCACCAGGCCGACCTTCTCCGCGAACCGCCAATCCGCCTGGCCGAACAGGGCATAGCTCTTCGATTCCGAGGTTGCGCTGAAGTTGCCTACGGACACCACCGGCCCGCGCTCGAATTCGCGCGTGAGATCGTTGTCGGCGTAATACGCGCCGAGCACGTACTTGAACGGCTTGTCCGACGATGTCAGCCGCAGTTCCTGGCTGAAGGAATGCGTGCCGTAGACCCCGTGCTGCGAAACGCCCCCATGCATGCGCCCGCCGGTGAGATAGCCCAGGACGTCGACCGCGGAATTGTCGATTTCGCCGTAATCGCGGAACGAATAGCGGTTGAGCGAGGTGATCGACGTCAGCGTGTACTCGCCGATGCCCCAGTTCATCTTCAAGGCAACGCCGCGATCCTTGCCCGTGGGAGTGGCGACCATATCGGAAACGAGCTTGGTATTGCTCTTGCCAGGGACGACGCCCGGCGCGAAAACTGCAGGCGTGAAGGACGGGATAAACAACAACCGGGCCGATGGCGACAGTGACCGCAAGGGTGCCCCGCAGCATTCGGTGCGGGTCTTGTTGTAGTGCCCGAACAAGGTGGCGTCGAAACCGTCCAACGGCTCCCACCGCAGCTTGGCGAACACGCTGTCACTTTTTTTCCCGTTGACCATCTTCCCGGTGTAGAGATTGCGCACGTTGCCGTCGTAGCGCGACACCGTTCCACTCACGCGGAAAGCCAGCGTGTTGGTGATCGGGCCCGACAGGCTCAATGCGTAACGCTGCTCGTCATCGTCCGTCACCTTGACTTCGGCATGGGCAGAGAACCTGTCTGAGGGCTGCTTCGTCGTGACGGAAACCACGCCGGCGGATGCCGATTTGCCAAACAGCGTGCTCTGTGGCCCGCGCAGGACTTCGACCCGCTCGATATCGACGAGATCGGTCAGAGCCTGCGACTGCTGGGCCAGAGCGATGTCATCCACCACCACCAGCACGCTGGATTCCACACCGATGCCATAAGCGAAAGTACCCACCCCACGCAGCGAAATCGAGCTAACTGCCGGGTTGCCGCCATCCTGGAATGTCATGCTGGGCGCCATTTTGGCGATATCGGTAAAATTGCTGCCACCGATCTTTTCCAGCGCATCGCCGTTCAGCACCGTGATCGCCACCGGCACATCCTGCACATTGGCCGCGCGCTTTTCCGCCGTCACGATGATTTCTTCGATGCCGCCGCGCGACGAGGCCGTTGCAGTCTGGCTCTGTGCCTGCACGGCAGCAGGCACAGACAAGGCGATGACGGCGGTTGCCGCCATGAATTGCTTCTTCATGAACTCCCTCCCATTCGTATTTCAGATGCGCGGACCTCGCGCCAATCTTCCCGATCAGCGGGTGATTTCGATGGCCGAGACGAGAGCGGCTCCTTTGCCCCGCTCGAATGCCAGGGACAGGCGCCCACCCTGCACCGTTACGGGAAAACTTCGCTCAACCGCTTTCAGAGCGCCGCCCGCCAACAGGAACGGATCAATTGAAGCCAAGGCGATCTTGCCGTTGGCCTTGACCGAGAAAGTCCGCTTGCCTGCTGCTGTCAGCTCAGGCTCGAAAAAGGAAAGAGTTACTTGCCAGTCTCCGTCGGGTAGCGGAATCTCATAAGCGAACCGCCCCTCACGATAGCCATTGTACAACGCTGCCGAAGTCGCCCCTACTACCACCTTGTCCTTGACTCCGCGGGCGAAGAAGGCGGTTATATCTTTGGGATTTAGGGCCTTGGCTTCACCCCCATCAAAGAAATGGTCGGACCCGAAGTGACGGCCATCTTCCAGTACCTGTTCGGTAAGATCACCTGCATTAATCCGCAGGCCATTTTTCAGCGGATCGGGACCATTCAGCGTGATTTCATCGCTCACCGCTTTGCCGCTGAACACGGCACTCGCCGCGATCCGGTTCGTTCCCGGTTTCAGCGGCACATTGTGCCAAACGCAAATCCGTTCCGGGCACGGCTGAGGGCCAAGATCGGCGCCATCCACCCGCAAGCTGACACTGGGTGCATTGCTGTACACCCGGATATCCGCCACCGGATAGGCACGGTTGCTATAGCGACGGCCGTTGACATGGACGACCGGCTCGCTGCTCCAGTTCGCCTTGTAGAAATAGAACGCGTCCTTCCGGGTCTTGCGATCGTAAGTGACGAGGCCCTTGTCGTTAAGATCGATAGCATCGCCCTCGACTCTGAAATCGCTCGCGAAATCGAACATGTTCCAAACCCAGGCAGCCCAGAGGTATGGACGGGCCTTCAGCGCCCGCCAGTTTTCCTCGTGAACCAGGGACTGGAACTCTTCAGGGTGCGGCCGGCCGAACGCATTGATGACCCCGCCGTGCGGATTGTCCGAATGCTGCGTCAACGCTCCGCCCGCTCCATATTCGCTGACCGACATCGGCATGGCGGGGAAGCGCTTGTGCAGGGCATCCAGTGCCGGCCCCATGTCTTCCGGCTTCATGCCGTACCAGCCGGGATAGCGGTTGTAGCCCGCCACATCGGTCGTGCCGACCAGCGGTTCGGCATCAATCGGCCCACCATAAGGTGAATCGGTGCAGCAATCGGCAAAAGTCGTCAGGCGACGCGGGTCTTCCTTCTTTGCCAGATCGTTGAGGTTCTTCAACAAATCCTTTGCCTTCACCGCCTTGCGAGTAAAGATCGAATAGCTGTCGATCTCATTGCCGACACCCCAGGTCACCACAGAAGGGTGGTTGTAATTCTGGCGGATCAGTTCGATCAGTTGCTGGCGCGCATTTGCGACGATCGCCGGCGAAGGATCGCCGCCGTCGAACGACGCCGCGCTGACATAGGGCACTTCGGCCCAGACCACCATTCCACGCTCATCGGCAAGTTCGAACCATTTCTGGACGTGCTGATAATGGGCGAAACGAATGGTGTTCGCGCCCACTTCCGCGATCAGGTCCATATCCTCGACATGGTCGGCATCGGACAAGGCGGCACCTTTGCCGAGGCGATCCTGATGGCGCGAAACGCCGTGCAGCGGTAGGGATTTCCCGTTGAGAAAGAACCCCTTGTCAGGGTCCATATGAAAAGTACGGATGCCCAGCGGCTGCTCCACCCGGTCAACCACTTTGCCTCCGGCACGCAACTCCACTGCAACCCTGTAGAGATAAGGATCGGCCCGCCCCTGCCACAAGCGGGGTTTGGGCACAGTGAAAGTTTGCTGCACACTCGTGTCATCGCCGCCAGCGAGCCTGACCGGGGCAGACACCTCAGCCACCTTTCCGCCCTCTGCATCCTGGATTGCAGCAACAACCGTCAGATCACGCGATTTGCCATCCTGATTGCGCAGCTTGGTGACAAGGTCGATCGTTGCGGATGTGTCATCCACCGATGCAACCGAGGCATAGACACCCGGGCCGGCGTGATCGAGCAGATCGATCTGGGCCGATGGCGCCACGATCAGGGAAACACCCCGATATATCCCACCATACAGGAAGAAATCGCCGGCAATGGGCAGGACATCGGCCGTCGGGCTACCCGGTTTAGGCTTGCTGTTGTCCGCCCTGACGACAAGGAGGTTGTCCCCCTTCGTGGACAGGAAAGGCGTGACGTCAAACCGGAACCGCGAATAGGCCCCTTTGTGCTGACCGACATAGTGGCCGTTCAGCCAGACATCGGCAATGGCGCCAACTCCATCAAACTGGAGGATCGCCCGATTGCCTTTCAGTTTCTGCGGCGTCGGGAAACGCAGCCTGTACCATCCCGCGCCCTGAAAGTTGTTGGTGTCCGCGCTGCGCTCAGCGCGATATTCACCCAGGCGGTTCCAGCTGTGCGGCAGGCTGATCGATTGCCACTCTGCATCATCGAAAGCCGGTGTGAGAGGTTGCGCGGGCAAATCGCCCTGCTGGAAGCGCCATCCCTGGGCAAGATCGATCGTGCGACGCGGCGCTTCTCCCGCCGATGCAGGGGGCACCGTCAAAACCGTGCCCAGTGCAACGGCACTCACCCAGAGAGTTTCACGACGCACCATCCCCTCACCCTTCCGTATTGAACTGTTTTCACCCGGCCATTGGCCTTACCTTTTTTCAGTACATTTATGTGATTGTCAATATTTTTGGTATGACCAATATTTCCATTCTACCAAACCACTTTTGACCTCCAGCGCCGTGCCGGAAATACCATGAAATGCTGCTATGGTGAGAATGGGGGAGAAAATCGGAGATTATCGGCAATGGCCATCACCCAGGAGGTTGGCGAGCCGGCTGACCGCAATGCATAAAACGCCAAGAGCGCGAGCGGCCCTCAGCATCACAGGTTTCAGGAGCGTGTTATCGAGCGCGCTACAGCACAATCGGCATAATTGCTGCGCCCAGCGGTCGTGTGGCAAGGCTTCCAAACCATAGTGGGGGCGTGCATCGCTGCCCCGCCCCCACTCTTGTTTAGATCACCAATCGGCTCATTTCTTCTGTCAACGCCGCTTCCTGCGGCAGAGTTCAGAATTCGAAGCTGAGATCGAGGCCATAGGTTCGCGGCTGGCGGAAGAAGCCGACGATCACGGAGCCGACATCCGCCGCAAATTCGAGATTCTTTTTGTTCGTCAGATTCTGCACGAAGAAGGACACACGCGCCTTGGAGCCGCCCAGATCGATATCGCTCAACGATGCTCTAGCGTTGACGAGCCAGAACCCTTTGTCGGTCACCAGATCGTTCAATGCGGCGCTGGCATATCCCCCTTGTGCGGTCAGACGGGAAGTTCCCTGATAAGTCGCGTCGAGCCGGAAGGTTGCAGTCCCGATCTGTTCGATCGGCGTGCTCGCCTGCCCGAACACCTGGCCTGTCCAGCGCGGTCTCCCGGTGGGGTGCAGGCTGTCTGAAACGTCTTTGCGAACGCCATTCACGACCTGAATGTATTCTTTGTATTCAAAATCCGTGTGCGCCAGATTGCCGCCGAATGTCACCCCGGCAACGGGCGCCGCAGTCACTTCCAGTTCAAAGCCCTTGATATTGGCGCGCCCGGCATTCTCTATGAATGTTACGCCATTTTCAAACAGCATAACCTGAAGGTTCTTGTACTTCGATGTGTAGGCTGCCGCGTTGATGCGCAGGCGCTTGTCGAGCAGGTCCGCCTTGACGCCGATTTCATACGAGGTGAGTTCCTCGGGTTCGAAAGGAATAGCGCTGCGGATACCCCCTGCGATATAACCGGTGGAAACTTTGGCGTAGGCCATAATATTGTCCGTCGGCCGGTAGGTGACTGTCGCCAGCCAATCCGTATGCTTGAACTTCCGCTTGATCGCGAGCCCGTTCGGGAATGCGGACGTCACATCCTTGTAATACCGCGAATCCTTGGTGATACGTGCGCCTGCCGTCAGATCGAGCTTATCCGTGACATGCAAAGTGCCCTGAACGAACCCCGCATGCGATTGATTGCGCGCGATCAGCGGCTGATACGCGACCGGGCGCGCGGGCGGATTGTAATTGGGTATCGCCGTGAAGGAAAACTGATTGAACAGAGACGGGATACCCGTTGAATTCTCCACGAAATAGAACACGCCCGCAACCACATCCAGCACCCGGGTGCGAGCGGTAATCTGAAACTCGTTGGTGAATTGCCGTTGGCTTTGCGGAGTCCCGCCAATCGTGGCCAGAATCTTGTAAGGCTGGCCGCTGCCTGCCGGGTCTTTCAGCGCATTGCCACCGCCGATATCATTGCCCCCGGTGTTTTCGTCGAAACCGCGCCAGGCCGCAATGTTCTTGATTTCGATGGCATCCGAAAACGCATAGCTCGCCGTCACGCTATGCCCGAAAACACGCAGCGTGTTGAGCGACATCATGTCGTTGGACACGGCCTTGAGCCGCTTGGTGCTGACGATATTCAGGCCGCCGAGAGCGGGCTGCGCATCGTAAATGGCCTTGGCCGCCGCTCCGCCCGAACCTTCGGTGAAGCCAAGCACCTGCACCGCCGCCTGTGTGGCATCGCGATCCGTATAATCGAAACGGTAATCCAGCTTGAACGGCCCACCGTTGTCGAAACGCACAGCGGCTTCAACCGCATCGACATTACGCATTCCCAGAGTCTTCGCCGAGGCGATTTTCTGCACGACACCATTCGAACGGCGGGTGAAATCCCATTCGATGCCCGGCGTCAGATTGCGGACCGAGCCGCGTTCTTCATCATGCAGATAGGTCAGCGACGCAGAAAAGCCGTTCCATTCCGGCGTATCGAGGCGCGCGCGCAGGCGCCGCCCGGCATAATTGCTGATCGATGCATCGACTTTCGCCGCCAGTTCGCCCCGCGGCCCCTTGGTAATGATATTGATCGCGCCGCCGGTGGAATTGCGCCCGAACAGCGTGCCCTGCGGGCCCCGCAACACTTCGATCCGTTCAATCTCCGCGAGGTCGAACAACGAACCGTTGGCCCGCCCGAGATAAACGTTGTTGATATACATCGTGATGCCCGCATCGACGGTGATCCCGGTGGACCCCGTCGTAATGCCGCGCATGGACATCGCAGGCAGATTGGAACTGCCGGATTGGCCTTTGACGATCAGACCGGGGGCAAGAGCTGAAATATCCCGCACATCGGTAACCCGCGCGTCTTCTATCGCCTGACTGGACAAGGCGGTGACCGCTACCGGCACGACCTGCAGATTTTCCGCCTGCTTTTGTGCGGTAACGATGATCTCTTCGAGATGCCCGCTGCCTGCCGGGGCAGGAGATTGGGCATGAACGGTCAGAGGAACAAGCGCTGCCCCCAGAAACAACGCGCCCCGCGCAGCCGATATGGCACCTGTTTTCATGTTATTCTCTCCCCTATGTTCTTCCATGTTGTGGCGTTCCGAGCCCTATGCCGGGCCGGACTGCAGAAACTTGTCCCTCAGCTTGGCCAGAGCCTTCGCATCGAGCCCCAGCCCTTCGCGCAGATAGTTGTCGAATGACCCGTATCGCCGATCGACTTCGTCAAAGGCTGCATCGAGATATTCGGGCGCGACCCGTTCGAGCGGGACAAAAGCGGCGCCATGTTTGCCAATGCCCGCCGCGATCTCCTTGGACCGATAGCCGTTGCTGAGCAGATAATCCCGGTAAACCGTCTCTTTGGGGACGCCCAACAGCGTCAAGAGCACCGCAGCCGCCCACCCCGTCCGATCCTTGCCTGCCGTGCAATAGAACAGGGCTGCGCCGTCCGTATCCTGCGCGAGAAGGTGAAACAGTGCGGAATAGGCCCGCAGGGCTGACGGTGACGACACCATCGCCCGGTTCAAACGCAAAAGCACCTCGTCTCCGCGCCCGCTGTCGATCAGTTCCTGAATATTGCCCAGGTCCCCGGGCGGATCGGCGAAGACATCCGCAACCACATAACGCGCCCCAGCGAGCAGCTCCCCTGGCGCGTCCTTTCGTTCCTGCTCATGCCGCAAATCGACAACCGTTGTCAGATGCAACCGCTCAAGCGCCTTGATATCGCTGGGTGCAAGCCGGGCCAGTTCGCCGGAACGATAGATCATGCCCATACGAACCCAGGCACCCCCGGCCGTGCGATAACCCCCCAAATCCCGCAAATTCGGCAACCTGGTTCGAGACACGTCGCGATCGGCGACAATGAGCGATTGCCCGCAATCGGGTGTCAGACGGAAAAATGTGCGCTGATTGCCTTTGGATGGGGGCAGCACGATCTGCCCGGCTTTCCCACCGCGACCCAGCGCCTCCCTGCGCCCATTCTCCATCTCGCTTCCAGCCGCGATCTCCACGTGGCTGGCGCCACGCGTCATCCAGCTGACGACCGGGCGCCCATCGATCTGTGCGACTTCCGCTGTGAGAAAAGGGCTTTCCGCTTCCGCAGCAGAGGCCGACGCGGGACAGGGCGATACTGCGGCAGTTGCGGGCGTAACCATAACGCACTGCGCGACGAGCATAGCCCAGCCAGCCGCACCGGCACGCGCCCATTTATGCATCCGATCGCCCATGCACCCTCTCTATCCATCCGCCCCGGCAGCCTGTGCCGCTCCATAATTTGGAACAGATGACATATATAGGGTACATATGACATACGGAATGTCAATTACGCATAGAGGCCGAAAATCGCGAGATGATCTCCCAAAAAGTTATGGATTTGTTCGCAGGAAAAAGCCGGTTCCGGCAAAAATCCGCCGGAATAAGTTATAGGAACGATCGGTATACGGGAAGCATGGCTATCGCTTTTTATGCAACCCGGTGATGCTCGGGAACCGCCGCTAATCCAAGGCGCTCTCGCACTTTTGTGGTACGCTCACGCAGGAAGGCTCTGCTCTTTTCAGGATCAAGCGTGGCCTCGGCCAGAAGCCCGGCCCCCAGAAGCCAGACGGAGAAAAGATGGCGGGCGGAATCTTCGCTCCGAAGGTTGAGATCTTCAGCGTTGTTGCGCCAGAAATGCCCCCCTCGCATCATGCGGATGCACCATGCGTGAAATTGGAATTCAGGCTCCGTCGCCGCGGCAGCCAAAGCCTGAAATGAGAGCAAATGCGCGCGCACACCCGCGATGTCCGCCAAGGCCACAGCCAACAATGGTTCCGGCTCTTCCGCCAGTTTGCGCCCGGGCCAACCCGAACGGCTATGGATCAGGCGATAAGCCCCATAGAAAATCAATGCACTGGTCGGAATGTGGTAGGATACCACGGATACCGATGTATTGGCCTTCGCCGCCAGTGCACGGAAAGTCATGGCGGAAAGCCCCCCTTCGGCAAACAGCGCAACCGCCGCTGCGTAAAGCGGGCGAGGCATCGCCGAAGGTCGCCCCGGCTTATTCGGCTTCGGCGATTTCTCCATCGCCAAAGCAGGGGCCAGATTTGCGTTCTCCCACGCAAACCAGAAGGGCACTTCATCGGTCGCGATCTTGTGCGCCAATGCCCCTTCCAGCAGTTCCTGATTCAGCAAGGCGATATTGGGCATTTGCGCGCAGCCGAGGGACAGCAGTTCCATGCCCACGGAAAGTTCGGCAAGAAAGCGCCGGTCGCGATGCTCCCCCACAAACCGGCGCACTTCCCGCAGGCGCCGCGCCGCCCAGGCTCGTGAAGCCGCCCGCCCCCGCCGATGCCTGGCCAGATGCGCCACGGCAGTGAATTCCCCGACCGTCCGCGCATAACAGATGCCCAAGCGATGCGCGGCGGCCGCGGCCAGCTTGCGGAGCGCAAGTGCCTCATCGGCTTTGATGGCCCTTTCAAACGGTACGTTCTCACTTGCTTCCTGATCCGCCCGCAGAAGGATCGCTTCGCATGCTTCATCAAGCAGTGCCGCCAGCGAAGTGAAATGATGCTGTACCGTGGGCAGTGCGACGCCTGCCTCATCACCGGCAGCGCGCAAAGAAAGCCCGCGAATGCCGGAAGATTCGAGAATCCGTATCGCAGCACGCAGGACTTTTTCCCGCCCCCCCATCTCCGCCGCTTTTGATCCTTGGCGGACACGCGCCGAGGCCCGCCGGGCCGGGGCTGCCGTATGTGATTTTCTGCTCATGGTTTCCGAAGACATAGAGGCGGCATAACGCCCACCGTATGATCAAGGCAATCGCGGTGCCAGATTGGTCCCATAATCAGCGTCCTCCCGCCGCAAGGCCAAGATCGCCAAAGACCAGTGAAAAATGGCCCAGACGAAAAGAAGCACCATAATGATCAGGGCGTTTTTCAACCCTGAAGCAGCGCTTCCACTGCTGGCGGCAAACCGGTCGCTCAGCACTCCGGTCAAGAGCGGCCCCAATGCCAGGCCGACCAGATTGGATGCAACCGCACGCAAGGCGGATGCCCGGGCCCGCAATGCGACGGGAGCGAGATTTTGTGTCAACGCTATGGCGGGCGCCGCCCATAACCCGCTCAATATGGTCGGCGGCAGCAGAAGCCATAAGGCCGCATAACCGGAGGGTGCGTGCAGCACCGCAAAATAACACGGAATGCAAAGCGCCAAGCCGATGATCGGCAGGAAAAGCATACGATGCATTCCGCTGCGCCCGAAATAGCTCCCTTGCCATCCGCCCAGCAATGCCCCGGCAATGCCGCCTATCCCTGCGACGAGCCCCACCCCCACACCGACCTGAGACAAGGTCATATCGTATGTGCGAAGGATAAAGGACGGCAACCACGCCATGATCGCCAATTGGACCAGTGCGGTCACCGCCGTCCCCACGATCACATGCAGGAACGCCCGGCGCTTCGCCAGATGGCCCATTGCTTTCACAAGCGATATTTGCGAGCCCGACGGGCTCAGCATGTCATGCCCGGGATCTGCGCCCCCGCGTTTGGGTTCACGCGCGACATGCAGGAAGATCAGGGCAGCCAGAATGCCGGGCAGCCCGACAACCAGCAAAGCAAACCGCCAGCTCACCCATTCCGCCAGCAAACCGCCAATGGCCAATCCCGCCATGATCCCGATGGGGACACCAGCGGCGAACACCCCCAAGGCGCGCGGGCGCTCCACCGCAGAATAAAGATCGGAGATCAAGGCGTGGGATGTAGGAGAAAATCCCGCCTCCGCGACACCGACGCCCATGCGGGCAAGGACAAATTGCCCGTACCCGCGCGCCATGCCGCAAAGTACCGTCATCACGCTCCACAGCAAGAGCATGAGAGCGATCAATCGCGTGCGTCGGGCGCCGCGATCAACCCAATGCGCAATCGGCACCCCCATCGCTGCATAGACAACCGCGAACGCTCCACCCGTCAAAAGCCCCAGATGCCAGTCCTTAAGCTGAAAATCCGCTTTGATCGGTTCCTGAAGAATAACGATGATCTGCCGGTCAATATAATTGAGCGCGTATATGACGCACAACATTCCAAGAATCGCCCGGCGCCGATTTGCAGAAATTGCAGGCAAATCAGACATGTATTTCCCTTGCCGCCAGATACGTTGCGCAAGCGCAATTGCCGCAATGCGTCCTGCGCCAATCACATTCGGGGCGTCGCGGTCCAGTTCCCATTTCGCTGGATTGCCGGCAGCGCGGCCGATTCCCTCTCACCAATCCCATAGCGCAGCATAATCCGGGCATGCCCTGCATGGCAGTGAAATCTCGCAGGCGATATTCACGGCGACTGCGCAACTCAGAATGGTTGGAACTGCGCAGAGCGGAGCGGGCATACCGGATCAAACGGGGTTCCAGCCGGCAGCCAAGCACTTCTCGTCCGGCAGCGCGCAACCGCCGGACGAGAGAATTATGCGCGGTCAGTCCTTGCCGCCAAAGGCATACCGCACACGAACACCATACATGCGCGGTTCGCCATACATCTGCGATTGTGCACCGATCGTCTGATATACGCCGGTGTTGGTGATGGCATATTTCTTGTCCGCCAGGTTTGTGCCGAACACTGAGATGTCGAAATTGCTGCCCATGACATTGCGCCAGTCAAGCGAAGCATTGAGCAACCCGAACGACGGCAGATGCACCCCTGGTTCCATCACCGAACCATCGGGGAACGTTTCCACATAAAGCGGCGCGGTGTCTTGCGCATCGGTCCAGTTATAACTGGCGAACAGGCTGATATTACCCACATTTTCTGGAACCGGAATGTTCAGCCGCCCGTGGACCGACAAGATATTCGGCGAGAGGTATTGCAGCGGCCGGCAAGTCATATCCGCATTGGCGAATTTGAGATCGCCGAGATGCTGCGACGTACAGTCGTAAACACCCGAGTTGGAATTGAACTTGAACGACTTGTAGTGGGACGTGAGGTGGCTGTAGTTGACACCCAGTTCCAGAATTTCGACCGGCTTGATCATCGCCTCGACTTCGACCCCCTTGATCACGGCCGAAGCCGTGCTGAGAGTAATGGCGCCGTTGCCGCCAGTGGTCGGATTTCTGTCACCGGCAGCGCGCTGGATTTTGCTGTAATCCAGATAGAAACCGTTGACGTTCAGACGAACCGGAGCACCCCCGACCTTGAAATCGGACTTGAAGCCAACTTCGTAGTCCGTCACCAATTCGGGGCCGAAGGTCCGCGTATTTTCGTAGACAGCGTAAGCGTTGAAGCCACCCGCCTTGTAACCGCGTGAAACCTTCGCATAGAGCATCAGGTTGTCGACCGGACGATAATCGAGCCCCAGCGTCCATGTGCCTGCGGAATCCTTGCGCGATGACCCGAAGAAGCAATCCTGATCGGGATTGGTGGTGACCATGGATTTCCACGCGCACAGCACCGGACTTCCGGGCACAGGCCCGATGTAGCCGGCAGTCGGCGCATAGCTGTAGGAAATATTGCTACCGCCAACCTTGTCCCAGGTATAGCGATATCCGGCCGTCAGCCGCAGACGGTCGAGCGCAGGTGACAGAGCGCCGAAATCAAGCGTAGCCTGTGCATAGAGCGCCTTGGATTCGCTCCTGCTCTGGATCGCGCCCAATCCGATCCTGCACCCTGCGGAAGTACGCTGGCTACAGACGTTGGTGGCAAAGTTGATCATATCGCCACCGGGTTTCTGTTTGAAGTAGAAGCCCCCCAACGTGTAGGTGAGCTTGTTGTCCAGCGCTTCACCCTGCAATTGCAATTCTTCGGTATAGATACGGAAATAGTCGCGCGGTGATGTGCGGCTTTCGACCGTTTCACCCGTGTCGTAGACGGGGGCTATGGTCGCATCCGCATCCGACGCATAGTATGACTTGAGAAAGGCATAGCTCGCGATATTGCGCAGCTTCAGACCTTCCGAAAGCTGAATATCGGTGGTGTTTGACACGCCCCATGTGGTGATCTTGGCAAAATCGTCCACGCCATGCGCCGTCTTGCGAATGCCGAGATCCTTTTGCTGCGCAATCAGACCGTTGAGATAGGCGGCATCGAACGTGAAGCCAAAAGCATTCAATGCCGTCAGATAATTGGTGTTGAAACTCTTGGCGATCGTACCGCTGCCGTGGGTCTTGGAATACCCGTAGTATGCCATCGTATAGTTCGAAATGGTGTCGCTAGGATCCCATTGCACACCGATGCGCGCCATCCGCCAGTGCTGGTTATCGCGATCCTTGTGCCAGTTCACATCCCTGGTGAAACCATCGCGGTCCCGACCGGCCCCCACGATACGGACCTTGAGCCGGTCGGAGATCGAGATGTTCACCACCGCTTCGAGTTCTTTCATGTCGTAGTTGCCATAGCCACCCTGGACATAGCCTTCGAAGCGGTCTGTCGGTTTGGCGGGTGTCAGAAGGATCGCCCCACCCGTGGTGTTGCGGCCGAACAGTGTGCCCTGCACACCTGCCAGAACCTGCACATTCTGGAGATCGACGAAATTGCCGGGGCCGCCCTGGCTGCTCAGCGTAAAGGCCGCGGGCAAAGGCACTTCATTCATATAGACGACGACCGCGGGAGAGCCCTGGAACGCCGCGCTCTGCCCGCGCATGGAAGGCGACATCACATCGCGCGAAGCCTGGCCGTTCGGCGCAATCACCAGCGAGGGGACCGACGACTGCAGATCCTGCATCTGGGTAACGCCCCGCTCACGCAAGCTATCGGCAGACAGCGCCGTGATCGCGATAGGAACGTCCTGCAATTTCTCTTCGCGCCGCTGCGCAGTAACGATGATCTCCCGGAAACCGGAATTGCCGGTTTCCGCCTGCGCACCTTGCTCCTGCGCAGCAGCGATGGCTGGTACCAAGGCCACACCCGCTGCGACCGTTGCGGAAGTGGCCAAAAGATGTGCGAATGCTTTTTTCATTTCACATACCCTCCTCATCCATTTTTCGGCTCTCTCGATCATGGGAGCCGATGGCATGAGGTTTAGGTCACAGCAGAAATAATTGTTGCACTATAAAAATACTCTGAAAAATATATCCACAAGAATAAGTAAGTGAAAACTTTATTATACTGACAGTATACAAACCCACCCAAGTAAACGCTTATTTTTATTGTAGATTGGTGCCAAGGGAGAGACATCAGGCTTCAGGAAGCAAGATCGATTTTTGCGGCCAGCCTGTCCCACAATGGTCCTCGGCACACTGCGTGCCCCACGCACAGCGACGATGGCGACAACCAGATTAAGCCTCAACTCATGCCCTGATGTCACCCCATGCCAGGCTTCTCAAAGACAAGACAAATGATAAACTCTCGCAAAAACAGGAGAATATCCTCCCACCTAGCCCTTAAATCAGGCGCATTCTGAAGTCTTGATACGTTACGCCTGCCATCGAGCAGAGAGCGAATGGCAAGCAAGCATACCACTTTAGCGGATTGGCGACGGCTGCTCGCTCGTTTGAAACGGAAGGTTCCGTTCTCAGAGGATGCCGAAGACCTGCTGCAATCGGCCTACGTGCGTCTCGCGACCTATCAGAAAACCACTCAGGTTACGCAGCAGAACGCCTTTATCATTCGTACGGCGATCAATCTGGGTATCGATGAGAAACGCAAGTTACGGCACCGAGTTGAAGCCAGCGGCTTGGCAGCCAGCATTCTGCAAATCCCGGACCGCACTCCGCCCGCGGACGAGATTTGCGCTGCCAGGCAGCGGCTCGAACATGTAAAAAGCGCGCTTCAACAGCTCCCACCCCAAACGCTGAGGATTTTTCTTCTCCGCCGCGTAGATGGATTGCGCTACCGGGAGATTTCCGAGTTGATGGGTATAACGGTAAGCGCAGTGGAAAAGCATGTGGCCAAGGCTGCATTGCATATTGCGCAATGGGCGGACGAACACGATGCATAATGGCAGGGATCGCATCGCCCATATTCAGGCAGAGGCCGCCGCATGGTTTGCGCGGCTTGATTCAGACGAATGCACACCTGCCGACAAAGCAGACTTTCAGCGGTGGCTGGCTGAAGACGAAAATCATGGCATGATTTTCAACCGGATGGCGTCTTCCTGGCAAGAGGCTGGGCCCGCAGCGGAAGAACTTGCTGCGGAGAACGCAACCCCTCCCCGCCCCCATGTCACCCGGCGGCATTGGCTGATGGCAACCGCAGCCAGCATTGCGGCACTCGCTGGCGGGGCAGCATGGTGGCATCTGCATGCACCAGATGTTTATGAAACCGCCGTTGGCGAACAACGACGGATCGTTCTGGCTGACCGATCAGAGATTCTGCTCGACACCAATTCCCGAATTTCAGTGAAGTTGGGCAAAGCAGATCGTAGGCTTATTCTTGAACGCGGGCGCGCGAACTTTGCCGTCGCACATGACAGCCGGCGCCCTTTTCAGGTTACAGCGAACAATCAGATCGTGACGGCTCTGGGCACCGAATTCGATGTCACCATTCACTCGCACGGTGCGGACGTCTTCGTATTATCTGGCCAGGTCGCAGTCGATGACGATAATCGCCCCGTTCTTCTGACACCGGGTGAACGGCTGACAGTAACGGCAACCGCCAGCCGCATCGATCATCCCCAAATTGGCCAGATCACGGCATGGCAACAAGGGCGCCTGATCTTTGCCCAGACGCCGCTGAGCGAGGCTGCCGCCCAATTCAATCGCTATGCCGCATTGCCAATCCGCATCACTGATCCGGGCGTGGGGCAATTGCGAATTAGCGGCGTATATTCCGTAAGGGATATTGATGGTTTCACCGATGCCCTGCCGCGCACCCTCCAGGTAAAAGTTACACGTTCCGCCGAAGCTATAACAGTGGCGGCCCCATAGAGAGGAACGCCGTACGGACAGGAGACGGATTTCTGGAATGCATGTCGCCGCGTGGCCGTGTAGATGGTTATGGCTTGGGATCGCATTGATTGCAGGCGGCCTGCCCACCTGTGCCGCCGCCCAGCAGGTTTCCACCATTACTATCGCAGCGCAACCGCTCGATACGGCGCTTTATGAGCTTGCCGTAAAGGCCAATGTCAACATTCTGTTTTCGCCCGATCTGATTGGCCGCCTTACAACGAAAGGCGCTTCCGGCGATGTCCGGGACATCCCGGCCTTGGCGCAACGTCTGTTGGCAGGAACGGGGCTGGTCCTGGAACGGACCAGCAAAGGCTTCATCATCAAACGAGGCCGTGATCGATCGGCGAAACCTACCCGCACCGCCTCACGCCTGCCGGGAGCGATCCAGCCGCTACCGCCGCCCACCCATGTTGCAACCGACGAAATACTGGTCACTGCGATGCGCAGCGCCCAGACACAGAATGCCGCGCCGTTATCCATCGCCCTGATGACGGCCAGCATGCTTGAACAGCATGGCGTTCATGGCCTTTCGGATCTTACCGGCGGAACCGTTCCATCCCTGCGCGTGAACCCGTATGCCAGCAGGGCATCCACGTTTTCCCTTTCGATGAGAGGCATGACCTCCGGCGAAGCATCGCAAATAAGCCGCGATGGGGCCGTGGGCATTTATCAGGATGGCGTCTATCTGGGGCGCGTCCAGGGCCTGAGTATCGATTTTCTCGATCTGGACCGGATTGAAGTGCTGCATGGCCCACAAGGCACACTGTTTGGGCGCAATGCGATGGGCGGCGCGATCAATCTCGTTTCCCGACGTCCGGGTGGCCAATTGCAACTCACCCAGAAGTTCGGGATCGAGGACGACAATGGGCGCTCGATCGTCACCCATCTGGATTTGCCGCGCGTTGCAGATATCAGCGTGAGGCTTAGCGGACTTTATCGGCGCAGGGATGGCTGGGTTGACAACACCATGCCGGGCGAATGGGGCTGGAACGCCTATGAGAAAAGTGGCCTGCGCGGCGCTGCCCTATGGCAACCGAACAAAGACTGGACCATCCATTATGCGGCGGAATATTCGCACGCCCGCGTTACGGGTGGCTATGCCCAGATCGTTGGCCTGTCCGACGATGCCCCGCCCCTCGCCCCGGCCATCACCACCGAAGCCGGGCGGCGACGCGTCGGCCGCCTGCCAGTGCCTCTCAAACCCAGCGTTGCGAGCGTCACCAACCACATGCTAACTGCCGAATGGCAGGTGAACGACGCGTTCCGCATCAAGTCCATCACCGGCTGGCGGCAATTGCACCAATCGCAATACGATCAATACGCCGGCTCCTATCTGGCGTTCGCACCCAATGGGCAAAGCGGACGCGTGAGCCTGTCAAAGGTTCGCCAACAGCAGGTCAGCCAGGAATTGCAGGTCAACGGGAGTGTGGACGATATCAGTTACATCGTCGGCCTGTACCTGTTCAAGGAATGGGCCCGCGATATGTCGCGTTCGCTTCTGACGTTCCAATACAACGCTGCCGGAACGGAGACGGCGCTGCTGTCTCCTCCCCTGTCCATCCTCGCATCGGAGCGCGCCAGCCGAAACGAGTCGGCCACCATCGCCGTGTTCAGCCAGATGGAGTGGACGTTACCCGCGTTCGACGATCGCCTGAGCCTTGCAGCAGGCTTACGCTACAGCATCGATAACAAGAAAGGACAGATGCTGATCAGGAATGGCTTGCCTTCGGGGCAGGCCTATAGCTTGTCACTTCGGCGGCTGGATCCCGCCATCAGCTTGCGGTACGCGCTCGGCAACGATGCCAAGCTCTATGTGCGTTGGGGAACCGGCTACCGGGCTGGCGGGGCGCATACCCGCTCACCAAGCTTTCAGACTTTTGACGAGGAGACGATCAGCAGTTGGGAGCTGGGATTGAAGACGAAGCTCCCGCAACAGCGCGGGTGGATCGCGCTAGCCGCCTATTATGCGCGCTATGCCAACGCTCAGATCGATTTCATTTCCCCTTTCAACCCTTCCTTCGGCGAAACGATCAATTCTCCACGACGCGGGACGCTTGCCGGGCTGGAATTCAACACCGAACTGAAAGTGCGCCCCAATCTCACCGTGTCGGCCGCATACAGTTTCAATGCGATCGATATGCCCCGGCAACGCAATCCCTTCACAGGGCAGTTGCAGCGCATAAATATCGCATACTCGCCCAGACATGCCGGATCTCTGACAGTTGACTGGTCCCTCGATCTCAACAGGTTCGGATTGGCGCAGATCAACCTGAACACGACCGCAGCCACGGGCGCCTATACCTCGCTGGATGATGCTACGCGCAGCGCAACCTATATGCTCATGAACGGACGGATCACCTTTTCCAGGCTGTTCGGCATCATGCCCGAAGGACTCTCTCTCGCCTTCTGGGGCAAAAACCTGCTCAACGAGAAATACGATGTCTTCGATTACACCTACAGCCAACCTGGGCTGACCGGAACCAGCCAGAAGACCTATAACAATCCCCGCAGCCTGGGCATCGAAGCGCGACTGGTGTTGTGAGCATCGGAATCAGTCCGTGGATGGAGTCAACATCCTGCCCGCAGGTGAATCTCCACCGCGCGATAGCGGTGGAGATCCGAACGTCAAAAGCGGAGGCTTGCTTCGAGCCCATACGTGCGCGGCTCGTTGAAGCTGCGCTGATCGACCCCGGCCAACCCCGCACCAACATAGGGATAATCGAAAACATCATATTCTTCGTTGAACAGGTTCTTGCCCCATAGGGAGATGGAGAACTCGCCAGCTCCGGCAATCTTCATTTCTCCCAGCGTCAGGCGGCCATTGAGCATGGCATAGCCTTTCGATTTGGTCGTATCGCCTGCCTCAACGTAGGAACCAGTCGCCATCGAACCATCCAGATGCGCGCTCAGCACGCCGAAACTGAAAGGCGGAAAACTGTAATCGACACTCACCGACGCAGCATGCTTGGGCGTGTAGCGCGGACGCGTCACCTGGAAACGGCCCGAATAGGGATTGAGTTGATCGGGAATTTTCACATCGGTGTAGACATAGTTGATCGAAGTGGTCAGTCCCCGCGCCAGTTGGAAAGTCAGGTCCACTTCGGCGCCTTTGATCTTGGTGACGTTATCGGAATTCAACGTTTCGTTCGCCGATGGATTGAGCGGCGAAACGAAGTCGACCTGCATATCCTTGTAGGCGGTGTGATAGAGGGCGACATTCACCCGGGCGCGGCGGTCCCACAAGTCGGATTTCAGCCCGATTTCCCAGGTTTCCACCTCTTCCTCGTTGAAAGTCCGGAACGTGGCCGACCGGCTGTTCGCGCCGCCCGCCCGATAGGCAATGCCCCAACGGACATAGGTATTTACGTTGTCGGTCCAATCGAAAGCAATCGTTGCAGCGGGATCCAGGCGCTTGGAACTGAACGTGTAGGCCAGCCGCGGCACGGGGGAAACACCGCGCAGTATCGTCATTTCGCCAGCCTTCTTGTCATGCGTATAGCGCAGCCCGCCGGTAAGATGCAGCCGATCATCCAGGATTCCCGGCGTCCAAGTCACCTGCCCGAATAACGCGGTGGACTTCACACGATTGCGGCTGGCGCGATCTAGGCCAACGCTGCTGATCGGTGGATTGAGGATCGTGATCGCGGTGCCATCCTCGTTGAAACGGAACGTGCGCAGCGCATCAGCATCGTCCGAAGCTTTTTCGTCAAAGTAAAAAGCACCCAACACATATTTCAGGCGGTCGGTGGAACCGATCAATTGCAATTCCTGACTGAACTGCCGCTGGCGAACGTTGGCCAGACTGACCCGGCCAGCCGCCCCGTTCGGTTCGAAGGCATAAAACGTGCCGCCATACTGATCATACTGGCTCTGCCGCATCTTGCGCCACGCCGAGATCGACTTGATCTCCAGATTGTCCGTGACGTCCCAACTCGCGGTGAGGCTGTGGCCCTGTGTTTTCCCCACGCTCGGCTGCAATGGCATACCCACGCGCGCCTTGCGGACCCTGTGCGGCTCCAGATAGAAGATCGGCGCCAATGGCGGTGCATCCCCTACCAGCGCGGTTATCTGGCCATAATTGCCGACCGTTTTGTCCTGCGCCCGATCGTAGGAATAGAATACGTCGATCGTGTCGGTTGGCTCCCATAGCGCGGCGACGCGGAAGCCCCAGCGTTTATACTGATAGAAATCCCATTCCCCGCGCATGGGATTGTCCACCCAGCCGCCGCGCTGCTTTACCACCCCGTCGATCTTCATGCTGATATTGGCGAACTTCGGGAGATCGATATGAGTAGCGCTCTCCCAGCCTTCGAAGTTGCGAACCCCGACCTTCTGCGAAACGCGCAGTTCGCCGGTCGGCCGCTTGGAAATGATGTTCAACGCACCGCCAACGGCATTGCGCCCGAACAAGGTTCCCTGGGGGCCCCGCAACACCTCGATACGTTCCAGATCGAGCAGTTCCGTGCCCAACCCTTGCACACGCCCCAGATAAACCCCGTCGATGTAAATCCCGATGGCCCCATCACGGCTGATCTGCGACGCCTCGCCGGAACTGATACCCCGCATGGATATCTGCAACGTGGAGCTTCGGCCCGCATAGTTCGCGGTCCGGACGGAGGGTATGCCACCCGTAAACAGGTCCTGTATACCGCTGACGCCGCGCGCTTCCAGTTGCTCCGTCCCCAGAACCGAAATGGAAATAGGGGTATCCTGCAGGGATTCCTGCCGCTTCTGAGCGGTTACGATGATCTCTTCGAGCCCCACCCGATTGCTTGCTTCGGCCTGATTGTCCTGCCCCAGCGCCACGGATGGCAATGCAACACTCAATGCGACGGCAGAAACCAAGCCAACGCTGCGATATCTTCTCTCGTACAACATCATCAGTCCTCCCCCGGCAGCGATGGTCGCGCCTAAGAGTCCTGACGTATTTCGGTTCATTTTCCACAGCAGGCGTCTGCTGAATTTCTAGGAAAAGATGAACTTTTCCTTCGATAGCGGCTTGCCGATGCCGCTATTCCTCCACACGTTCGATCACCAGCGCGATCCCCTGCCCGCCGCCGATACACATGGTGACAAGCCCATAGCGCTTGCCAGTGCGCTTCAGTTCGTAAGCGGTCTTGATCGTCAGGATCGCCCCTGTCGCGCCAACAGGATGACCGAGAGCGATGCCGCTGCCGTTGGGGTTGAGCTTTTCATGATCGAACCCCAATTCCTCAGCCACCGCCAGAGCCTGTGCGGCAAAGGCCTCATTGGCTTCGATGACATCCATATCGGCCAATGTGAGACCCGCCCGGGCCAAGGCCAGCGGCACGGCCTTGACCGGCCCCATACCCATATAGGCCGGGTCCACCCCGGTATGCGCCCAACTGACAATACGGGCGAGCGGCTTCAGCCCGCGCGTTTCCACCTCGGCTCCGGTCGCCAAGACCATGGCCGCGGCGCCATCGTTGATCCCGCTGGCGTTGGCTGCGGTAACGGTGCCGTCTTTCTGGAACACCGGTTTCATCGCGGCAAGCGTTTCCAGCGCGGTATCCGCGCGAGGATGCTCATCCGTATCGAACAACACAGCGCCTTTGGCAGTGGCGATTTCGATGGGGAGAATCTGTTCCTTGAAACGCCCTTCGGCAATCGCCCGGGCCGCCCGGCGATGACCTTCCACCGCCAGCGCATCCTGCGCCGCACGGCTGATGCCATAGCGGGCAGCAACGTTCTCCGCGGTGATCCCCATGTGATATTCGTCAATCGGATCGGACAGAACCTGCAGCAAGGCATCGGCGTGCTGATTGGGCCCCATTTTCCTGCCCCAGCGCACGCCATGATCGATGTAGGGCGCATTCGACATGCTTTCGGCCCCACCCACCAGCGTTATCCTGGCTTCCCCCAGTTTCATCATCTGCGTGGCCGAAATAATCGCCTGTATGCCCGATCCGCACAGCCGATTGAGCGTGAACGCGGGGGTTTCGACAGGTATCCCGGCTTGCAGCGCCGCCACGCGGGCAAGATAGGCATCCTTGCCGCTGCTGGGGATCACCTGCCCGAACACCACATGTTCGATATCGGCGGGGGCAATCCCAGCGCGCGCCATGGCACCTTGCGCCACCAGCGTCGCGAGCCTGGATGGCAGGAAGGCTTTCAACGCACCTCCAAAATCCCCGATAGGCGTGCGCACGCCTGCCACGATGTAAACTTCTTCCATGGTTTCCGTTCTTTCAATTCTTGCAGGCGGCGCGCCACATCCGACCGCCGGAGTCGCCTATTTCGACTCCGCCAGTAGCCTTCCTGAGGCGGTTGAACACCCTGCAACCAGTATTGTCCTGCAACCGGTCAAATATGGATAGCGCGACCGTAAGCGGCGAGAGTGCTTTCGTGGATCATTTCGCTGAGTGTGGGATGGGGGAAGATGGTCTGGATCAGTTCGGCCTCGGTGGTTTCGAGCTGCTTGCCCACGACATAGCCCTGGATCAGTTCGGTCACTTCCGCCCCGATCATGTGCGCGCCCAGCAGTTCGCCCGTCTTGGCATCGAACACCGTCTTGATGAACCCTTCCGCTTCGCCCAGCGCAATCGCCTTGCCGTTGCCGATGAACGGGAACGTGCCCACTTTCACCTCGTACCCCGCCTCCTTCGCCTTGGCCTCGGTCAGGCCGACAGAGGCGATCTGCGGGTGGCAGTAGGTGCAGCCCGGGATGTTGTTTCGGTCGAGAGCGTGCGGATGCACGTCCTTGTTGCCCAGTTCCTGCGCGATCGCTTCGGCCGCGGTCACGCCTTCATGGCTCGCCTTGTGCGCCAGCCACGGGCCGGGCACGCAATCGCCAATGGCCCACAGGCCCGTCACGCCGGTGCGGCCATAGCCGTCGATCTGGATGAACCCGCGCTCGAGCTTCGCCCCCAGTGTCTCCAGACCGATATTCTCGGTGTTGGGCTGGATGCCGATGGCGACGATCACATGGCTGTATTCGCCCGTCTCGATCTTGCCATCCTTCGTCTTGATCTTCGCCGAAACGCCCTTGGGGCCTGCTTTCAGTTCCTCCAGCGCGGCGCCGGTTTTGATTGTCATGCCCTGTTTGGTGAGCGCCTTTTCAAGGAACGCGGAGACATCGGCATCTTCCACCGGCACGATCCGATCCATCATTTCGACAACGGTCACTTCGGCGCCGATATCGTTGTAGAAGCTGGCGAATTCGATCCCGATCGCGCCCGAACCGATCACCAGCAGCTTGCCGGGCATTTCGGGCGGGGTCATCGCGTGGCGATAAGTCCAGATGCGTTTGCCATCGGCCGGGGCAAACGGCAGATCGCGCGCCCGCGCCCCGGTGGCGACGATGATGTGTTTGGCGCTGAGCGTTTCGGTGCCCTTCTCGCCTTTCACGTCCAGCGTGCCGGGCGCGGTCAGCGTGCCTTCACCCATGTGGACGGCGATCTTGTTCTTCTTCATCAGGTGGGTGACGCCCTGATTGAGCTGTTTGGCTACCCCGCGCGAGCGCTTGACGATGGCAGCGAGATCGGCAGTGATCTTCTCGGCGGCAAGGCCATAATCGGCCGCATGCTGCATCTGGTGGAACACTTCGGCCGAACGCAGCAGCGCCTTGGTCGGAATGCACCCCCAGTTGAGACAGATGCCCCCCAGGCTCTCACGCTCCACTATCGCCGTCTTCAAACCCAGCTGCGCACTGCGGATCGCCGCCACATACCCACCAGGGCCAGAACCAAGAACGATGACGTCGTATTGTTCACTCACTGTATGTCTCCGCTTCGGCCCGCCACAAGGAACCGGTTATGCGCAACGGCTGCTTCGCTCAGGCCCCGGCAATCACGGCCTGCTGCCATGCGAGTTCCATCAGTTCGGGCAGGACTTTAACTCGCTGTGATGCCTGCGTGCTTGCCGCCGTACCGCGCATGACGCGCCCTTTGATGCCATGGAAAATGGCCGCAAGGCGGAAGAAATTGAACGCCATGTAATAAGGATAGCCGGGCATCCCCTGAGCCCCGGTCCGGCAGCAATAGGCTTCAAGGTAAGCGTTCTCATCAGGAATCCCGAGCGCGGCAATATCCGTACCGGAAAGTCCCGCCACGATATGCGGCGGCATGCGGTACATCATCGCATTATAAGCGAAATCGGCACCCGGATGCCCCAGTGTCGACAATTCCCAATCGAGCACCGCCAGAACGCGCGGCTCGGTCGGGTGGAAGATCATGTTATCGATCCGGAAATCGCCGTGAATGATGCTCGCGGCTTCGTCCCCCTCCGGCAGATTGGTTTCCAGCCATGCGATCAACCGGTCCATATTGGGATCGCGGCCTGCCAGATCATCGTCGAAATACTGTTTCGACCAACGGCCGATCTGCCGCGCAAAATAATTGCCGGGCTTGCCGTAATCACCCAGGCCCAGCGCATTGAAATCGAGCGTATGGAGCTTCGCGATGGTGGCATTCATCGCATCGAAGATCGCCGCCCGCTCCGCGCTGGATACGCCGGGCACGGTCGCATCCCAGAAGATGCGGCCTTCGACCATTTCCATCACGTAGAACCATGTCCCGATGACATTCTCATCGGTGCACAGACCATAGACCTTCGCGACAGGGAATCCTTCGCCATGCAGCGCTGTGAGCACACGCGCTTCGCGTTCGACCGCATGCGCGCCTTTCAACAATTGCCCCGGCGGCTTGCGCCGCAGAACATAGCTCCTGCCCGGTGTGATGAGCTTGTAGGTCGGATTGGACTGCCCGCCCTTGAACTGTTCGATGCTCAAGGGGCCGGAAAAGCCCTCCACGTTTTTCGCCATCCAGCCCGCCAGCGCGGCCTCGTCGAAAGCATAGCCTTCGCGAACCGGAGTGGTGCCGGAATTGGCCTCGGCAACAGTACCCTGCCCGTTCATGCCAAGTCCTGTGCCTGTTTCCATTCGCGCTTGATCCTCTTCGCAAGGCTCCACTTGTGGACTTCGGTCGGGCCGTCATAAATGCGGAAGGCCCGGATTTCGCGATAGACCTGTTCCACGATCGTGCGGTCGGTGACGCCCGTGCCACCCATAACCTGCACGCAACGGTCGGCAATCCGTTGCAGCGCTTCCGATACCGCGACTTTGGCCATGGAGCTTTCCTCCGTACCCAGCGAACCGCTGTCGAGCACGGATGCGCACCAATCGATAATCAATTCCGCCTGCCGCAATTCGATGCGGTTTTCGGCCAGCATGAAACCCACGCCCTCATGGTCGATCAGGGCCTTGCCAAACGCTTCGCGGCGGCAAGCATAATCGGTCGCGATTTCCTGCGCGCGTATGCATGCCCCCAGCCAGCGCATGCAATGCGACAGGCGCGCGGGACTGAGGCGCACTTGCGCATATTGGAAACCTTCGCCCGCTTTACCCAGCATCTGATGGGCGGGAATGCGCAGATTATCGATAGTCAACGTGGCGTGGCCGCCAGGCATCGAACTGTCTATCGTATTCGGCACAGCCTCGATACGGATGGCCGGATCGGGCAGATCGACCAGGAACATGCACGCCCCTTCCTCTGCCTTTGCCATAACGATGCCAACCCTGGCCCCGGCGAAGCCGGTGATGAAGGCCTTGCGCCCGTTCACCACCCAATGATCGCCATCGCGGTGGCAGGTGGTCTTCATCATCGACGGGTCCGATCCCGCGCCGCCCCATTCGGCGGGCTCCGTCATCAGGAAGGCGGAGCGTGCCCGGCCATCGATCATCGGCCGCAGAAAGCGCTCCTTCAATTCCGCGCTGCCGACATGACCGAGCAGATACATGTTCCCTTCGTCCGGCGCATTGGTGTTGCAAGCGAGCGGGCCGAGCGGCGAGAGACCTGAACGGATCAGGACCATCGCGGTTTCACGCTGCGTCAGATGGCTCCCATCGGGCAGGATATGCGGCGTCAGCACGCCCGCCGCCCGCGCCTTTTCCCGCAGTTCCATCACAAGGTCATCCAGCGGCGCGCCATGATGATCGCGCCGGGGATCATGCTCGTAAGGAAACACGACCTCGCGAACAAACGCTTCGACCCTGTCAGCCAGGTCCATGGCACGCGCAGAAATCGTCATCCGGTTCCATCCCGTATTCGTAAGAGGCCCGCCGCCTGGCGCATCGCGCTGCAAGAATAGCCGGGCCAGCCGATGACCGGCCCGGGCGGCAGGATCGTGTCAGGCGAACAGCCCTTCGGGCTCTTCGATCAAGGTCTTGAGCGTTTCCATGAACCGCGCACCGACAGCGCCATCGATTGCCCGATGATCGACTGACAGAGTGAAGGCAATCCGGTTTTCGAATGCCACACCGCCATCGGCGGCCTCCACCGGCTGGCGCGTCGCGGCCCCCACCGCCAGGATCGCGGCTTGCGGTGGATTGATAATCGCATCGAACTGTTCGATCCCGAACATGCCCAGATTGGAAACGGAGAATGTGCCCCCGTCCATATCCTCGAACGACAGGTTCCCGGCGTTGGCCTTGTCGATCAGCCGCCGCGTCTCGCCCGCCAACTGGTCGATCCGCATGCGGTCGGCCTGCCGGACAATCGGCGTGACCAAGCCCTTCGGACTGGCAACCGCAATGGCGATATCAGCGTGGGGGAAACGGTGCACGTCTTCCCCATGCACCTGCACATTGACATCGGGATTGCGGACAAGCGCGATAGCCACCGCCTTGACCACATAATCGTTGATCGAGGCCTTGCACCCGAGCACGAGATTGGCCGTCTTGCGCAATTCCATCAGCGCATCGGCCCGCGCCGAAAGGCGCAGATAGAAGTGCGGCAGTTCCTGCTTGGCCTGCGTCAGCCGGCGGGCCACGACTTTGCGAATCTTGTCGAACGGGACGACTTCAGGCCGGTTGTCCACCGGCACAAAAGGCGCACCGAATGCCGCGGCGCCAGAGGCAGGTTCGGGCACCAGCGCCAGCACGTCCGCCTTGCAGATGCGCCCGCGTGGGCCGGTCCCGGCAACCCCGCCAAGATCGATCCCGTGGAGTGCGGCCAAACGCCGCGCGAGAGGCGATGCGAATACCGCCGCCGTTTCTTCCACCAGGGCGGCAAGCCCGCGCAGGCGGGGCTGCGAAGCCGGGCGGCGCACCTGATCGACGTCCTGATAGGTAATCCGCCCGTTGCGACCGGTGCCTTCGACATCATCGAGATCGACCCCGTGTTCTTCCGCCAGCTTCAGCGCTTCGGGGCTGATGGGACGATTGGTTTCGATCTTCCTTTTCGCAGGAGCGGCGGCTGGTGCTACGTCAGCAGGCGCCGTGACGGGGGCGGAAGACGCAGCCTGTGCGGCGACTTTGGTTTCGACAGGACGGAACCCATCGATAAAGGCCTGCACTTCCTCATCAGTAGCCGCGGGATCGGCGAATACCGCCAGCAGAGTGCCGACAGCTTGCGCGTCTTCGCCCTCGCCCACCAGAATCCGGCGGACGACAGCATCGTATTCAGCCTCAACCTCGTTGGTGATCTTGGCGGTTTCGATCAAGCAGAGGAGTTGCCCTTTGGTGAAGGCTTCGCCCTCCTTCACCATCCATTCGGCAATGGTCCCCTCGGTCATTTCGATGCCCCACTTGGGCATGCAGAATGGGCGGATATCAGCCATGATGCTTCCCCTCCTCAGCGCCAGCCGAGAACCTTGCGCACCGCTGCCTCGATCTTGTCGGTCGAAGGCAGGTATGCGCTTTCCAGTTCGCGGGCGAACGGGATCGGAGTATGCGGCGGAGTAACCGCCTGCGGCGGCGCCTTGAGGCTGGAAAACGCCTTGGCGGCCGCCAGTGCGCAGATATCCGCCGCAAGACCGCACCGTGGGGGTGCTTCGTCCACCACCACCAGACGCCCGGTGACCTCGATGGAATCGAGAATGGCTTCTTCATCCAGCGGGCTGGTGGTGCGCAAGTCGATCACATCGCAACCGATCCCCTCCTGCGCCAGTTTGTCGGCCACCGCTTCGCAAAAGCCCAGCAGGAGGCCGGATGAAACGATGGTGACATCTTCCCCCGCACGGGTCAGCCGCGCATGGCCGAAGGGAATCGTGAAGTTCGGATCGTCCGGCACGTCCCCTTTCATCCCGTAAAGCGCTTTATGCTCCAGGAATACCACCGGATCGTCATCGCGAATGGCCGTGCGCAGCAGGCCTTTGACGTCGGCCGGGCTGGACGGCATCACGACTTTCAAGCCCGGCATGCCGGTCAGAATCTGGTGCACGGACTGGCTATGCTGCGCCGCCGCGTTGTAGCCTGCGCCATAGACCAGGCGCAGCACTGCCGGGCAGCGGGTCTTGCCACCGAACATGTAACGAAATTTGGCCATCTGGTTCCAGATCTGGTCCAGACAGACACCGATGAAATCGGCGAACATCAGTTCCGCGATCGGCCGCTTGCCCGCCAAGGCCAGACCCGAGGCCGCGCCGATAATCGCGCTTTCCGAAATCGGGGTGTCGATCATCCGTTCTTTGCCGAACTTGTCGAACAGGCCGACCGAGGTCGACCAGATTCCGCCGATGGCTTCCGGCCCGCCCGCGGTTCCCATGCCGCCGACGATATCTTCCCCCAGCATCACAACGTTGGGGTCGCGCTCCATTTCTTCGGCAATCGTCGAGACCACTGCCTCGCGGTACATCATCTGAGCCATTTTTTGTCGCTCCCCGGATCAGTAGGCAATGTAAACGTCGGCAAGGACGTCATCGGCGGTGGGGCGCTCCGCAGCGCGGGCGGCCTGCACCGCATTTTCGATCTCCGCCAGAACCTCGGCATCGAGCGTGTCGAGATCCTCATCGGTCAGCAGCTTCGCGCTGGTGACGCTGGCGCGGAAATTCTTCAGGCAATCGCGCGTTTCCCGGATGCGGTCGACTTCCCCCTTGCCGCGATAACGCTGTGGATCGCCTTCGAAATGCCCGAAGAAGCGTTCGGTATCGAATTCCACCGCCGCCGGGCCGTTGCCCGCGCGAACATGGTCGAGAACTTCGCGCATGGTTTCATAAACAGCGAAGAAATCGGTGCCATCGGCGCGCCAGACTTTCATGCCGAACGCTTCCGCGCGGCTGGCGATGTCGTTGGCCGTGCCAACCGCGTAATCCACGCCGGTGTGTTCGGAATAATGGTTGTTCTCGAACACGAAGATGCACGGCGCCTGCGTCACCACGGCCAGATTCATCGCTTCGAACGTGGTCCCCTGATTGCACGCGCCATCACCCGAAAAGGCGATCGAGACTTTTCCTTTGCCATCGATCTTGGCGGAGATCGCTGCGCCCACCGCGATAGGGGCGCCCGCCCCCACGATCCCGTTGGCGCCCAGCATGCCGACATCCACATCGGCAATATGCATGGAGCCGCCCTTGCCTTTGCAAAGCCCTTCGCGGCTACCCCAGATCTCCTTCATCATGTCCACCACGTCGCATCCCTTGGCCAGGCAGTGCCCGTGGCCCCTGTGAGTGGAGATGATCTTGTCTTCCCGGTCCAGGTGATCGCACACCCCCACCGCCACGGCTTCCTGCCCGCAATAGAGATGGGTAAAACCGGCGATTTCCCCGGTCTGGATTTCCACGTGCAGACGTTCCTCGAACTCCCGCACCACCTTCATGCGGCGATAGGCACCCAGCAGCGCTTCTCGGCTCAGTTGCATGGTTATTCCCTCTCCTCTCTCACAGGTCGAGCACCGACCGTGCGATGATGTTGGACTGAATTTCGTTCGACCCGCCGAAAATCGTCCAGGCCAGACTGTTCAGGTAACGCGGTGCCGCCACTTGCGCGGCTTGCGTATGCAGTGGCGCGGGCGCGCGATCGCCATAAAGCGGCCGCCGCATTTCGAGCTGAAGGCCTAGCGCCCCATACAAATCCACTGCCAGCAGATCGATGTCCTGCCGCAAATTGGACGCAAGGAGCTTGGTCAGCGAAGTTTGTGGCCCCGGTTTGCGGCCCTTGGCGATCTCGGTGACGATCCGCAGTTCGATCATCTCCAGCGCCTGTGCGGCGAGCCGCACCCTGGCAATGCGGCGCTGCCATTGCGGATCGTCGGCAAGAGCATGTCCCTTGCCATCGCATTCGCTCTTGGCCGCCTGCTCCAGTTGCGCGAGATCGTAAATCAGCTTCGGCGCATGGCAGGAACCGCCCCGTTCGTTTTCGAGGAGGAACTTGGCGATGGTCCAGCCCGCCCCTTCTTCGCCCACACGATCCGATACCGGCACGACAACGTCTTCCAGAAACACCTGATTGACTTCGTGATCGCCTGCTACGGTCAGGATCGGACGCACCGATATGCCGGGCTGATTGAGGTCCACCAGCAGGAAGGAAATGCCTGCCTGCTTCTTGCCCTCGGTATCCGTCCTCACGAGACAGAACATACGGTTGGCGTGATGCGCATGCGTGGTCCAGATCTTCGATCCGTTGAGGATATAGCGATCCCCATCCCGCACAGCGCGGCATTTGAGCGAAGCAAGATCCGAACCGCTGCCCGGCTCGGAAAAACCCTGGCACCAGTAGTCCTCGCCCGACAGGATGCGCGGCAGATAATGCGCCTTCTGTTCAGGCGTGCCGAATGTCCAGAGAACCGGCGCGAGAAGTTTCAGCCCCATAACCGTCAGGCTGGGCGCGCCTTCCTCTGCGCATTCCTTCTCGAAAATGTAGCGCTGCACCGGGCTCCAGCCGGTCCCGCCATACTCCGCAGGCCAATTGTATCCCAGCCAGCCCTTGGCATGGAGAACGGCATTCCATGCCTGGCCGATTTCGGGTTCGACAAATACCGTCGGTGATGCCGCGGCGCCGGACTTGACCGCAGCGGGCAGATTGTCCCGCAAGAATGCCCGCACCTCATCGCGAAATGCGGCTTCTTCAGGGGAGAGGTCGATATCCATTCAGCGTTCCAGAATCGTTACGGCAGAAACGCCGGGGGCGCCGTAAACATGGCTGTAAGCGGTAGTGGGGCAGCCGGGCACTTGCCGCCCGCCGCCATCCCCGCGCAACTGGACCACGTTTTCGTAAACCTGGCGCAGGCCGGAAGCGCCGATCGGCTCACCACAGGCAAGGCAACCGCCATCCGTGTTGACCGGCAACTTGCCGTCGATTTCGGTCAATCCCTCGGCCAGCCAGCGTTCCTGCTCACCGTCCCGGCAGAAGCCGTTCTCGGCCATATGCATGATCTCCGCGCCCGCTTCGGTATCCTGAAGCTGGGCAACGGCAATATCCTCCGGCCCGATCCCCGCGAGATCGAATGCGGCGGCCGAGGCGATGTTCGTTGCCGATCCGCCGCGCTCCACATCAATGGACGGCGCGAACACCTCGAACGAGCCCGGCGGGCGCGTCCGCATCGTCGCCGCTTTCAGACGGACAAGCGGTTTGCCCAGTTCGCGCGCCTTCTTCTCACTGGCGAGCAGCAGCGCCACGCCCCCTTCCGCGGGCGAGCAGAACATGAACTTGGTATAAGGATCGCTGACCATCGGCGCGTTCATGATATCCGTCAGCATCACCGGCTCGCGCCGCCACGCATGCGGGGCATGTACCGCATTGCGAAACGCCTTTTCCGCAACCCGGCCCAGCGATTGCGGGGAAATACCATGATCGTGCATGTACCGCATGATCTTGTTGGCAAAGAACTGGGTGGTAATCATGTAACCTGCTTCGCCGTACCAGTCGGGCAGGTTGTATTCGGATGGCAGGGCATTGAATGCCCCGCGCGGATGCTTGTCGAAACCGACCGCCAGCCCCAATTCGAATTCGCCCGATTTGATCGCCATCTGCGCTGAAAACAGCGCCGATCCGCCCGCCGCGCAACCGTTACGGACATTGATGAACTGAACCCCCGTCAACCCCAGCCGCTCCACCATCGTGTCCGGGTTTCCGGCTGCATCGGAACCGCCATAAGCGAACTGCACATCGCTCCATTCCACTCCGGCATCCGCCAGCGCCTGACGGACCGCGAACACCCCCTGATCGAGCCCGGAAAGGCCATCCGTCCGCCCAAAGGGATGGATACCGATACCAACAATGCAAACATTGCCCATCATGCCGCTCCTGCGGGTTTGAAGGCATGGACCATGACCGGATCGATGGCCTCGGCATCGAGCGGCACGACCGTCAGTTCGAGCGGCATGCCAATGGCGATATCGTCAAACGCGATATCGGTCAGGCGCGCTTCGACAATTGTCTCTCCCGCAAGCTCGACATAACCGACAGGCCAGGGATGGAAGGCATCTGGCCCGGCATAAGGCGGCGACTTCGGGCGATAGCGCTGAATCGTGTAGGACCACAGCGTGCCCTGCCGCTGCAGCGGGTAAGGCTCGTACTCGCCGCTCTCCGGGCAGGGGAAAACAATTCGGCCCGTTTCCCGATTCCTGCCGCCAACCAGCCGCGGCGGTATCTCATCTGTCAGCAGCCCTTCGGCAATCATTCGCATTTCGGTTTCCAGAGACGATTCCTCTCCGAAAACCTTTAGGCCGTCCTGCAACCTTTCCGACTCATCAAAACGCTAGGGTCTTGTTGTAATGCGCTTCCCTGCAGCACACGCATGCCCGGTTCCCGGCCGAAACCGGACACTAGGGCAAAACCATCCTCACTTTTTGGCGAGTGAGATATAGCCCAGTTGCGCCGCTTTGAAGACGGTCTGGCTGCGATTGACAGCGTTGAGCTTGGTCGCCGCGTTGTGGATGTGGAACCGCACCGTTGCCCGGCTGCGCGACATGATCATGCTGATTTCCAGATCGGTCTTCCCGATTGCCGCCCAGCGCAGACATTCCACCTCACGTTTGGACAGACGCGAATCCGGTGGCAGCGCCTGATGCGTACCCATCACCTGCACATAGGTGGCGATAAAAGTTCGCGCATACAGACCAAAGGCATCACCTAGCAGGGCGAAGTCCTCGGTCAGGTCGGTCTTATCCCGGTCTTCCGGGTTGAAGCTGACCGCACCGATCTGCCCGAACGGCAAATGCACCGGCACAACAATCGCTGCCTTGGTCAACGCGCGGTGTTCGAAATTGGTGAGATCGACCGATTCCAGATAAGGGTTGTGTTCCATCGTCCGGAAACCGCCCGCATTCACCCAGAACGGCTGACTTTCGAACCGGCATGCCGCAGTCAGCGGAGAATCCAGCGCCAGCTTCGAATTGCGCCACCACACCCGCTCTTCATCCGGCCAACCGAATACCGAATGGGCCAGGATATTTCCTTCGGCATCAACCGGCGTCCTTTTGTCTGCGATATCGTGCGCCGGGGCCACCCGCATGCCATGTGCATGCGCGATCCGATGAAGCGCTTCGGCAGCCGGCCGAATTTTCTCCGGGCCGGTGACGCGAACCGCATCGATGTTCTCTTGGGATAGAAGCACCATTTTTTCCTCTCCCGGCCATGAGTATCGCCATTGGCCATGAGACACAATTGGTTCGCCATGCAGGAGCAGACCGTTACCCCTAGCTTTTTGCCCAGCGCAGCGCGGGATCGATTGATGATACAGCCCGATCGGAAAGAGGGAGTATCAGGTGAATTTCGATCTCAGCGAAGACGAAGAAATGCTGAAGGCGCTGGCCGAACGTTTCGTCACCGACAATTACGATTTTGAAAGCAGGCGTACTTTTCTGGCCGAAGCCAACGGCTATTCACAAACGAACTGGGCTCTGCTGGGCGAACTGGGGCTGATCGGCGCCATGTTTGACGAGAAGGACGGCGGGCTCGATCTGGGCGCCACCGGGATTGCCACGATCTTCGAGGCGCTGGGCCGCGGATTGGTGGTCGAACCTTTGATCGAAAACGTGCTTCTGGCCGGGCGGCTGTTTGCAAGCTGTGCGGATCAAGATCTGCGCGATGCATGGCTACCCGGTATTCTGACGGGCGAGCAACGCATTGCCTTGGCCAACACGGAAATCCATGGCCGCCCCGGCCTCCTCTGGACCGAAACCGCAGCGCGTATCGATGGCGCGGGCTATCGTCTCTCGGGCATCAAGACTTGCGTTCCGGCCGGCGCCGGCGCCGGTGCCTATATCGTCGTCGCCCGCACCCATGGCGCGCCGGACGATGCTGATGGCGCCGCGTTGTTCTTCGTTCCCGCCGACAGCCCCGGTATCAAAACCGAAAACTGGCGGATGACCGATGGCAGCATGGCGGCATGGCTCACGCTGGATGATGTTGCGGTTGCGGAAAGCCAACGGCTGAACGGCGGATGGGCAGCAGTGGAAGCTGCGGAAGATTTTGCGAATCTTGCGCGCGCTGCCGAAGCGCTGGGTATCATGGAACGCAGCTTCGCAGAAACTCTGGAATACCTGAACACGCGCGAACAATTCGGCGTCAAGCTTGGCTCGTTTCAGGCGCTCCAGCACCGTATGGCCACGCAGTACGCGGTGCTGGAGCAGTGCCGCGGCCTGTTGCATCTTGCCCTGATCAGTCATGGCAGCGACCGGTTTACCTCGGCCGTACAGGGTCTGCGCGCCTTTGTCGGTCCGGCCTCGATCACGTTGAGCCAGGAAATGGTGCAAATGCATGGCGGCATGGGGGTGACCGATGAACTGTCCATCGGCCATGCCCACAAACGCCTGCTGACCCTTTCCCGTTGGCCTGACAGCCCCGAAATCGCACTGAACCGCTACGCCAACACCGTTTGATCGGAAACCCGGACACGCCCCTGGTCATACAAATGAAAATGGCTGGATCGGTCTACCTCATTCCAACCGATCCAGCCATTTCCACATTCCCGCTGATCAGGCTGGCGCACGTTCTTTCAACCAGCCGATCCCCCGCCGCAGCAGATCGTAGAATACCGGCAAATCCCAAGCGCAGCGGTCCACCGTGGGCCACCAATCGACCATGGGCTGCAAATCGTAATGTCCGCGGCAATGGCCAAGCGTCAGATAGAGCACCGCCCCCCGGCCATGCTCCTTGATGTAATAGACCGGATGTTTGCCCGGTGCGCCATCCGCTTCAACGAAACCCGTGCCCGGCTGCGTGCATTCGGTTTCCAGCAGAACATGCAGATCGCCATGCGTCTCCATGTGATAGAGTTCATCGGTGGTGTCGAAGGGCTCCACCCCCTGCACCAACGGATGCGCCGGGTCGGCGACCGTCACGGTGTAAGGCGCGATCGGCGGATGCGAGATGAACTGGCTGCCCACCAGATCCATGAACAGCGGGGCCCAGCGGGGGGCATCCCACAAGCCGTTGTCCAGCAGGCGCAGCACGGAATTGGTGCCATGCAGCGCGTACCAGCGGCCACCGCGCTCCAGCCAGTCGCGCAGCGCCTCCTGCGCTTTCAGCGAAGGGGTAACATCGCAGGTATAGGTGATGAGAATATCAGCCGCTTCGATCGCCTCGACCGTTTCATAATTCTCGAACACCCGCGTGCGGATGCGCGGATCTTCCGCCAGCAACTTGAGCAACTCGAGCCGGGCAAAATCCATGTCATGCCAGACACCGCCACACACAAGGACGCAGTCGATCCGTGGGGGGTGAACCTCCCCCTCGCCAGCACCGCTCACGCCTTCGCCCCCAGCGACCCGTCGATATATTTCATCAATGTCTGGTGGAATTGCCGGATGCGGATTTCCTGATAATTGGCCAGTTGCACCTTGCCGCTTTTGGAACAGTGCAGGCCTTCCTGCACGAACGGCAAATTCCCCATATCCTGATCGAGCACATCGCCGAGCCCGCCGAGTTCCGCGGCGTCGGTCCATGGCTGATCGATCGTGAGATAGTGCATCGGCACACCGCGCGGCATCGGCTCACCTTGCTTGACACGGGCCAGCACGCGCACTTCCATCAGGCAGGTATCCGGCGTTTTCCCGGGGCGCCAGCGATAGACGATATTCGGCATGAAGCCGCCCCAAGGGCCGAAATTGGGAAACACGTTATAGACCAGCGCATCCAGCAGTTCCGAATCCGTCGCCTGTTCGTGATCGTAGCCGGTCTGTTCGGCATAGGTCTTGCGCAGGGCCGCACCGAGCGCCGCGCGCGCGGTCTGCCCTTGCGGCACGTCGACCGCGTAAGGATCGCCGGACGGATCGTAATTGTCAGACGAACGGCCGTTGTACTTGATGAATTCGTCAACGATCCACTGTTCGCTCTTCCCCTCTGCGTCGACATGCGGGCTGAGTACCCCGAACGGAACCAGATTGGCGTTCACGTTGTCGCCCCAGTTCATGTAGGCGCTGTTGCAATCTCCGGTGAAGGGCAGCAATTGCGGATGCGTGATGACCGTGTGCCATGCTTCCATGAACGCCTCGGCCGTCACTTTCCAGTTGGCCGCCACTTCCTTGCCCACCCAGACGACTGTGGCACATTCCTCGTGCCGCCAGCGCGCGAAATGCTGGGGCAGCGGGGCGAGAAACTCCTCCAGGCTCGGCCCGCCGCGCTCTTCACGCAGGAAGATATATCCGGCCCAACGCGCCACTTCCGCATCAGGCAAACGCAGTTCTTCATGCGAAAGATGCTTGAAATCCCAGGAACACGGCATGGAGGCAAAACTGCCATCCTTGTTCCAACTGAAACCGTGGAACGGACAGACGAACTTATCGGCCACACCGTCTTCCGTACGCAGCTTGCGCCCGCGATGGAGGCAGACATTGTGGAACGCGCGAACGGAACCATCGTCCTGGCGTGAAAGTATCCAGGAACGCCCCGCGTTTTCGAACACCGTGTAATCACCGGCCTCGGGAATATCCTCCTCACGCGCGGCGAACTGCCAGACGTAAGGCCACATCCGTTCCTGTTCCAGCCGGGCGAATTCCGCGCTCGTATAGCATTCCGCCGGGATCGGTTCGGAACCGAGATATTCGTAATGATCTTCGACCAGACTGTCAGGCGCCGGGCGGGAATCCGCCTCCATCAACTCTACCCAACTGACGCCTGGGCTGCGGGCGCCGCCAAATTCGGGGTCGCGCTCTGCCATATCACACTCCTTCAACCCAATGTCCGTATCTGTTTCCGCAGGTTCTGCCCCCCGCTTGGCCGTACGTCACCTTGCCGAAAGCATAGGTTACCGCGCAACGATCATCGAAATGACCCCATGCGCGATCAACGGCGTCCTGCCAGATAATCGTTGATCACTTCGTGGAACCGCCGCACCCGCGTTTCCTGACGCGAGAGATAGGCTTCCGTGAACGCCATGGAATGCAAACCTCGTTGTTGCGTCACTGCCAGTGACAAGTCCTGTTCGAGAAAATCGCCTTGCGCAATCGTCGTCTGATAGTCGCTGAAATCGGCATCTTCGAATTCCGCTTCTTCATAAGGCCGCATCCCATAGAGCGTCCCCACTTCGTTCATCCCTTCCACCGGGGCCGCCAGATACCAGTAGTCGAACGTCGACCAATTGGGATCGTCGGCATCGGGTTCCGTACGAAAAACATGAAGACCCTCCGCCGTCCCCGTCAGTGTCAGGTTCGGGAACACCGTATGGTGAATCTGGTCGGTCAGCTCATCGTCGGTGAAAACCGCGAAGTGATGATGGCCGCGTTCCGGCCCCAGCCGCCGCCGTGCTTCCTGTAACGCAATGCGCCCTTCTTGCGCGCGGCCTTCGAAATCGGCCGGATCGATATCCCATTCCGATAGAACCTGCGCCCATAGCGGTTTCACCATCTGCGCATCGGCATAGCGCGATGAAGGCTGCAGTTTCTCGATCATGCGGTTGTGCCCGTTGGGATACATTTCGAACACCGTGGTCGAATAGTGATCGTCGATCATCGGTTCGAACTGCGGATGCACCGCCGGGATATGATAGGCCTCGTTGAAATTGTCCGACGCGAATTTCCAGTTGGTGTTGACGCGCAACCGCCGCCAGACGACGCGCTTCCAGTTCTCCAGATCACGGTTCGCGAGGAGTGTGGGAATAGGATCGAGAAAATCGAGCAGCGGCTTCGCGTTCTGATCGAAACTGAAAAAGACGAAACCGCCCCAGGTATCGCAGGGCAGTTCCTTCAACGCCAATTTTCCGCATGGGTTGACGTCAAAATCCTCCGGATCCTGCACCTGATCGAGCTTGCCATCGAGGGCATATTTCCAGTTGTGATAGGGGCAGGTGAAATGCGTTGCGACGCCACCTTCGGCCGTGTTTACCAGCCGATTGCCGCGGTGCATGCAGACATTGAAGAAAGCCCGGATCGAACCGTCTTCCTGTTTCACCATCAAGATCGATTCATGCATGAATTCATGCGTGATGAAATCGCCCGGTTCCTCCAGTTGGCTGGCCCGGCCACCCACGTGCCAAACCTTCTGCCACATGTGTTCCCATTCACGCGCGGCGAAGTCCTTGCTCCAATAGCGGTCGCCAGTGATCGCATCGCCCCGCGCATGGGGCAACTGCGCATCGGGATGCGTGGGATAGCCGGGCTTGCCCGCCTGATCTTGCATGATCGTTGCCATGGTCAGCCTCTCACTCAATGGTTGCCGTGAATTTCTTCGAGCGAGCCGGGCATCGGCATCATCGGCGTGATCGTGTAGTGGCGGCAGCGCCAGCGATCGGCCTGTTGCACGCATTCCATGCGATAATGGACTTGCACCGTCACCGTGTTGCCATCCTTCGCGCGGCCCATGCCGATGACGTACGCGGTCATCGCGCCGGCTTCGCCATCCCAGCTCTGCGGACGGAAATTGGAGATCATGTGGAAGTGATGCGTCATGTCCGCGAACACGCCATCGAAGAACGCACGGATCGCCTTCTTCCCATCCATCAGGGGCAGGCCGATCGCCGAAAGGTCGGCCACGGCATCATCGGTGAACAAATCGAGCAGCGGCTCCACATCCTTGAGGCCATCCACGGCGTAGCAATAATCCGTCATCAGATCCTGCAGCGCTTCACGAACCTGCTGTGGCATCCGGGTCATCGTTTCTCTCCATTTCTCTTGCGGCGATCATCACGCTGCGCTTTCGCGCCCGGCCCTGATGCGTCTTGCGTGCCAGGGCCGCAGGCCTCGCCGATCAGAAATCGAACCCGAAAGTGACGCCCCATTCACGCGGGGGGCCCAGCACCACGAAGTTTTCAAACCCCGGAGAACCCGCCAGCGCGGCGAAATAGCCGGAAGCGCGATATTTCTCGTTCGAGAGGTTCTTGCCCCACACGGTCACGCTCCAGCGATCATTATCCGGGGCCCATTTCACGCTGGCATCGAACAGATCGAGTTTGGGCACACGGCCGACGAGCGCGTTGCGCGTATCGGTTTCGCGCCGGCTGGTGTGGTTCCAGCCGCCGAACAGAGTGGCCTTTCCACCGCCCACCGCGAATTCGTAAGTCACCCGGGCACCCGCCTGCAACTTGGGGGCGTTGCGCAGCTTCAGATTGGTGCAATCGACGTAATCTTCCGGCGCCGCAGCCTGGCCATCGATATCGCAGCGGAACTGCTTGTAGCGCGCATCGAGATAGCTGAGATTGGCACCCAGAGTCAGGCCATCGACCGGAACGATTGTCATTTCGGCCTCGACACCATCCATCTTGGCCTTGCCCGCGTTGACGATCGTCGAGATCATCGTGTTGCCGAAATAGGTCAGCGTATCGACTTGCAGATCGCGATAAGTGGTGGTGAAGGCCGCGATGTTGAACCGCAGACGGTTGTCGAGCCAGCTGGTCTTCAGCCCCGCCTCGATCGTATCGACCTTTTCCGGGCCGTAAGGTTGCAGAATGATGGTGCGGCCAGAAAAGCCGCCGGAGTGCGCACCGCGAACGTAGCTCACGTAGAAGAAGTGATCGTTGGTGATCTTGTAATCGAGCCCCAGACGCCAGCCCCAGTGCTGCCAATTGGCGGATCTGGTCTGATATTCCCATGGCCCCAGATAATCGCCCCCCAGGAATGTCCGGTTGCCGATCGTCATGGTCTTCTTCTGATCCGTCCAGCGCACGCCGGCTGTCAGTTTCAGCGCATCGGTAACATTGACATAACCCTGCGCGAAGAGCGCCAGCGATTCATCGTCCTGATCATTGTAAAGCAGGCCGCGGTAATCACCGGTGTAAAGGTACTGCCCGTCCTGATCGAGCTTGTAATTCTTCTTCAGATAATAGCCGCCGACCAGCAATTCGGTGCTGGAGGTGGGGTTGACCGTAGCGCGCAGTTCCTGGCTGAATTGCCAGTTCTTCGTGATGCGGCTCGTAGCGAATATCTGGGCGGATGTGCCGTCCTGATCGGTGAATTCATCCAGCTTGACCTTGCGGTAATTGGTGATCGAAGTCAGCCGTACCGGGCCGGTATCGTAATTCAACGTCAGGGTTGTGCCGAACACATCGTAATCGGAATAGCCCCTGTCACCGCCGGTCCGATAACGGATGCGATCAGTCAGGCTATAGGATTCACCAGGAACATATGTCGTCATACCCGGCGTGCTGTAATTGACCACCACCGGGCCATCGTTACGCCCACGCGCCAACTCCGCAACCAATGTGGCGTCGAGCCCGCCCTCTTCATACCGCAACGCTATCCGGCCCGCGTTGACGTTCTGCCCGCCCAGGCGCTTGCCGTTCACCGTGCTGCGATAGAAGCCATCATCGCCCTTGTGCATCGCGGTGATACGCAAGCCCAACCTGTCTTCCACCAAGGGCACGTTGACCGCCGCCATCGCATCCATCCTGCCATAGTTGCCGGCAGTGATCTTGCCGGAGACGGTGAAGTCATGAACATCGGGTTTTTTGGTGGTGACGTTGATCACCCCGCCGATAGTGTTCGCACCGAAGATCGTGCCCTGCGGCCCGCGCAGCACTTCGATCTGTTCGATATCGAACAGATCGAGCAGCGCCGTGGTGTTGCTGCCTTGATAAACGCCATCGACCACGGTGCCGACCGCCGGATCGAGAAAGCCGTCCGCCTCCTGCACCCCGATGCCACGAATCGAAACGGCGGCGGTCAGGCCGGAATTGACCACACTGGTCACCACCAGGCTGGGAACCGAACCGTTCAGCGCCTTGAGATCGGGGGAGATCGTCCGGTCGAGCGCCGCCGCGTTCAGCGCGGTCACCGCAATCGGCACAGTCTGGAGGTTTTCCGCTTTCTTCTGCGCGGTAACGACGATTTCACCGATTCCACTCGCCGGGACCGGATCGGCGGCGGGCGCCTCCTGTGCATGGGCCTGGGCGCCAGCGATGGCCGCCACAGACAATCCCGAAAGTAGCAATTTCATCTCTTCCCTAAACATGTCCTCTCCTCCCAACCGACGGCCGGAATTGCGCCGCCTTATGCCGGCTTCGTCCCGCCATCATAAATAACCGGATGATGTGCCGGTTTTTGTGGCGCAGGCATGGGAAAATGCATACTGAGACTTTGACTAGGGCCACATGGGACCACTTGCAGACACCCATAACGCACGAGACAGTACGCCGATGACTTCACCCAGAGACAAGCAGGTACTCAAAGAGATCCGCCGGGGCAGCGGCCCGGATGACGAGACCCGTTGGCAGCAACGCAAGAGTTCGCTGACGCGCGAGGCTATTCTCGAAGCGGCGATCGAATGCCTGGTTTCTTGCGGCTACATCGGCCTGACGACGAGCGAAGTCACCAAGCGAGCAGGCATTTCCCGCGGCGCCATGCATCACCATTATGCCAACAAGATGGAACTGGTCGCTGCGCTGGTCGACTATGTGCTGTACCGCCGGATGCAACATTTCCTGAAGGAATACCCCCAGCTCCGCCTGGATGACACCGACCGGACGCTGAAGCACGCCACCGAACTGTATTGGCGCATCCTGCAACGCCGGGAATTCATGGCCTATCTCGAACTGGCGATGGCGGCCCGCACAGACCCGGAACTCGAACGTGTGCTGATCCCGGCAACCCGCCGCTTCGACGCAATCTGGACACGCGAAATGGCCGAAGCCTTTCCACAATGGGGGGAGCGTGTACACCAGATGATACTGGCCAGCGATTTTGCGCAGGCCGCCCATCTCGGCCTGCTGTTCAACGCCGCCATCATCGGCGAAGAACGTCAGAGGGCCGTGCGCGACCTTATCGTTCGAATGGTCGATACCGTTTACGGGGATGCCGCCGATTGATTACGCCCTACAAGGCCGATCTGGAAGAAAGGATAGTTTTACAGCGTGCGGGCGCGGCGCAGATTGGGCCAATACGAAAGCGAAACGGCAGGCACGACCTCCGCGCCGGGCTGATCGCATTTCGCCGTGCGGCGAAGTGTCGACTATGGGAAGGAAAAAGAATGGCTAACGTGATTGTCTCCGGGGCATCCCGGGGAATTGGGCTGGAACTGGTCAGGGCACATCTTGCCGCTGGTGATCAAGTCCACGCATTGGCACGCGATCCTTCGTCCCCCGCGCTGGCGGCATTGCAGTCAGAAGCAAACGGCCGGCTGGCAATCCATCAGGCCGATGTCGCTTCGGATGACTCGATTGCCGCCGCGGCGGCAGCGACAGGCAACGAGCCGGTCGATATCATCTACAACGTCGCCGGGATTACCGGAAAAACGCCGGCCGCACTGGAACCGGGCGACTGGGAAGGCTTCGACGATTCCATCGAAATCATGCTCAAAGGGCCCTTGCGGGTGCTGCGTGCGTTCCTACCCCGTCTCGGCGAGGGCTCCAAGGTCATCAACTTCTCCAGCCAACTCGCCGCTTCCACCTGGCCCTATGGCGGATATTATGGCTATGTCGCGGCCAAATCCGGCTTGAACCGCATGATGCGGTCCGCCGCGCTTGATCTCAAGGATCGGGGCATCGTGATCGGCATCGTTCACCCCGGCTACGTGCAGACCGATATGGGCGGCCCCGATGCCGATATCTCCCCGGCGGAAAGCGCGGCCAGCATCATCAAGCTGACACGAGAATGGCCGCTCGAACGCTCTGGCGATTTTTACAAGTGGAACGGCGAAGAACATGCCTGGTGACATCGCAGGCGGCTCTATCCTGGCAAAGGCAATCGCGTAGCATGGCACAACGAAAACCAGCCCCATGGGCATGGCTGGAAACCCCCGCCCCGCATCAGCGCGCCTACGCGCAGGCGATGGTCTGGGATGACGGCACGATTGCCGACCAGGCTATCGCCCTGACCGAACACGATCCCGATTTCGTCGCCTTCGTCGAGGGAGACGAGGAGATGACCCGTGCCGAATTGCTGGCCGATGCCGAAGCACTCTGCGCCGCGCTGCATGCCCACGGGATGCGCCCCGGCGATGTCATCGGGTTTCAGGTGCCCAACTGGCGCGAAGCGGCCGTTATCAATCTGGCAGCCGCGCTCTCGGGCTTCATCATCAATCCGATCGTGCCGATCTACCGCGATCACGAAGTTTCACTGATGCTGGCCGATTGCAATGCCCGTGCGTTCTTCGTGGCGGCGCAGTTCCGCAATTACGATTTCGCCGCCATGGCAGAGCGTATCCGCCCTGCCCTGCCCGATCTGGCGCATGTCTTCATCGTGCGCGGAGAAGGGCCGGATGATTATGCCGCGCTGATCGCACAAGGGCGTGGGCAGCGCTTCGCCCGCCCCACTGTCGATCCGCTGGGCGTCAAGATGGTGCTTTACACATCGGGCACCACCGGACGCCCCAAGGGCGTGCTGCATAGCCATGTGACGCTGTCCCGCATTGTGCGCCAGAGCGGGGAACACTGGGGGCTGCGCGCGGGCGAAGCGACGCTGATGCCGTCGCCTGTCACGCATGTCTCCGGCTATGCCAACGGGCTGGAAGCTCCGCTGATCTGCGGCACACGCACGGTGCTGATGGAAAGCTGGAATGCCGCGATGGCCGTCGCACTCATCGATCGTCACCAGTTGGTCGGCACTGTCGCCGCAACCCCGTTTCTGGTGGAACTGGCCGATGCCGCCCGGGCGGCGGCAAACCCTCTCCCGTCGTTCCGCTATTTCGCCTGTGGCGGGGCGGCAGTGCCTAACGACCTGATCCCGGCGGCCCGGCAAGCCTTCGCCAATTGCCAGCCTTTCCGCGTGTTCGGCGCATCCGAAGTACCGCTGGTGACGTTTGGCTGGCCAGGCAACGCCGATCTTGCCGCCACCACGGACGGCGAAATCGTCGATTACGATGTGCTGGTTGTCGATGCCGACGACCAGCCCCTGCCCGATGGGCAGGCCGGTGAAATTCTCGCCCGTGGCCCCGGCATGATGATGGGCTATGCCGACGAACAGCAAACCCGCGAGGCGATTACGGCGGAAGGCTATTTCCGCACCGGCGACCTTGGTATCCGCACGGCCGAGGGGGCAATCGTGATCACCGGACGCAAGAAGGACCTGATCATTCGCGGCGGCGAAAACATTTCCGCCAAGGAAATCGAGGACACACTGCACACGCATCCCGGCGTGGCGGAAGCGAGCGTTGTCGCCATGCCGCACGAACGGTTGGGCGAAGGCATTTGCGCCTATATCATCGCCGCCGGCAACGCAGCCCCGACGACAGAAGAACTGGCCGCCCATGTCGCCATGAGCGGCCTTGCAAAACAGAAGATACCCGAACGCTTCGAATTCGTGCCGGATTTCCCCCGCACCGCCTCCGGCAAGATCCGCAAGGATCAGTTACGCGAAGATATCGCGCGCAAGCTTGGAGCGAGCTAACGCCCGCCCCGCCCCGCGCCTTCTTCCACCATGATTAGGAAAGAAGGCGCGCGGTCGGGGTTTACACGCCCTTGGGGCCGTGCTGACGGTGAATATTGCGGAACGAGCGGCTGTGGAACAACCACTGCCCGTCGCGCTTGACGCAGGTATCTTCATAGACACCGCGATCCCGCTTGGTCAGACCGTCCTGATCGTACACTTCCGAAGTATAGCTGCGCACGCGCGCATGATCGCCTTCCACCTCGATCGAGGCCGGCCAGGCTTCGAACATGATGCCGGGGTAGGCTTTCATGGCTTCCAGCCACATGGCGACAATCGCCTCACGGCCTTTTGTCGTACCGATTTCGGGGTAGTCGGGCAGCGACCACTCGCCATCTTCGGCCCAGGTCGCGCCCCATGCGAGCGCGTCGTTACGCGTCACAGCATCGGCATACGTTTCAAGCAATTCGCGGATCGCCAGACGGTCCTCCACCGGGCCGGTAAATGGCATGATAGTCCTTTCCCTTCGCTGTTTCCCGCACGAAGCTAGCCCCATCCGCTACCGTACGAACCTATGGCTAGTGCGAGGAAATCATATGCCAACGGGAAGTTCATCCATGCCGGGGGGCGCATCGGGCACAGCCACTTCAATCATGCCGCTTTCGAGCCGAACCGGGAAAACCCGCAGATCGCGATAAGCCGAACCGAGGCAACGCCCGGTGGCGAGTTCAAAGCGAGCGCCGTGGAGCGGGCACATCACCGCACCCCGGCGGATACGCCCCCCCGAAAGCAAAGACGCCTGATGCGTGCAGCGATCATTCACAGCGTGAAAACCGTCATCGGTCCGGGCAAGCAGGACATGCCAGCCCCCCACTTTCACGGCCAGCTTGCCCTCCTCAGGAAAACTGCTTTCCTCGATTACGCTGTGCCAGGCTTCGCTCATACGTCCTTCCCCGTTCCAGCCGCGCCTGCGGCTGTTCCAACCGTTTGTTTACAACATCCGCTTTAGCTTCTGGCCAGCCTCAAAAAAGGCTAGTCATAGCGCTAGGTCGCTATCCCCTCGTGGCCCACCACAGCGGAACAAACGGCACCCACGCAAACGCAAACGGACGGAGCCTTGCAGCTCCGCCCGTCCGCCCCATGTTTCTTTCAAAAGAGTCAGAAACGCTTGGTCAACTGCACCCGGACCGTGCGCGGCAGGTTGCCGAACCCCAGTTGATCGGCGTGAACACCCGCATCAGTGCCGGTGTTGAGCCCGGTGGAAGGCCCATCGACCACGCCCGCAACATAGAACTGGTTGGTCAGGTTCTTGCCAATGACGGCGATTTCCCAGTTGTCATCCGCCGCGCCAAAGCGAACACCGGCGTCCAGCGTCACATATTTTTTCTGGCGCGAGTCCGGATTGCCGAAGCCCGATGCCAGATAGCTCCCGCTGTAACGCGCATCCACATTGATGCCGAACTTCAGGCTGTCGCTGATCTCGCTGTCATAGGACACGCCCAGATTGCCGGTCCATTTCGGAGCCACGGCGAGCGGAGCGCCGTTGAGGTTCTGGCGCGTTTCCAGACCGCCGACGAACGTGCACCCTTCCGCAATCGTCTGGCCCGCATAACACGGCGCCTGCGCGAACTTGCTGTAAGTCGCCTTGGTGTAGTTGACCGAGCCATGGATATTCAGACCCTGCACCGCGCGCGGAGCGAATTCGAATTCCAGTTCCACCCCACGGGTCTTCGCATCCGCCGTCAGCGTCTGGAACGCGAAGATCGGTGAATTGAAGAAGTCCACTTGCAGATCGAGATATTTGTAAGTGAACGCGGTCAGGTTGAGGCGCAGTTGGTTGTCGGCCAGCGTCGACTTGATACCCGCTTCGAACCCGCGTGCCTTTTCCGGATTGAACGTGAGGTCGCTCAGCGGATCGGATGAGAATTTCGAGTTGATCCCTCCGTTCGAAAACCCGCCCGACTTGTACGCTGTCTTGTAGGCACCGTAGATCAGCAGGTTGCTGTTCGGTTTGTAAGTCAGCGTGGCTTCGGGCGACCAGTTGTTGAACTTCTGGTTTGCGCGGATCACGCCGAGACCATCGGGATCATCCGCCGGCCGGAAGATCGAAACCACCCCCGGGTTGTTGTACGGCTGGGTGAAGAAGCTCCGCTTGGTTTCGTGCGTGTAACGCGCGCCGCCGGCAAGCTCGAGTTCGGGAATGATCTTCCACGAAAGCTGGCCGAATATGGCGATAGTCTCACCCTTGGTGTAGCTGCTCTTGCGCGTCGCCATGTAGAGATTTTCGGCCGAGGCAGCGCTGTTGCGCAGCCCCGCGAAGGCAATGTACTGCCCGAAGTCACGCCGGGTTTTCTGATAGAGCGCACCTAGCATGCCGTTGAACGGACCATCGAGCCTGGAGGTGACGCGCAATTCCTGCGAAAAGGCCTTCCAGGTCGAGTTTTCGGTCGCCCATTGCCCGGCGTCGCTCGTCTGGAAATCGCAAGCACAGGCCCAGCGATTGTTGTTGGTGTTGTAGTTCGTCACCGAATTGATGACGAAGTTATCCAGTTCATAACTGATATTGCCGTTGATAGCCCACGAACGATACCGGTTGTAAAGCTGGCCGTCTTTCTTGGCGTAAGGGAAATTCGCCGCGATATCGGCCGGCATGTTGTTCTGGTGGGTGACGAACTTGTTATCGCAGGCATAGCCGGTCAACTGGCTGAGCCCGCTTTCCAGACCGCAATTATAGGCCACATAGTTCCATGAGGAATTGTTGACCTTGTTGTAATCGTATGTGCCTTTCAGCGTCATCGTGAGCCGGTCGGTCGGCGTGTATTTCAGCGTCAGGCGGGCGAGCAATTCATCCTCACCCGGCTGGTGCCTGGAAGCAGGCGATGCGATGGATGTGATCGGATTGCCGCTGCCCCCCGCCAGAATATCCTGGATATCGACCGTGGTATAATTTCGGTCGACGGAAACATTGCGATAGTATCCGCGATCCATCTTCGAACCGCGTACGGCAAAACGTACCCCCAACGTATCGGTCAGCGGACCGGAAGCGATGAATTCCCCCTGATACTGGCGCGAACGGAATTCATATCCGGCACGGGCGATGAATTCCGCCTCGGACCCCGGATCGTTGGTGGTCAGCGAAATCACGCCTGCGGTGGCGTTCTTACCGAAGAACAGCGCCTGCGGGCCTTTCAGCACTTCGACCCGCTGTAAATCGAAAAAGCCTTCCTGGATCACGCGACCCTGGCCGTAATAGGCGCCATCGACCACGACCGCGACCGATTGCTCGATACCGATGGAAGTCGATGAGGAACCGATGCCCCGCAAGGTCAACTGGGCGCCCGAACCGTTGGATGCGCGCCCGACGTTGAGGCTGGGTGTCGCGGCGGCGATCTTTTCGATACTGGTAAAATCGCGTTTCTGGATCGTTTCACCCGAAATCGCCATAACCGCCACGGGAACCGATTGCGCGCTTTCTTCACGCTTGCGCGCGGTCACCACGATATCGGTCAAGCCACCGCCGCCGGTGCTGGCGGCAGCCTGATCGGCCTCCTGCGCCAACGCGGGTTGAACAAAGGCCACAAGCCCGAGCACGCTCGATCCGAGCAACATATTTTTTATGAGACGCATTTCAGTCTCTCCTCCCTGAAAGACGCCCTTGTAATATGCCCACATGCCCCCAAACCTGTCCTCGCCAAATGACTAGTCCTATCCCTTTCGTGAGGTTTATGCAGCGGGCTGGCGCGGCACCCCTCGCTCAAGGGAGAACCGACTATGACCGACCATCGCTACTGGCGTCTTGACCGCCATCCTGCGGGCCATGATTTTGCGAGCGCGCTCAGCTTGCAAAGCGCACCGCTACCCGCACTCAACGAAGGCGAAGTCCGCATCCGCGTGCAGTGGCTTTCGATGGATGCCGGTACGCGGATGTGGATGAGCCCGCGCGAAGATGGCTATCAACCGCCCCTCCCGCTCGGCTCACCCATGACCGGGCTGGTGCTGGGCCAGGTCTGCGAGAGCCGCGATCCCCGCTTTGCCATAGGCGCGCTGGTGCGCGGATTTGGCCAATGGGCAGATATCAGCACCGTCATACCCGATCTGGCAGGCCTTGAGATACTGGACGAAACCGTGGCCGATCCCCGCCAGCATTTCGGCACTTTGGGTATGAACGCCTGGACTGCCTATGTCGGTGTGAAGGAAGTGGCCGCCATCCAGCCGGGCGAATGGCTGGCCGTTTCCGCCGCAGCGGGCGCGACGGGGAGCCTCGCCTGCCAGATCGGGCGCAATCTCGGCGCGCGCGTGATCGGCATTGCCGGGGGGCCAGACAAATGTGCGTTCCTGCGCGAGGATATCGGCGTCGATCTCTCGATCGATTACCGCAACCAGGATGTCGCAGCCGAACTGGCCAAAGTCGATGGCGGGATCAATGCCTTTTTCGACAATGTCGGGGGCCCAATTCTCGATGCCGTATTGCCCAATATGGCCCATTATGGGCGCGTGGCCATCTGCGGCATGGTGGCCTCTTACGACAGCGACGAAGCACTGCCCGGCCCGGCGAAATTCGACCAGATCCTGATGCGGCGGCTGCGGGTCGAAGGATTCTTCATTCCCGATTTCCTCCACCGGGGTAGCGAATTCCTGCCGCAACTGCGCCGCTGGGCCGATGCAGGGCAGTTACAGATGCGATTTGACGAGACACAGGGCCTCGAAAACGTCCTCGTTGCTTACGACCGGATGCTTTCGGGCAAGAATATCGGCAAAGTCATCGTCAAAGTCGCGGACTGATGCCGATCATCCGCCATCGCGCCGCCTTGCAATGCCTTGTCGCCGTGCGCGGGCATCCGTTCGACCGCACGGCGTTCGATGGCATGTTTCAGGCAATGGAGGGGCTTTCCGCCACCATGGTCGATCAACCGGCCGCAGCACGGTTGATGTCACCCGAAGGCATGCGCGGCTTCGATGTGCTGGTGCTTTACGATATGCCGGGTCTCGATTTCGAAGCCGGGGCCGAGGAAGCCCCACCGCTCTACCGCGATCCTTCCCCCGAACTGCGCGACGGGCTGCGCCGCCTGCTGGAACAGGGGACCGGGATCGTCGCACTCCACCATGCGCTCGCCGGCTGGCCGACATGGGGCGATTATCATGAATGGCTGGGCGGCCAGTTCCTCTATCACCCCGGCCCGGTGCGCGGGGAGCACTGGCCGGACAGCGGCTATCGCCATGACGTGACGCATGAAATATCCATCGAGCAAGATCATCCTGTAACGGCGGGCCTGCCACCGCACTTCACACTGGTGGACGAGCTATATCTGTGTCCGATCTTCCCCGAAGGCGCGACGCCCCTGCTGCGATCCTCCGCCGCATTCACCCGCGATCATTTCTGGTCGGCCGAATTGGCCGTCAGCGGGCAGATGTTCACCCGTGAAGGCTGGGACCATCCCGATGGCTCCAACGTGATCGGCTGGGCGAAGCAGGCGCTGGCTTCACGGCTCGTGTATCTTCAGCCAGGCGATGGCGCCGCCGTTTACAACGATCCGAACTATCGCCGCTTGGTGGAAAACGCGATCCGCTGGGTGGCGGATCGCTGAACATCTCCTGCTTACTGCGCGGCCATACCGCCATCGACGACAAATTCACCGCCTGTGATATAGCGCGCCTCGTCCGAGGCGAGGAACAGGTTCATGTTGGCGATGTCGAGCGGGCTGCCCATGTAGCCCATCGGAACCAGAGCCATGGTGGAATCGAAATTGTCGGCGTTGTCTTCCTGCGCCACCCCCTGCATGTTGGTGAGTATCATGCCGGGATGGACGCTGTTGCAACGAATCCCGTCCTTTGCGCATTCCAGCGCCACCACTTTCGAAAACAGCCGCACACCGCCTTTCGCCGCTGCATAGGCAGAACAACCCTGCACCCCGAACAGCCCCGCCACGGACGAGATGTTGATGATCGATCCGCCCTCGCCCACCTTGCGCATCAGTTTCACAGCCCGCTGCGTGCCGTAGAACACGCTGTCGAGATTGACACTGTTCTGAAGCTTCCAATCGGCGGTGGTAAATTCTTCCAGCATCCGCAGCACGGCAATCCCGGCGTTGTTCACCAGTATGTCCAAGCGCCCATGGCCGGCCTCTATTGCCCCGATAACGCGGTCCCAGTCGGCCTCGCTGACGACATCATGGGGCAACGCTTCGGCTTTGCCCCCGGCCGCACGGATGTCCGCCGCCACCCGCTCCGCGCCATCGCCGTCGCGATCGGTGATGAACACGATCGCCCCTTCTTCGGCAAAGCGTTGCGCGGTGGCGCTTCCCAGGCCCGGCACCGACGCGCCGCCGGTTATCAGTGCAACTTTTCCGTCCAAACGTCCCATGATCATCTCCAGAATTGCGATAAAGGGGGTATGAGCATTGGCCCCGGCAAAGTGTCACCGTGCGCCAGAAGGCATAATCAGAATTCGAGCCCGAGCTGCGCCCCGAACACACGCGGTTCGCGAGCGGTCGCGAAGCCCCAGTAAACGGGGAACGCCGATGCGGTGAACGCTGTCTGGCTGCCGCGATCGTTCAACAGATTGCGGACGAACCCGGTCACACGCGCTCTGGTGCTGTCGTTCAGTTTGAAAATGACCGACGCGGAAATGTCGATCAGGTTCTGCGCATCGGAGCGCAAACGCGGATCGTTGCGCGGCACGTCCACCGTCGCCCCGGCAGGCGCGGAAATCGCCGTGGGATAAATCGCCGGATCGGCGGAAATCTGCTGATCGTAGCGCGAAAGGTATCGATAACCGGCGTTGAATTTCAGATCCGCATCCAGCTTCCCTTCCAGCGGCACCGTGTATTCCGCATTGATCGAAGCGGTAATCTTGGGGGCATAGATCATGTCCACCCCGGAAAAATCGAATGTCCGCGAGATCGACGTGGTCGCACCGGTGGCGACGGGTTGATCGACAATGAATCCGCGGAAGCTGGCATCGGTGTAGCCAAAGGCGCCCCGCACTGTCAGGCCATCCACAGGGCGCAAAGTCACGTCCGCTTCAAACCCCTTGATCTTGGCGGCGGCGGCATTGATGACCACCGTCTGCGGCAGGGCAATACCGGGCACTGCCACCGTCCCCGTTTGCTGAATACCCTTGTAGTCGGAATAGAACGCCGCCAGATTCACCGTCAACTTGCGATCCCACAGCTCGCTTTTCAGCCCGGCTTCCCAGGCGTCCACGGTTTCCGGCTCGTAAGGCAAGGTCGCAGAATAGACGGTGAGCCCCCGCCCGTTAAACCCGCCCGAACGATAGCCGCGCGACCATGATGCATAGAGCATCAGGTTCTGGTTCGGCCGATAGTCGATGCCGATTTTCGGGGTAAACTTGTTCCACGTATCCGACACGCGCGGCGCAGCGAAAGATGCCGATGGATTGCCGGGATCGGTGAACGCCGTCTGCAACGACTTCTTGTCATGCGTGTAGCGCCCGCCGCCTGATATACGGACCTTGGGCAACACTTCCCAGTTCACGTCGATGAACCCGGCATAGGATTCCGACCACCCCGTCGTGCTCTGCAAGGTCGGCGCGGCCCCGAAAACCGATGTGGCCTGATCGAGGTGATAGCGGCTCTTGAAGTAGTAAACCCCGGCGACATAATCGAATGAATCGCCGATCCTGCCGCTGGCCCGCAATTCCTGGCTGAACTGGTGGTATGTCTGATCCCGGTTGGTGGCATAAAGGCCGGCGGACCCGTAGTCCTGCATGATATCGTCCGTGCTTTCGCGGTATGCCGTCACCGATGTCAGTTTGATGCCACCCAGATCGAGATTCATTTCCGCGGTCACACCGGGCGAACGGTATTTCCCGTAAAGCGATTTCGACGCGATCACGTTGTAGATACCGCGCGTATTGCTCTGATCGACCAGCGCGGGCGGCATGGCCCCAGCAAACGCATCGCCGGTTTTCGTGAGGCTGCCGAGCACCGGATCGAAATCCTGCACCTGCTTGTCCACGGTAATCAGCGCTTCGAAATTCGAGGATGGGGTGAACAACAGGCTGGCGCCGAAATTCTCGTTGTTCGTGCCGCCGCGATGCTTCCCGCCATCGGCGAGATCGCGATAATAGCCATTGCTCTGCGTATGCATGTAGAAGAACTTGGCCGCCAGAATATCCCGCACGACCGGCACATGCACCACGTTGCGGCTGCTGAAACGGCCATAACTGCCGACTTCCAGTTCCAGCTTGCCGGAAAACTCATTCTTCGGGCGCGAACGCTTGACGTTGATCACGCCGGCGATCGTGTTGCGGCCGAACAGCGTGCCTTGCGGCCCGCGCAGCACTTCGATGGAATCGATATCGAAGAAATCGAGCATTTGCCCGGTCGAGGTCCCGATATAGACTCCGTCGATATTGACCCCCACCGCCGGATCGAACGACTTCTCAATATCGGCAAACGCGATCCCGCGGATCGAAATATTGGCTGCGGCTGCCCCAGTGCCGCCGCTGGTAATCACCACGTTGGGCGCAGCACCCTGAAGGTCGCCAATCGTCAGCGCCGCCGCCCCTTCAAGCTGCGCGCCCTGCAGCGCCGTGACGGCGACGGGCGTTGTCTGGATCGATTCAGCGCGGCGCCGGGCAGTCACGATGATCGCCCCCGGATCGTCAGCCGAAATCGCAGGTTCGCCTTGAGCCCAAGCCGGTGCGGCCAGGCCCGCCATCATCGATGTCGCCAGCAAGGCGGTAAGTGCTTTTCTGCGTGAATGCACGAACATCGCAATCCCCCTCCATACAGCCGCCTTTGGGCGGTCCGTTTTCAGGGGAGGCTATGCAATAGATCGTCAGTTGCGTTTAACTGCCCATTATCACAGGTGCGGCCCGGCCCGTATCACGCAAGCAATGACTGCTCACGTGGAGAGAACAACAGATGCCCGAAAATCGCCGCTTCCTGCTCGTCCGCAGGCCGCATGGCACGCCTGTGCCGGAAGATTTCAGCCTCGTCAGCGAAGCCATACCGACCCCGCCGCCCGGCGGCTTCGTGGTTCGCAACCATTACGCATCGCTTGATCCGGCGCAGCGCGGATGGATGGACGATGCGCCCAGCTACATGCCGCCTATCCCGTTGGGAGATCCGGTGCGCGCCACGACGGTGGGCGTGGTTCACAGCTCGGACAATCCCGATTTCCCACCCGGCCAATGGGTCCTGGGGATGAACGCGCTGGAAGACTATTCGGTGTCCGCGCCGGGCGGTTTCACAATGCCGGTCGACATATCGATCGTCGATTCCCCCTCGAAATACCTCTCTGCCATGGGCGCGGTCGGGTTGACCGGATATTTCGGGCTGCTCGAAGTCGCCAAGCCGCAGGCGGGGGAAACGCTGCTGATTTCAGGGGCTGCGGGCGCGGTCGGCTCCGTCGTCGGCCAGATCGGCAAGATTGCCGGCCTCAAAGTCGTTGGGATTGCCGGGGGCGGCGAGAAATGCCGCCGGCTGATCGAAGATTACAGCTTCGATGCCGCCATCGATTACAAGGGCAAATCAGTGGAGCACCTGGCAGCCGAAATCCACGCGGCGCTGCCCGAGGGGGCCAATATCATCTTCGAGAACGTAGGCGGCGACGTGATGGATGCCGAACTACTGAATCTCGCCAAGAAGGCGCGCGTGGTCCTGTGCGGGTTGATCAGCGAATACAATGCGCCCGAGCGGATCGGCGTGCGCAATCTGTGGCAAGTGCTCGCCCAGGAAGCGACGCTTTATGGCTATCTGGTGATGGACTATGCACCGCGCTTTGCGGAAGCTGGCGCGATCATGGCCGAATGGATGGCCGAAGGCAGACTGCGGATCGACGAAGACGTGCAGACAGGGTTGGAAAACACCTACGATGTGTTCATGCGCCTGTTCAGCGGCGCGAATACCGGCAAACTGGTTCTGCAAATCGCCTGACCATTACCGAGATCGGAAAAAGGCGCGGGCGGGCATAACCGGACCCGCGCCTTTCCTATTTGCCTCCCACGCCCGGCTTTGTGCAGCAGGGCGAAGGCGTCAGAATTGAACCCGCTTGGTATAGCCGCCATCGACCACGACATTGGTGCCGGTGGTGTAGGAAGAAGCCGGGCTCGCCAGGAACACCACGGTGCGCGCCACTTCTTCCGGCCCACCCCAACGGCCCAGTGCGAATTGCGATTCCACCGAATCGTGCAGTTCGGGCGCTGCTGCCTTGATCGCTTCCCAATTGCCGCCGGGAAACTTGATCGGCCCCGGCGAAACGCTGTTCACGCGAATGCCCTTGGGCCCCAGCGACTGGCTGATCTGGCTGGCATAGACGATCAGCGCGCCCTTCAACGCATTATAGCCCTGCGGCATGATGAAAGTTTCAAGCCCCGCAGTGGACGCCATGATGACGATCGAACCGGCAGCCGATTTTTCAAGATAGGGTTCGAGCACTTCGAGCCCGTTCACCGCCCCCATGATGTCGAAATCGAGCGACTTCTGCCAATCGGTTGTCGCCCCCGCCCCCGAGGTCGAAATCATCGGCACGAAAATGTCGCATCCCCCCAGTTTTTCCGCAGCGGAGGCCAACCAGGCGCGATAGGCATCGGCACCCGCTTCCATATCGAACGGTTCGCCCACCACTTTGCCGCCATGGCGGGCAATGGAAGCAGCGGTTTCCGCCACCTGATCCGCGTTGCGCGAACAGAAGGCCACGTCCGCACCTTCGGCGGCGAACAGTTCCACCGTTTCACGCCCGATCCCACGGCTGCCGCCGGTCAGGATAACTTTCTTGCCTTTCAATCCCAGATCCATGGGAAACGCTCCTCGCCGAGAATACCAAACACTACGGCCGTTCTTGTCTCTCGGCCGGGTCGAAGCCACTCCCTTTTTGATCAGGATGGCCCTGTGTGGAGGAATGCTAGCCTGCTGCTTGAAGCAAAAACCAACCCGAGGAGGGATATCATGGATCGGCTTGCAGGCAAGACGGCGGTCGTGCTCGGGGCGAGCAGCCCGGACAATATGGGCCAGCACATCGCCCGCCGTTTCCTGGCCGAAGGCGCGCATGTGCTCGTCGCCGGACGCAAGGCCGATGTCCTCGAAGCCTTCGCCGCCGAAAACGATTGTGCATGGGCAACCTGCGACATCACCAGAGAAGCCAGCCTTTCCGCTCTTTCCGACCGGGCGATGAAGGACCTTGGCGGGATCGATATCGCGGTGAACGCCACCGGCTGGGGCTTGCTCAAACCCTTTCTCGACACCACGCATGACGACATCGTGGCGATGAGCGCGCTACAATATATCGGACCGTTCGAATTCTTTCAGGCGATGATCCGGAAAATGGCGCACAGCCGGGGCGGACGCGGCGGGTCGATCATCCAGATCAGCTCCGCCACCGCCACGATCATGCTCAACGATCATGCCGCCTACATGGGCACCAAGGCAGGAACGGACCATGTGATCCGCTGTATCGCGCATGAATTCGGCGCAGAAGGCATTCGCGCCAATTCGATTTCTCCGGGCCTTACCGATACGCCGATGAACGCGGAGGCAAAGGAAGTGCCCGGCCTGTTCGACGCCTTCCTGCCCGCCTATCCGCTGGGCCGGATCGGCACCAGCGGCGATGTCGCGGCGGCCGCCGTCTTCCTGGCCAGCGACGAATGCTTCATGACCGGCGAAAACCTGCAGGTGAACGGCGGGCTGACTTTGCGCCGCAATCCCACCCGCGAGGAAATCGGCGCCAGTGTCGCCCGCGCAGCGAACGCCCGGGGCCATTCGTGAAGGCATGGAGCACGGCCGAATGAGGCTTGCCCATCGGCGCACCTGTCACCTGTCGCAGCTTGCGGGCGGTCGCCGGCGGTGCTCAACCGGAAGCATAACCAAGGGCCTCGTCCCCTGAGTATGGGAGAATGAAGTTGGACCGCGTGCAGCGTCTGGGCGATGTCGCCGAAATCATGCTCGATTACGTCGAGAACAAGAAGACTCATCAGGGTGAGAATATCCAGCGCGTTCCCACCGCGAGCTATACCGACCCGGATCAGTGGCGCACCGAAATGGATCTGGTTTTCAAGCGCGTACCGCTGATGCTGGCCTTCACGGCCGAACTCCCCAACCCGGGCGATTACAAGGCGATGGACGCGATGGGCGTGCCCGTGCTGATCAACCGCGCCAAGGACGGCACGGTGCGCGCATTTCTCAACGTCTGCTCGCACCGCGCGGCCCCGGTCGCGAACGAAGGGCATGGCAATTGCCCGCGCTTCATCTGCAAGTATCACGGCTGGACTTTCGGGCAGGACGGCAAGCTGATCGGTGTCGCCGAAGCTTCAACTTTCGGTCAGGTCGACAAGGCCGAACGCGGCCTGCGCCAATTGCCGTGCGAAGAACGCGCGGGGATGATCTTCGTCTGCCTCACTCCTGATGCCCCCATGGATCTCGACCGCTATTTCCGCGGATTCCTCGCCGACTTCGAAGCGCTCGATTTCGCCAACTGGACTTATCTCGGATCGCGGGTGATCGAGGGGGCGAACTGGAAGATCGCGTTCGATGGCTATCTCGAAGGTTATCACTTCGCCTCGCTCCACCCCGAAACCATTGCGCCGCGCACGCCCTCGAACTGCATGCATTACGAAGGGTTCGGGCCGAACATACGCATCGGTTTCCCCCAGCGCCGCATCGCCGAAGCGCTGCGCCCTCTCCCGCGTGAGGAATGGGGCGAGCAGGAAAACAACGGCTATGATTTCGTGCGGATATTCTTCCCCAATGTGTCCTGCTTCGTTGCCCCGGAAATCACGCAGGTGGCCCAGCTTTTCCCCGGGCCGACGCCGGACAGGAACCGCACGGTATTGAACTATCTGCGCCGCGAACCGGTTCGTGACGAGGAAGATCGCGCCAATGTCGAAGCGTCGATGAACTTCTTCCGCGATGTGACCTATACCGAGGATTATCTCATCGGCCTCGAAATCCAGAAAGGACTGGAAGCGGGCGCCCACGAAGACATGGTTTTCGGCAAGAACGAACGCGGCAACCAGTACTTCCACGAATGGCTGGACTGGTATCTGAAAGACAATCCTTCCGCCCCCGAACCGACATTGTAGGCACGCTCCGATCGGACGGACACAGCGCATGAACCCGATCTCGCTCGCCTCAGGCGTGCTGCCCGAATTCGGGCCTGTCACCCTGGCCGAGGCCGCCCGCGCGGGTGGTTTCGATGCTGTCGGTCTCTGGATCGAACCCGATCGGTGGACCGCAGGCACCACCCGCGAGGTACGCGCAGCGCTGGCCGCGACCGGCCTACCCGTGCTCGATGTCGAAGTGATCTGGTTGAAGCCGGGTAGCGCGATGGACGATCATCGCCGGGTGATCGATATCGGCGCGGAATTGGGCGCGGCCCATGTCCTGTGCGTTTCTTCCGAGCCCGACAGCGCCGTCACTGCCGCCCGCCTTGCCGATCTGTGCCGCCATGCGGAAGGCAGCGGGATGCGCGTGGCGCTGGAATTCGGTATTTTCACCGAAGTGAAAACGCTGGCGGACGCACTGTCCATTCTGGATGCGGTCGGCCATGATCTGCGCGCGGTGCTGATCGATCCGATCCATGTCGACAGGTCGGGAACCGCTCTGGAAGAGATCGTCCGCATCGATCCCGCGCTGCTGCCCTATGCGCAGTTCTGCGATGCCCCTGCACAGCGGCCCCAGCCCGCCGATTTCGATGCGGTCATCACCGATGCCATCGACTTGCGCCGGCAATGCGGCGAAGGCGCCCTGCCCCTGCATGGCCTCTATGCGGCACTGCCTGCGGATATCCCTCTCAGCATCGAATTGCGTTCGCGTGCCTTGCGCGAAGGCTTCCCCGATCCTGCCGCACGGGCGAGAGCAGTGGCGGAGGCAACGCGGTGGTGGCTGGCATCGACGCGGGAGGCAGCAGCATGACCGTCACCGTCATCACTCTGCTCAAGCGGCGTGCGGGCATGAACAAAGCCGATTTCATCGCCTATTACGAAGACACGCATCGCCGCATCGGCGAGCAGGTGCTGGCAGGCCACGCCACCCGCTACGTTCGCCGGTTCCTGCATCCGCTTGACGGGCAGGACCGCCACGACGATGCCGACGTGGTGATGGAAATCGACTTTCCCGATGAAGCCGCGCGCGATGCCTGCTTTGCCGCGCTGGCCGAACCTGCCACTGCCGCGATGATCGCGCAGGACGAGGAACGCCTGTTCGACCGCACCCGCATCCGCACGTTCGCGGTGGAGGAACGGCAGTCGGATCTGCCGCCCCTCCCTCGCTGAAGCCGTCAGTCGGCAAATACGGTACGATATTCGCGCCGGGTGAACAGCCAGCGCCCGTCAATCTTCTTTAGTTCGTCATCATAGCGGCCCGTCGCATGCACGCGCTTGCCGCTGGCGGGATCATCGTAGATTTCGATGGTATAAGCCACGGCGCTGGCATGATCGCCTTCCACCGCGATCATGCCCGGCTGCATGAAATAGATCATCGGGCTCGCCCCGTGGTTGAGGCCGTAGTGCTTCATCGATTCCAGCCATCCGGCAAGGATCGCCTCCTTGCCCGAAAAGCCGCCGAGGTCGGGATATTCGGGCAAGGCCCAATAGGCATCCTCCGCCCAGATCGCACCCCAGATTTCCGGATCTTTCGTCATCACCCCGTGGGCGTGCGTGTCCATCAATTCGCGGATCGCGGTACGATCCTCCAGCGGCCCTGTGAACGCCATCACGGTTTCCTCCCTTCCAGCCAATCGTTCAGCACTTCGTGGAAGAAGCGCACCCGCGTTTCCTGCGCGGGAAGATAGGCATCGACATAACCGCGCGAATGCATCCCGGCCTGCATCCCTTCGGCCAGTTCCATATCCTGAAACACGATCTGCCCCGCCAGTTCGGGAATGCCCCGCCCGGCATCGAAATCACGGTGTTCGCACAAGTCCGCCTCGCGCAGCGGCCTGGGACCGGCCATCACCGATTCCACTTCGCGCTGCCCTTCCACCGGAAAAGCCATGCACCACAGATCGAAGTAGCATTTTTCCGGATCGTCCGGATGCGGTTCGCTGCGGAAGAACACCAGATTGTCGGGCAGGAAGCTGATCGTCACATTGGGGAAGATCACGGTATGCGGGCTGTCGGTGATCTCTTCATCGTCCATATGCTCGTAGTGGACATAACCGCGTTCCCGCCACAGCCGCCGCTTCGCCGCTTTGAGATCGAGCCATCCTTGCTGGGCGAGTTCTTCGTAAGAGGCATAGCTGTCGGGATCGATATCCCACTGCTGAAGGATCAGTTTGAAAGGGTGCGGGATATTTTCGGGCAGCCGGTCGGACAAGGATGGCCGCATCGGCTGCACCGTGCGCCCATGCCCGGCAGGCCACATTTCATGCCGGGCGGTATCGACATCCTGATCGATCCACGGCGGCACTTGGGGATGGGCCGTGCGCGTGTGGTAGCTCTCGGAGAAATTGTCGGTAACGAATTTCCAGTTGGCGTTGAGCGCGATCCGATACCATGCCACCCGCACAGCGGTATCCATCGGATAGTTGCGGTAAAGCTGCGGCATCGGGTCGAGGTATTCGGCAAGGCTGGGGCCCTCCTCCGCCATCGTGTACCAGACGAACCCGCCCCAGGTATCGCAACGCAGCTCCTTCAGGCGTGCCTTGCCGCACGGATCGCCCTGCGGGAAATCGTGCCCGTCCTGCACGAATCGGACCACGCCATCGAGGCCGTAGCGCCAACCGTGATAAGGGCAACTGAAGGTATCGGCGGTGGAACTTTCGCTCACTATCCGCATACCCCGGTGGGCACAGGAATTGTAGAATGCCTTCACCGATCCATCGTGCTGGCGCACGCAGATCACCGATTCCTTCATGAAATTGTGCACCACATAATCGCCCGCTTCCTGCAATTCCGCAGTGCGCCCCGCGATATGCCAGATCTTCGTCCAGAGGCGATCCCATTCCTTCTGCGCGAATTCGCGCGAGTAGTAGCGATCCCCGGTAATCCGATCGCCGCGCAGGGCAGCAGGATCGCGCCCGGATAGCGGCGGTGGAACCGCGGCAAACTCGTTCATGTCAGTCCTCTCCAACTCTCTGGCTCAAGTTCCATGGAGAATCTGCCTTGCGCCGCCGCCGCCGCAAACTGGTACTTGTCGGAGAAATCGCTCATTTCCTTGCGCGGGATACCGCGCCAACCGCCCGGGCTGGCCTTTGTGAGAGGCTGACGAGGCGCGCATGCCTGATGCACAATCCCCCAACCGGCAGGTTCAGGCCCATATGGCCGTACCGCCACAATGGAGAGAGCATGACCAGCGCGACCGCACATCCGCCGTCCCAGGTGCGCACGGGCGGCTGCCTGTGCGGCGCGGTTCGGTACGAAGCGGACTGGCCGCCGCAGGCGCTTGTCACCTGCCATTGCACCAACTGCCAGAAACAGGCGGGATCGGCCTTGTCGGTTGTTGCGGTGCTTGCCCGCGATGGCCTGCGCGTGGACGGCGAACTCAACACCTATGAAGATCGCGGCGCCAGCGGACAACCGGTCTGGCGGCGGTTCTGCCCCCGCTGCGGCTCACCGGTGATAACCGACACCCCGGCAGTGGCGCAACAAGGGCTGATTTTTCTCAAAGCCGGAACGCTGGATGAAACCGCCGATCTGGTTCCCACTCTGCATTACTGGACGCGCAGCGCGCAGGGATGGTTCCCCTTCAACAGCGGCACCATCGCCTGCCTTGAAACGCAATAGGATTGCCAATGCCCGACCCCTTCGATCTCGAAGCCGAAATGCGCGATTATGCGGCACGGCGCAGCATCACGGACGCGGTGCAGCGCTACATGCGCGGGCTCGATCGCCTCGATCCGGAACTGCACCGTTCTTCCTTCCATGACGATGCCTTTATCGATTGCGGGCTGATGCAGGGCGGTGCGGATCAGTTCGTTGCCTTCGCACAGGATTTCCTTGGCGCGATGGACGGCAGCCATCATCTTCTCGGGCAGGTTCGGATAGAAATCCATGATGCGCACAACGCCAGCGGCGAATGCTATTTTCAGGCGTGGCACGGGGTGCGCGATGCCGCGGGCAATCCGCGCGATCTGTTTATCGCCGGGCGCTATGTGGACGAATACGCCTGCAAAAATGGCGAGTGGCGGATCATCCGCCGCCACCTTATCACCGACTGGGTAAAGGACGACCCGGCCGACCACGCCTTTTACGCCGCGAACCCCACGACCAACCGGGCGGGCCGCAGAGGCGAGGATTTCAGCCAGCACCGCCAGTGGCCACAACAGATGGCCGGGCAAGGAGGATACTGACGTGAACGCCGAAACTAGAGTTTCCCGCTATTCCCAGGAATTCGATCTGCCGGTGCGCGGCGATACGATCACCGCGGACCGTTACATCTCCCGCGAATGGATGGATCTGGAAAACAAGCATTTGTGGCCCAAGGTCTGGCATCTGGGCGGCGTGCTTGCCGATCTGGAGGAACCCGGCGATATCATCCGCCACAATTTCGGCAAGGAATCGGTCATCATGGTCCGGCAGGACGACGGATCGATCCGCGCTTTCTACAACAGTTGCCCGCATCGCGGGAACCGGCTGGTGCTGGGCGATGTCGCCAGCGTCAACCAGATCACCTGCGGTTATCACAGCTGGACTTTCGATCTCGACGGCACTCTCGCCAAAGTACAGGACCCGGACGATTTCGCGGGCGGCAGCCCCTGCGGGCGGGTGCACCTGTCCGAACTGCGCTGCGAAACCTGGGGCCCGTTCGTGTTCTGGTGCATGGATGACGATGTGGCCCCGCTGCACGAATGGATGGCGCCCTTCCCCGAACGGCTGGCGGGCTATGGCCTCGACAACTGGGTACGCGTGCTGAACGTATCGGCGGATTGCAATTTCAACTGGAAGATCCTGCGCGACAATTTCAACGAAAGCTATCACCTGCCCACGATTCATCCCGAACTGGCGATGTTCATCAACGACGGACTGCCGACCACATTGTTCGAAATGTACCCGTCAGGGCACAATTCGATGTGGATGATCGGCCATCAGGCCACCACCCGCACGGATTATGAAAGCGGCGATGTGCCTGCCGGGCTCGCCGAAGCGGCTGCGGCATGGGGTATCGATCCGGCCGAATACAAAGGCCGCACCGGCGATATCCGCCAGGCAGTGATCGAAGCCAAGCGGCGGCTGGGAGCGGAGCGCGGTTACAGCAATTATGCGAATATGAGCGATCAGCAACTGGTCGACTATTTCCACTGCACGCTGTTCCCCAATCTCACGATCACCATGTCACCCGAACAGTGCCAGATCCTGCGCACGGAACCGCATCCGACCGATCCGGAAAAGTGCATTTTCCAGCATTGGTGCCTCTATCCGCCGGTGCCGGGAATGACCGAGGTCTACACCCCCGTCGGCATGGCCCCGCTAGAACACGATGCGATCCATCGTCATTCGGCTTACGGCGATGGCGTCTCACTGGGCTTTGTCGCCGATCAGGATCTTTCCATCGGCACTTCGCAGCAGCAGGGCCTCAATTCACGCGGTTTCAAAGGCTGCATCCTGCCCGGGCAGGAAAAGCGGGTGCAACGGTTCCATGAACTGCTGAACGATATGGTGCTGGGGAAAGAGGGCTGATCGACGATGCGCTGATGTAGGCCCATCCTGCAAACGCATCGCAAACGTCACTTGCGGCTGGGGCGCCCCAGCCGCCCCGCATTTCCAGACCGAAAGCCATCGTCATGTCCATTTGCCCGATTGAAGACCGCCTCGCACTGGAAGACCTCACCGTGGCTTATGCCCATGCTCTCGACAGCATGGGCGACGTGGCCGATATCTGCGCCTGTTTCACCGAAGATGCGGTTTACGATCTTTCAGGCATCGGCATGGCCAAAGTCACCGGCCACAGCGGCATCAGCGATCTGTTCACCGGCATTTTTGCAACGATGAGCCACCAGGCCCATTACCTCAGCAACTTCGCCGTGACCGCCTACGCCGGCGATACCGCTTCGGTCCGCACCTACGTCGCCGGAACAGGCCGGGCGAAGGATGGTAATCAGGTGACTGTCAACGGGCGCTATTATTTCGATGCCGTGCGCACAGCCGAAGGGTGGAAATTCGCCCGGTATCACATGGATTTCCTCCTCCCGGTTCCCGGCGCTCTGGCGGAGATGCATCCCGGCGACTAATCCCCGGCGCAGCGGATGTCCGCTGGCTGGAAAGTCACACCTCGGCAACCGTTAAACGGCTCGTTTCCGCCGTTTAACGGTGCTTTTTCATGGCACATTCTCCCCCATCCTGTGTCAACCGCCCTCCCCTTTCAGCCCTGTCTTTTAGTCGAGTGGACGAACATGCCGCCGAGGCTAACAACAGCCCCAACAGCATGAGGCGAGAGGAACAAAATCAATGTCGGAATACGCAATTGGCCGCCGCCAACTGCTTGCTGGCGCAGGGGTTACGGCGGTCGCGGCAGTTGCCGCCGGCTGCACGCAGAATATGTCCTCCGGTACAGGTGAAGGCGGTTGGGATCACGAGACGGATATCCTCTGTGTCGGTAGCGGCGCGGCCGCCGGCACTGCCGCCGTTACCGCCGCAGCCGAAGGCGCCAAGGTTCTCATGCTCGAAAAGATGCCGATCCTTGGCGGAACCACGGCCAAATCAGGCGGTGTGGCATGGATATTCAACCACTTCATCCTGCGCGAACAGGGCATCAAGGACGAGAAGGCCGATGCTCTGAAATATGCGGTCCGTTATGGCTATCCGCGCCAATACGATCCGTCGAGCCCAACACTCGGCCTCGATGAAAACCGCTACAAGGTGATCGAAGCATTCTATGACCATGGCGCAGCAGCAATCGACAAGCTGCGTGAACTGGGTGCGGTGCAATTCAAGCAATTCCGCCTGTTCCAGATCGACCGCCCGGCCCCCGACTATGCCGACCATCTGCCCGAAAACAAAGTGCCCACCGGCCGTACTCTCGAACCGGCGGTAGGCTCCGGATCGACGGAGGGTGGCGGCAGCCTCGCCAAGCAAATGGCGGAATACCTGAAGAAGAAGGACGTGCCGATCATGCTCGACACGCAGGTGACCCGCGTCGTGAAAGACGGCACCGGGCGGGTGATCGGTGTCGAGGCGCAACAACAAGGCAAGACAATCCGCATCAAGGCCGAAAAGGGCGTGATTTTCGGCACCGGCGGCTATTCTCATAATGTCCAGCTGTGCGAAACGCATCAGCCCTGGGTTTATGGCACCTGCTCCCTGCCGGGCTCAACCGGGGATTTCATCCCCATCGCGGAAGCTGCCGGGGCCAAGATGGGCAATCTCGGTCTCGCCTGGCGCAGCCAGGTGGTGCTCGGCGAAGCATTGGCCAATCGCGGGGTCGGCATGGGCGCCTTCGTCCTGCCTGGGGATTCGATGATCCTCGTCAACAAGTATGGCAAGCGCGTGGTCAACGAAAAGCGTGACTACAACGACCGGACTCAGGCACACTTCCCCTACGATCCCTCGCACGAGGAGTATCCCAATCATCTAATGCTGATGCTGTTCGATGAACGCTCCATCGATGCTTTCGGTGGTGCGTTCCCCTTCCCGGCGAACAAGGGCGAACAGCCCCACCTGATCGAAGGTGCGGACTGGGATGAAGTTTTTCGCAAGGCCGATGCCCAGCTCGCCAAATGGGCCGGCAAGACGGGCGGTGTGCGTCTCGCCCCCGATTTCGCGGCAACCGCGAAAGAGACGATCAACCGCTTCAACGGCTATGCAAAAGCGGGCGAAGACCCGGAATTCAACCGTGGCAAATATCTCTATGACCGCGAGTGGCACCTGCTGTTTTCCGCCCGCCGCCCCGGCACCACACAGCCGGAAAACCCCTACCCCAACAATGTCATGCATCCGTTTGCCGATACCGGGCCATATTATTGCATCATCCTCGGCCCCGGCACGCTGGACACGGCAGGGGGACCACAGGTGAATGAAAACGCGCAAGTGCTGGGCTTTGATGATAAACCCATTCCTGGCCTCTATGCGGCGGGCAATTGCATCGCATCGCCCACCGGGCAGGCTTACCTCGGGGCTGGTGGCACAATCGGTCCGGCACTGACGTTCGGCTATATCGCCGCCACGCACGCGGCGGGTGCCTGATGCGCCGGTTTCTTCCGATCGCCACGGCGCTGCTCGGCGCCTGTTCCGGCTCGCAAGGCGATACCCGCAACACCACGGATAGCGCGCCATCCGAAACCATTGCTGCCCAATCGGCATTCGAGGCGGAAATCGTTCCGATCCTCACCTCATCCTGCGCCACCTGCCATCTCACGGGACAGGAAGCGGGCAATATGGCACTGGTGCCGAGCAAGGCCTTGGCGACACTGGTCAATGTCCCGTCCACCGAAGCACCCGGGCTGATCCGGGTGGTGCCGGGCGATCCCGACAAGAGCTATCTGGTGATGAAACTGGAAGGCACGCAGATCACCCATGGGGGCACCGGGGCGCAGATGCCGTTCGGTGCGCCGCCGCTGTCGCCTGACAAGATCGCCAGAATCCGCCAATGGATCACCGACGGCGCCAAACCGTGAAAGTGGATGCCCTGTCTGGCGCGCTAATACAAAACCGCTCCCCCTACACCGTGCGGAGAGGCCAGTTATAGCGCGCCCGGCATTAGACCTGGCTGAAGCCGCCGTCGATCACCAGTTCGCTGCACGTCACGAAGCTCGCCGCATCGGAGCAGAGATAGACCACCCCACCGCCGATTTCTTCCGGCCGTCCCATGCGGCCGATCGGATGGCGTGCTTCCATCGTGGCCTGCGCCACTTCGCGCGACGGGGCCGCCCCGAGTTCGACATAGCGATCCATGATCGAGCCCAGCATCCCCGTATCGATTCCGCCGGGGTGCACGGAATTGACGCGGATGTTGTAGCCGAGAGCGGCGAACTCCGCTCCCAGACATTTTGACAGCATTTTGACCGCCGCCTTGCTGGTACAATAGGCCGCGTTGAACGCCGCGCCGCGCAAACCGCCGACGCTGGAGAAGTTGACCACCGAGGCCCCACTGCTACGCGCCTTGCCGCCCTCCTTCAGGAGCGGCAAAAGGATCTGCGTGCCGATTATGATGGAATCGACATTCACCGCGTTGACCCGGTGAAAATCGCTCAGCGGCGTATTCTCGAATTGGGTCACGATGGAAATACCGGCATTATGCACCAGCGCATCGATACGCCCGTATTTTTCCGTGGCGAAAGCGGCCAGTGCGCGCCAATCGGCTTCGCTTGCCACATCATGACGCAGATAATGGTCCGCCCCTGCGATATCGGCGTTATCGGGCAGGTCCGTCGCGATCACGGTGGCTTTGGCGGCTTTAAGCGCCCTCACGAGTTCACGGCCGATCCCGCCCCCGGCACCCGTCACCACGGCGACAACGCCATCCAGTGCAATCGTCATATTGCCATGTCCTTTATTGTGCGGTCCAGCCGCCATCGATCACGAGTTCGGCCCCCGTCATGTACGAGCTGTCCTCACTGGCGAGGAAGAACACACCGCTCGCCAGTTCCGCCGGATCGGCAAGGCGGCCCACCGGCGTCTGCGCGGCCATCATATCGACCAGGTCCTGGGGCCTGGCGGCGAAACCCTTGTCCACCCAGCGCTGGAAACCTTCATTCAGCAGCGGCGTGGTAACGAACCCGGGATGCAGGGAATTGGCGCGGATCGGCATCTTCTTCTGCGCGAATTCGATGGCGATCCCCTTGGTGAACATGCGCACTGCGCCCTTGCTGGCGTTGTAGGGCGATACTTCGTTGAATCCGACCAGCCCCATGATCGACGAGACATTGATGATCGATGCCCCGCCTTTCACCTCCCTGCCGCTCTCCGCCAGCAAGGGTACGAAAGTCTTCACCCCCAGAAACACGCCATCGACGTTGATCGCCATAATCCGCCGCCAGGCTTCGAGATCGATCGTCTCGACCGCGCCGGTCTGATCCGTTCCGGCATTGTTGACGAGGATGTGGAGCTTGCCATGGCGTTGGATCACCACTTCGCAAGCCCGCTGCCAGTCTTCTTCGCGGGTGACATTGGCCTGCACATATGTTGCCGCCTGTCCCAGTTGCGCCATGACCATGCGGGCATGATCGCTGTCGGACGCATCGAGATCCGACAGGATCACTTCGGCGCCTTCGGCCAGGAAGCGTTCGACACAGGCAAGGCCGATACCGCGCAGGCCGCCCGAGACGAATGCTACTCTGCCTTGCAGTCTTTGCGAGCCCAGATCGCTCATACTCCCATCATCCCTGCTGTGGTGGCGCCATCGATCACATATTCGCTGCCCGAAACGAATGCCGCCTCGTCCGACGCCAGCCAGGCGACCAGGCCGGCGATTTCCTCCACTCTCGCCATGCGGCGCAGGGGGGACATATTCTCATAAGCCGCACGAGCGGCGGGCGGATCACCCGATTTGTCGATCAGGTCGGTAATCAGCGCCGTTTCGACCACACCGGGCAGGATCGCATTGGTCCGGATCGCGTAGCCCTGATTGCCGCAATGCACGGCAGCCGATTTGACCAGCGCGATCACGGCCGCTTTCGATACCGAATAGGCCACGAAATTACCCATCGCCCGGTGCGCATTCATCGATGAATTGACGATGATCGAGCCTGTGGGCCCTTCAGGATTCTGTTTCATGGCGCGGATCGCGTGCTGGACTGTCAGCATCACGCCCGTCTGATTGACGGCGATGACATTGTTCCAGCCATCGATATCGATGCTCTCCAAACTACCATCGCCGTGTTCGGTCCCGGCGTTGGCGAAAGCGATATCGAACCGGCCATGATCGGCCCGGATACGCTCCATGAGATCGGGCCATGCTGCGGCATCCTGGACGCGCAACGCTTCGAACCGTGCACCGGTTTCGGCGCAGAGACTCGCGGCCGCCGCTTCGTTCGATCCGGTAAACACGACCTGCGCTCCATCGGCGACCAGGCGGCGCACAGTGCCTGCGCCGATACCGGATGTGCCGCCGGTCACCAGCGCGACTTTCCCTTCAAGCCGTTTGCCCACGGCATTCTCCCATATTGTTACGCTACATGGTTTGGCCGATATTTCATGGCTCGCAACCTATGCTTTCGGCAAGGTGACGGCACGGCTGCGCAAGGCCACAGATTAGGGACTATAGATTGAATCCAATCCGCGCGGGAGAATCGCACACATGATCCAACCTGGCCCGATCAAGGCGCTCGGCGATGTTATTCAGATCGCTTATCTGCCCGAAGATTTCGATGCAGCAGTGAAATACTGGACCGAGACGATGGGGGTTGGCCCGTTCTTCCTGATGGAAAATATTCGTCTGGGCGAAATGCGCTATCGCGGGCAGCCCTCCGATGCGGCCTTTTCCATCGCCATCGGATATTGGGGCGATATCCAGATCGAGCTGATCCGCGCGGAAAACGATGCGCCTTCGATCTATACCGGCGAATATGCGGTTACGGACCGGATGCATCACATCTGCATTTTCGTTGACTCCATCGCCGATGCCCGGGCGGCCTGCGCACGGATCGGGGCGGAAATCCTGGTCGAAGGCAAAGTCGGCGATACGGGCGAAGTGATTTATGTCGATGCCGGTGGCGGTCCGGGCCATGTGGTCGAACTGCTGCAACCGGCAGCCGGTTCCGATGGGCTGTTCGCCATGATGAAGGAAGCCGCCCGCGATTGGGACGGGGCCGATCCGTTGCGCGTCCTGGCCTGATCCTGTGCAAGAGGCGAAAGGCCGGGATGAGCATAATGCTCCCCGGCCCCGGACAATTCAGGCGGTCTGGCGCGCCTTGGCTTCGGCTGCGGCGGCAAACTTGCTCGCATCGAAATAGTACGGCTTGATTTCGCAACACTTGCCGTCGCGAAACCGAAACAGTTCAAGCAATTCGGCAGGTTCCAATGCAGGATCGGCGAACCGCATCGACAGGATGGTGATCGCATAATCGCCACCGGTGGTGGTCAACACCCGATCGAGACCGGCGACATCGACTTTGCCCATGACGGTCAGGAACAAATCCTTGAGTGCATTCCTGCCCCGATAGACACCGGCCATCGGCAGGTTGTCTGCCTCGGTCACGAAGAAATCGTCTGTCAACATGCCAGCAGCCTTGTCCCAATCCCCGGCCCCGGTTGCGGCATAGAGATCATCGACAAACCGGACCATTTCTTCGGGCGTCATCGCCATTGCTGAATACTCCTCTCGTTTATGCGAAAGTGGCATCAAAACAGCGCGCGTGGAAAGCTGGCGATATGGCTAGCCCCATTTTCCTCAAACCCGGCATAAAAAGGCACCATGGAAACCATTCGCCAAATCCTGCTCGTTCGCCGCCCCCAAGGGGTGCCCGTCCCCGAAGACTTTGCCCTGGCCGAAGCACCGATGCCGGTGCCGGGCGATGGGGAAATGCTGGTGAAGATGCGGGTCGGTTCGCTCGATGCGGCCATCCGCGGCTTTCTTGACGACCGCCCCAGCTACTTGCCGCCGGTTGCGTTGGGCGCACCGATCAACGGCATGTCGCTGGGTGAAATCGTTGCCTCGCGCAATGCCGACTGGCCGGTTGGCACCCTGGTACGCACCATGGCCACATGGTCGGATCATTATGTCATCGATGGCAATGCGCTGGGGTTGGAAGCCGTCCACCCGCAGCCCGGCAACGATCTCCATCACTATATGGGCGCCCTTGGGCCCGTCGGGCTGACCGCATGGGTCGGCCTGTTCGCCGTGGGTGAGGCCAAGCCCGGCGAAACCGTAGTCGTAAGCGCGGCCGCAGGCGCAACCGGTTCCACTGTCGGACAGATCGCCAAGGCGCGGGGGTGCAAAGTGATCGGCCTCGTCGGTTCCGCGCAAAAGGCGCAGACCATTCTCGATCTCGGCTTCGACGCGGCCATCGATTATCGCGCTACGCCCGATATCGCGGCGGAGATCGCGAAGATCGTGCCCGATGGCGTGGACGTCTATTATGACAACGTTGGCGGTGAGACACTGGAGGCGATCCTGCCACTCATGCGCTTGCACGGCCGCATCGCGGTGTGCGGAATGATCGGGCAATACAATGATGCCGATCATCCTCATGGCGTCAAAACTCTCTGGCAACTCGTGGTGAATCGCATCCGGATGCAGGGCTTTATCACGTACGATTATCCGCAGGTGCTGGATCAGGCGCAGCGCGAACTGGATGCATGGGCCGCCGATGGCATCCTGCGTCCGCTCGCCAATGTTCGGCAGGGGTTCGAGAAACTGCCCCAGGCCTTCATCGATCTGATGTCCGGCCGGACTATCGGCAAGACGCTGGTGCTGATCTGACCGTGCATTTCCCGGCGCGGTAAACCGGAAACCCACCCATAAAAAATCCCGGCCGATATAAATCGGCCGGGGCAGGGAGAGAGTCACTTAACCGGTCCAGCCAAGTATTCGATCAATCTATCCTGATAACAGAATCGCAAAACTATTGTTTCTGTCAGTCTGCGATGGGTTGTGGGTCAGTTTGAAATCTGACCCCGCTTTTTATACGAGCCGCGTTTTGCGGGCTTTGCTTCGGCCTGCTCGACCAGCATCGCAATGTCAGCGATCTCCCGAAGGTGCTCGACCGCCAATCGAATCCTGCCGTTGCAAATCGACAGCCTCATTCCGGGCTCAAGTGGAACGGTTGATCCTGCGGCCTCAGTCCCTTTACAAATCCGATATGATTGAACCCGATGCCACTCAACCTCCCGGTCCGCTCGTACGGCCATTGACCCCACGCCAGCAAGAACGCCGAACCCGCATTCTGCGAGTGACCAACGCTCTGCTGGCCCAGCACGGGTATGACGCGGTTTCCATGCGGGCAATTGCCGCAGCGGCCGGCGTTGCCGAACGCACGCTGTTCAACATCTACATCAACAAGGACACGCTGATCGCGACCTGCGCCCGCGAACGGACCGAAGACGTGATCAACGAAGCGTGGGTGAAGGCCGCCGATCCGGGTATCGGCTTCTTCCTTTCTTTGTCCGAAACCTTGTCACGGCGCACTCTGGAACAGCCCGATGTCGCCCGTGCCCTGGCCCCGGTCCTGATCCAGCATGCGGATATCGTCGGGCTTCATCATGTCTATCGCCGCTATGTCGGCCGGGCGCTGGATGAACTGGCGCGACAAGGCCTGCTGGAGGAAGACGATATCGATACGCTGACCGGGCTGATCGGGCAGCGAATGGTCAGCGCCGTCACCTTGTGGTCCGGACACGGCATGATTGACGATACGCTGGAAACGCAGATGCGGCTGGCGGTCTGCCAGGTGCTGCTACCGCACGCGCACGGCAATTTGCGCGACTGGTCGCATCAGGAAGCCAGACGGTGTGTTCGTCGGCTGGCACAGGCGGCAATCTCGCCCCTCGCCTAGCACAAATTGCAGTGCACTGCACTTTTATAGCGCTATAGCCTTTCTCCAGACCCGCGATGGGTTCCGGAGGGCAGAAACCGAGAACAGGCCCACTCCGGCATGGGGAAAGGAAGCTTGTATGTCTTTGTCGGCAGGACACGCCGTGCGCGTCGCACTTCTCGCCACGGTCTTCACTTCAGGCTTTGCGATCACACCAGCCTTTGCACAAGATGCCGCAGGCAGCGAACAGGCGCAGCAGGGCGGGATCAGCGATATCGTCGTCACTGCCCGCCGACGCGAAGAAAGCGCACAAACCGTACCGGTTTCGGTGACTGCCATCAGCGCCGAACAGATTCAGCGCTACGACATGACCAGTCTTGAAAAAATCGCGACCCAGACACCCCAGTTCACCATCGGCCGCGCATCCAACGGATCGGGCGCCCAACTCACGCTGCGCGGCATCGGATCCTCCTCCACCTCGATCGGGATCGAACAATCCGTGGCCGTGGTGGTAGATGGCGTTTATTACGGCCAAGGCCGTGTCATCAACGAAGGCTTCCTCGATCTCGAAGGGGTCGAAGTGCTCAAGGGGCCGCAATCGCTGTTCTTCGGCAAGAATGCGACGGCGGGCGTTATCTCATTACGCACCGCGAATCCCACCGCCACACCCGAATTCAAGGCCCAGCTCGGCTATGAATTTGCGGGCAAGGAGCTGGTTGGGGAATTTGTCGGCTCTGGCCCGCTGACCGACACTCTTGGTCTGCGCGTGGCATTGCGCGCATCGAACATGACCGGCAGTTATTTCAAGAACCGGGGGATCGACAAAACCTATTCCACTTACGACATCGCCACCGGCGTCACGACCAATCATTTTGCCCCCGCATATGGTGGCGATAACCCAGGAACGAAGGAATTTCTTGGCCGCGTAACGCTGGCTTACGATCCCGGCGATCGCTTCAAATTCACGCTGAAAGCCAATGCTTCGGCTTCCGACGCCGATAACAACAGTTGGAACTACGGCTTGTTCAACTGCGCAGGCGACAACTACGCGCTGAATGCCGCCATCCCGTGCCAGCGCAAATTCAATATCTACCAGAATTACTTCCCCGAGGATCTGGCAGGCACCAATCCTTTCTCCAAGAAAAGCGGCGCGCTGTATAACAAGTATCGCAGTTGGGCGATCACCGGAACGGCAGAGTATGCCTTCGATGACGTCAGTCTCACCTGGGTGACGAACTACAATCGTAACACCAACCGCTGGGCCTGCGATTGCACGTTCGTTTCGTCCGATCTCGCCGCGGCCCCATCGACCGAAAAATCGATCTATCATGCGTTCTCGACCGAACTGCGCGCGCAGACCAGCTTCGATGGCCCGCTGAACCTGCTGGTCGGCGGCTATTATCAGAAGACCAAGCGCAATCATTTCCAGTCCGGCGCATTCGGCAATATCGAAGATTCGACCGCACCGGCCGATTTCCGGTATCTCGGGTATTTCAAGCGGTCGGAAACCGATGGGGAAACACTCTCCGCTTATGGCCAGGTGAGCTGGACCATTCTGCCCAAACTCGAGGCGACCGGCGGCGTCCGCTATATTCATGAAACCAAGGACAGTTATCTCGTCCAGCCCTATGTGAACGGCGCGCTTCAGGCATTGTTCGTCCAAGACAAGACGATTTATGGCGATCAGACTTTCAACGACTGGTCACCGGAATTCACGCTGACCTGGACCCCGAATGAGCAGATCACCGTCTATGGCGCCTACAAGACGGCCTACAAGTCCGGCGGTTTCTCCAACTCCGGCTTTGTCAGCATAGGAACGATCCCCAGCGATGTCGCCTTCGCCCCGGAAAAGGCGCGCGGGTTCGAAGCTGGCATCAAGACGATGCTGGCGGATCGGCAGTTGCGGCTGAATCTTGGCGTTTACAGCTACAAATACGTCAATCTCCAGGTGGACTTCTTCAATTCACAAACGTTCGCCTTTATCACCACCAACGCCGGTTCGGCCCGTACCAAAGGTGTGGAACTCGAATTCGAATTCGCCCCCCGCGCCGTTCCCGGCCTCAACCTTCACGGCACGGCCAATTACAATCGCGCACGCTATCTCAACTACATCGCCCCCTGCTATGGCGGGCAATCGATCGCACAAGGGTGCGATATCCTGTTCCAGGGCGCCCCCGGGCAGGACCTGAGCGGCGCGCCCACGGCAGTGGCTCCGAAATGGACCGCATCGCTGGGCGTTTCGTATGAAACAGAGGTCAGCGACGGCACCGCGCTCGGCTTCTCGCTCGATAGCCGATACTCCGATTCCTACCTCGCTTCGGGCTTCGCGCATCCTCTGTCGAAACAGCCCGCCTATCTCACTCTCGACGGTTCCATCCGGGTCAAGTTCCAGGACGCGCGTTACGAACTGGCGCTGATCGGCAAGAATCTCACCAACCGTTACATAGTTGGCGGCGCAGTGGATGCCCCCAACACCGGCGCGGGCACGGGAACCAATAACGCAATCATGGCCGATCAAGTCGGTTTCGTGTCTCTCCCACGCACTGTCCAGCTTCAGGCAACAGTGCGCTTCTGAAGCCTGCGGCCGGCGGGACAATCCTCCCGCTGGCCGCATTTTTTCGGATCAAGCGACAAGGAAGCAGCGATGACCGATCTCGCCACATTGATTGCCAAGGATGAAATTCGCGATCTGTGCGCACGCTACATGCGCGGGCAGGACCGGCTGGATCATGCCTTGCAGCTTGCCACGTTCTGGCCGGACGCCACCACCGATTACGGCATCTTCAAGGGCAGCGGGCCGGCCTTCGTCGATTTCGCGCAGGAACTGCTCGCCACACACAGCGCCAATCAGCATCTGATCGGCCAACACCTCATCACTTTCGACAGCGACACGCCCGATCGCGCTTATGGCGAAGTCTATTACTATGCCTTTCATCGCATCGTCGAAGAAAGCGGCCCTACCGATATGGTGATCTCAGGGCGTTACCTTGATCGATATGAGCGCCGCGGCGGGGAATGGCGCTTCGCCCACCGCACTGAGCTGGTCGATTGGGTGCGCAAGGAAGCAGCCGCCGACAGCATTCTCGCCACCGATCTCGCGGCCTGTCTTCTTGGCCGCCACGACACGCAGGACCGGTCTTATGACCGTGCCTGGCTCGCCACCGCTTGACCGGAGTATTGCTTGCCGTGACCCAATCTGTCTCCAAAACCATGATCGTCACTGGCGCGGCTTCCGCAGGGGGGCTCGGTTTCGCCACGGCCCGCCTGCTCGCACAGGAAGGGCATACGGTTTACCTTACCGATCTGGATGGCGATGCTGCCGCAGCCAGAGCAGAAGAACTGCGTGCATCAGGCTTCACCGCCACGGGGCTGGCGCAGGATGTCACAGATGAAGCGGGGTGGCGCGCCCTCGTCGCACGTGTCACCACCGAAACCAGCCGCATTGACGGGCTCGTCAACAACGCCGGCATCGCGGTTCTCCGGTGGATGGCCGATCTCGATCCGGCGAGCTGGGACCGCCAGATCGACGTCAATCTGAAGAGCGTCTATCTCGGCTGCCGCGCTGTTCTTCCGATCATGGAAGCGCAAGGTTCCGGTGCAATCGTCAATCTTTCATCCATTGCGGGGCTGGTTGGCATCCCGGGTGCATCCGCCTACGCCGCGAGCAAAGGGGGCGTACGCCTCTATTCCAAATCGATTGCACTGGAAGTCGCGGCCAAGGGAATTCGCGTCAATTCCGTGCATCCGGGGGTGATCTGGACCGATATGCAAAAGGTCGCGATCGAGGATAACCCGGCACAGTATGATGCGATCAACGCCAGTATTCCGATGAAGCGGATGGGCGAGCCGGACGATATCGGCAACATGATCGCCTTCCTGCTTTCGGATCGCGCCAAGTACGTGACCGGCGGCGAGTTCGTTGTCGATGGGGGCCTTACCGCGCAGTAAACCGACCTCTTCCATCCCTGTTTTTTAAGACAGGCGCGCAATCGCACCGGGCTGATACCTCTCTGCGTGGTGAGGATGAAATGAAAGAGACCTGGGATTATATCATCGTCGGCGCAGGCTCAGCCGGCTGCGTCATGGCGGAGCGGCTCAGCGCCGATGGCAAGTCCACCGTTCTGGTGCTGGAAGCCGGAGGAGAGAACGACAGCTTCTGGGTCACTCTCCCCAAAGGCGTCGCCAAACTGGTCCAGAAACCCGAGCATATGTGGATGTACCCGGTCGCCCAGCCGCGTGAGGAAGGCGGGCCGCAGAATGAAGTCTGGATTCGCGGCAAGGGTCTTGGCGGTTCGTCCTCCATCAACGGAATGATCTGGAGCCGGGGTGAACTGGCCGACTATGACGCCTGGGAAAGCGAAGCGGGCGCCGTGGGCTGGAACGGTAAAACGATGACGGCAGCCTTCCTTGAACTGGAAGATCATGCCGCAGGCCCCTCATCACTGCGTGGCGCTGGCGGCCGGGTCCATGTCGATCCCGCGTGTTACACCTATCCCCTTGCCGACCGCATGATCGAGGCAGGGGAAGCCATCGGCCTCAGGCATGTAGACGATCTGAACGGCAGCACCGGCCCGCGCGTCGGCCTGTTCAGCCACAATATCCGCAAGGGGAAACGCGAATCCGCCTCGCGCACCTATCTCGCCGCCGCCCGCAAGCGTCCGAATGTGGCGGTCGTTACTCACGCCATGGCCGATCGCATCGTGTTCGACGGCACGCGTGCCGTAGCGGTCGAAGCGACAGTGAATGGCCAGCCACGCCGTTTTCCATGTTCCGGTGAAATCATTATTTCGGCAGGCGCCATGGAAAGCCCGCTGTTGCTGCAACGCTCTGGCATTGGCGATGCACAGCGCTTGCAGGCTGCCGGCATTCCGGTCGTGGTCCACTCGCCCGATGTTGGCGAACGTATGATCGAACATCTCTCGATTTCCATCCCCTATCGCCTGACAAAGGGGAGCGGCACGAACAAGAGCTTCTTTGGCATCGGCGCGGCCATGGCGATGCTGCGCTATCTCGTCCGGCACGATGGGATCATGGCCACAGGGCCATTCGAAGTCGGCGCCTTCCTGAATGTTACCCATCCCGACGGCAGAACGGACGCCCAGCTTTATCTCGGCGGCTATACGTTCAAGATCGAAGACAATAACCCGGTTCCTCTCGACAAGATCGATCCAAGGCCGGGCATTACCATCTACGGACAGCTCCTGCGCCTCACCAGCGAGAGTTCGATCCGTGCAACGGGGCCCTCGCCGGCCTCTTTACCGGACATCCGGCACAATTTTCTTTCCACCGAACATGACCGCGCATCTGCCATAGCGCTGATCCGCGCCATGCGTGCGTTCATCGCAGCCCCACCGCTGGGTGACATGGTAGGGCCCGAAGTCGTCCCCGGCACACAAGTTGAGAGCGATGAAGATATTCTCACCGCATTCCGCAAACTTTCGACGTGTGGGCTCCACGCAATCCGGTCCTGCCGCATGGGCGGCGATCCCGATGCCGTGGTCGATCCGCGCCTTCGCGTAAACGGTGTTCAGGGCTTGCGGATCGCGGATTGTTCCGTGATCCCCTGGCATGTCACCGGCAATACCAATGCCCCTGCCATGGCCATCGGGTTGCGCGGTGCGGACCTTATCCTCCAAGACAGGAACAAGTCCGGCCAAGCTTAAGGCCTATCGGTCAGATTCTACGCTTACCTACTGATACTATTGCTAGGTTGCCATCGACAGGATGCTGGCCGACGAAGAGTATCGAAGAGGTAGCCCCATGTCGAAGCAAAGCGAATTCGATCCGGTAGCCACATGGCAGAACATGATTTCCCAATGGGAACGGCAACTCAATGAATTGTCGGCCAAAATCAGTTCCAACGAAGTATTCGCCGGCTCCATGAATCAAGCCACCAAGCTGTCCATGACGACACGCAAGAGCATGGAGAACAATCTCAACCGCCTCGTGCAATCGATGCAGTTCGCGACCCAAACGCAGATGAGCGAGGCACTCGATCGGCTGGACCATATCGAACAGAAGCTCGACGCTATCGCTGCGGCACTTCCTTCGAATACCGCGTCATCCAAGCCCTCTCCAGCCCCTCCACGGCGCACACGCAAGCCTGCCGGGCCTGCCGCTTGACAGGCCAGCCGGATACGGGCGCAACCGCCTCCATCGGCGATCGGGTACGCCGCGAAGCAGAGCGCGCAATCCAGCGCAATCTCAAGGGTCTGGAGTTTCTCACCGCACCGCGCCAATCGGTCGGCGCAATGGCAAGCGATCTGCTGATCCGTCGCGGCACGATGGCTTTCTACCGCTATCGCCCCGTTGCCGAAGAAGTTTACCGCGTGCCTCTGCTGATGGTCACGCCCCCCAGTAACAAAGGTTACATCTTTGATCTGGCGAACGGGCAGAGCTTCTTCGAATTCATGCTTCATCGCGGCTACGACATTTATCTGCTGGACTGGATGCCGCCACGGGCCGACGAGGCCGAACTGGGTATCGAACACTATGTGCTCGATTTCATTGCCCAATGCGCAGAGCATATCGCGGACGAAACGGGTGAACGCGAACTGACGATCAGCGGTTATTGCATGGGGGGCACTCTTGCCGTGCTCTATGCCGCGCTGGCCGGGGCAGGCCGTATCGCCAACCTACTTTGCTTCACCACACCGATCGATTTTCACCACATGCACCTGTTTCGCGCCTGGGCTGACAAAGCGCATTTCGATGTCGATCAACTCGTTGACGCACTGGGCATCATTCCCCCTGAACTGATGCTGGGGGCATTCGATCTGATGCGTCCGGCTAATCGAACCGCAGGGATGATGCATCTCTGGGCGAACATGTGGAACGATGACTTCGTCAAATCCTATCGAATGTTCGACCGCTGGGGCGCCGAAACGCTGCCTATGCCCGGACGGTATTTCCGCCAGATCATCAAACAGTTGCTTTGGGACAATGCCCTGCTGGAAGGGCGAATGCAGGTCGGTGGGCGGCATGTGGATCTTAGTGCCATCACGGCCCCCATCCTCAGCATCGTTGCCGAACATGATCACGTGGTCGCACGCGAAGCGGCCGCGCCCCTTCTGAACATGACTGGATCCCAGGATTGCGAGGAAATTCTGAGCAAAGGCGGCCATGTGAGCGTGGTCGCCGGCGCCAGTGCGGTGCGGCGCCTGTGGCCTTCGATCGACGAATGGCTCGGCAAAAGGTCGGTATAGGGATGACTATGGTGACGACGAACGATCAGGCTTTCGAAGCGCGGGCCATGACTGCGGACGATGTCCCCGCGATCCTCGCTTTCGCTGCCCGGCTGCCTGTAACCGACTTGCTGTTCCTGCAACGTGATATCCGTGTCGAAAAAGTTGTGACAGCTTGGGCCAAACAGAACGAGCGCGGACTGATACGCAGCCTGCTGGCGTTTTCCGATGGCCAGCTCATCGGATGTGCCGCCGTCGTTCGCGATGCCTTGAGCTGGTCTCCACATGTCGCGGAAATTCGCATTCTGGTGGCGCCTGAAAGCCGCCGTGGCGGCATAGGCAGGCGGCTTGCGCAGGAAGCTTTCGCACTGGCGCTAACCGACAACACCGAAAAGCTGATCGTGAGCATTGTACCCGAACAAAGGGGGGCCATCGCATTGTTCGAGGAGATGGGCTTCTCTGCGGAAGCATTGCTGCGCGATCATGTCCGCGATGCGGATGGTGTGAAACACGATATTGCGATTCTGAGCATCGACCTTCTACGCCAAGGCAGCCAGCGCTTGGCATACGGGTTGGGCTAAGGTCACGTCAGCAAGGTATCTCGCTATCCCTCTGAGTGCCTTTCGGGATAAAGGAACGCAAGGGCCCGAGGACGAACGAAACGACGCCATGCGTTTTCGGGCTGAGCCAGACGGTCGGCCACGAGGTGCAAAACCGCAGGATTCACGACAAGCCCAAAATGGCTGGAGACCACTTCAATATTCTCGCTGATTGCGTTTTCCTCGCCGATGCAGTTCTGCCAGGCGGCAATCCCATCAGTGCGGCTGAAAACGGCGGTGGACGGCATGGGAAGCGTTTGACGGCCATTCGCGAAACGCTCTCTGGTAGCGGGTGAATCGATGATATTCCCGCTGAGATACTCATAGAGGCCGCGAATGGCATTGGCGCTGGGATCGCCTGCGAAAGGACTGCCCAGCGTAATGACATTACGCACTTTCCCCGGCATGCGGCGCGCGGCCTCACGCGCAATCACCCCGCCAAGACTCCACCCTACGAGACTCACTTTACGGCCGCTTTCCTTCCATAGCGCTGCGATACGCCGAACGATTATCTCGCCTTGCTCGCCAACGGTCTTGTGATCGAGATTCCAGCCGAGATCCCAACTGCGTGCATCGTACCCTCGCTGCGCGAGAAACATGCGCAGCAACCCGGTGGAGTGATCGTTGGTCGCAAATCCGGGCAGGACAAGCACGCTGTGTCCATCACCACGAGGTGCTAATGCCAGAACCGGCGCGAGCGTAAACAGCGCCAACGCCTCGAACCCGGCCCGGCACGGCTCAGCCGCCGTTAGCAACCGATGAGGCGGTTGGGTTGGCTGCATGGTCCCGGAAGGCATTTCGCAGTCTCCCCCACCCACCGAAAAATCACTGCTCATAGGCAGGAAATACGTGAGAATGAGGAGTGGCACACTCCAAAATACCGCGACCTATTATAAACATCAGGCCCGGAAACCGGGTTATCGGGCATTTTCCGCTCCTCGCTCGATAGATTTTCTCCATTCTGCAGCGGTGGAAGAAGCCAGCCCGACACTCCGGCATCACGCCTCGCAGACCAGCGAGTGAAAACGCCAGCAGGTAATGCTAGCGTTTTCAAGCCGACCTCAAAAGCTGATCTTCGCCTCAAGCCCGTAAGTACGCGGCTCGTTCATGTATGCTGTCACCACATTCGCGAGTCCCGTTCCGCCGAGAGCCAACTGGAAGACTTCCCATTCCCTATTGGTCAGGTTCTTCCCCCACAACGAAAATGCCAGCTTGGCGCCACCATTGCCGATATCGATATCCCCCAGTGTCACCCGCCCGTTGAGTGTGAAATAAGACCCGGTTTTCGGCGATGACAGGCCCCCGGTATAGTAGCTACCGGAATAGATCGCATTCAGATGAGTGGCCAGCGTCGCCCCGTCGAACGGCGAAAACTCGTAATCGATCGCGGCAGAAGCCGAATGCTTGGGGGTATTACCGACCCCGGACAATTCCAGTTTTTGGCTGAACGGATTCAGGATTTCCACCGGCTTCCAATCAGTGAACGAATAGCTTCCTGTCAGTGTCAGACCGGGGGCGACACGCGCGGTAAGGTCCACTTCGAGACCCTTGATCGTGCTCGATCCCGGGGTGTTCATCGTGTCGATATTCGATGGATTCTCGGGGTTGAGGAAATCCTCCTGCCTGTCGCTGTAACGAATATGGTAAGCTGCCACGTTGAACCGTACGCGCCGGTCGAACAGTTCCGTCTTGGCGCCGATTTCCCAGGTTGATACTTCTTCTTCAGCAAAGGAACGGAACGTCGCTGAGCGGGCATTCGCACCGCCGGCACGATAGGCTGTGCCCCAACGTACGTAGGTGTTGACCGTATCAGTCCAGTCAAAAGCCACGGTAAAGGCCGGGTCCAGCCGCTTCGACTCAAACTTGAAAGGCACATCGATGACCGCGCCGCGGCGCCGGGTCAGCGCGCCCCATTTGCGGTCGTGCGTCCAGCGCAGGCCAGCCGTAAGATGGAGCCGTTCGTCGAGAACGGGCGGGGTGTAGGTCGCCTGCCCGAAAATGGCTTTCGATCGGGTATGTATCTCGCTCGCCCGCTCGGGATAGGTCGGGCCACCCAGTTCCACCGGCAGCAGGGTATACCCCGTGCCATCGCCGTTGAAGCGAGCGGTATAGGGCGAGAAGGAAACGTCATCCCCGTCCTCTTCGAAATAGAAACCGCCGAGAACGAATTTCAGGTGATCGAAGGTCCCCAGAACCTGCAATTCCTGGCTGAACTGATCCTGATGCACATCAGAATAGCTCATTCGCGCAAAGACTTCGTTAGGACGATAGCGCTGCAGCAGCCCGCCGCTGTTGTCGAACATTTCCTGCGACAGCTTGCGGTAGGCCGAAATCGAACGCAGCGTCAGATTGTCGGAGACATCCCAGCTTGCCTGCAGGCTGTGGCCGGACACTTTGCCAAGGCTAGGCTCCATCGGCACACCCGCCCGCCCTTTACGCACGCGCTTGTCTTCGACCGAAAAGATCGGCGGCAGCGCCGGTGCGTTTGGCAGGAGCTGGCTAATTTGCGCATAGCCCGTAGTCGATGCATCGCGTGACGTATCGTAGGAATAGAGAAATTCCAGATTGGGGGCGGGTTGCCACAACACGCTGACGCGGGCGCCCCGACGGTCAATGGCCGACCAGTCGGAAGCGCCTTCCAGCGAGTTCTTCACCCAACCGTCACGCTTGTTCCACACACCGTCCACTTTGATGCTGAAACCGGCGAATTCGGGCAGATTGAGATGTGCCTTGACGTTTCGCCCGTTAAAATTGCGAATACCCGCTGTCAGATCGAGACCGAGCTTGCCGGTTGGCCGCTTGGATACCATGCTGACCGCGCCGCCCACGGCGTTGCGCCCGAACAAGGTGCCTTGTGGCCCACGCAGAATCTCCATCCGTTCGAGATCGAGCATTTCCGCGCCGAGACCCTGCGCACGCCCGATGTAGACACCATCCAGATAGACGCCAACGGTAGGATCGCGGCTGATCTGGGTGACATCCCCGGGGCTGATGCCTCGCATCGTGACAATCAAAGACGATGGGCGTCCGCTTGTTCCGGCGGTGCGAACCGAAGGAACGGCCCCGCTGCCCAGATCGGTCAGACTGCTGATCCCCCGCTTTTCCATATCTTCCGTGCCGAGCACGGCAATGGAAATCGGCGTGCCCTGCAAGGATTCCTCGCGCTTCTGGGCCGTCACCACGATTTCATCAAGCCGTGTCGATGATGCGCCACTCGCTTCCTGAGCCAATGCCACAGCGGGTAGCGTCAGGCTGCTCCCGGCAAGCAAACCCAATCCCCATGATACACGACCACGCATCCCCTGCTCTCCCCATTTTATCGACCATGGATTGCCCGTTGGCCATAATTGCACAACCGATCAAATCGATATTCTTATAAATATTTGATAATGTTCTATTCACCGATTCACCGCATAGTTATCTTGTACAATCGTTCAATCTTGCGTCAAGCAGGGCTTTTGGGCATGGATGCGCGCATGGTGGCCGCTCGGAAAACTTCGGCGCAAAGGATGCTCGAAATCGCTCGCGATATCGGTCTGCGCGATGGAATCGATGCGATCGGCGTGCGCTCGGTGGCGAGAGAAGCCGATATCGGTCCTTCTCTGGTCAGCTACCATTACAAGGGTCAGGACAAGCTGCTTGCCGCGCTGCATGAACAGATGATGCAGGACCATTATACGGACCTGTCCCGCCACCTAGCCAAAGCCGCGGCCCTGCCCCGCCATATACGCACGCCTGGAAGCTTCCTGACCGCTATGGTCAACCATCTCGCCCACAAGATGCGGCCACAGACACTGCTTCTCCTCGAACTGCGCATGCATGCGGCACTGACCGAAGAGCAGGTCGATACGGCTGCAGCACAACAATTCTGGCAGGATTTCGGCGCGGCTTTCGACTTGCCGGATACGTTGGTCTGGCCATGGGCGATGATGGCCGATGCTATCCTGTGGTACGCGATACTCGATGACGATCCGTTGATCAGTCAGACATGGGTCGTGCGGGTGTTTCAGCGCTTTACAGCCAAGCTTGCGGGACTTCCCGATCAGACGACCGAGGATGCCCTCTTCGATGAGGATCGGGACGAGGCAGAAGAGAAGGAAGCCGCATCCCAAAAGCGCCGACCACGCTCTCAGGAAGTCACAGAAGCAGCCATTCGCCTGGTTTCGCGAGGAGAAAAGATATCCCATCGCACGCTTGCGAAAGAGGCCGGAATTCCACTTGCTTCAATTGCCTACTCCCTGGGCAGCAAGAGGGATATCCTCGCCGATACGTACAAGACGATTTACGATCTGATGATCGGTGATATTACCGCTAAAGGCAGCTGGCCGGTATTTTCGATAAGCGCCGATGGGAAAGTCGCCCCGATCCCCGCCTTGTTCGGCAAACTAATCCTCCACACTGCGCGGGAGGACAGCAACGACTTTCTTTCGAGCCGCCTCAGGGACACAAGAGGCCTTTCTTCTCTCAAGGCCCTGCATAGGCGAGGTGTTCAAGCCGATCGATTGGACGCGCTGATCTGGTCCCTTTGCCACAACCCCTATTCACCGACGATATTCGGTCTGCCCGTTACCGAACGGGCAGACCATTTCAATGTCCGCCTAGCGGATTTGTTTCAAAGGTTATTCAACCGGCATGAGGGGGTTTAATGGAATGTCCGCAAATCCTGCTTTCCGGAAGATCGATATTGCAAACCGTCACCACGCTGAACACCTTCAACCACGCAGCCTGTGATACTGTTTACCCGCTGTTCTATATCGAATTACGGGCACCACTCCATTGCCTGATTAGTCTCTTGCATTCATCGTTAAACGCAGCAGCCCCAATCGTTCATATGAAACCGGAAGCGGGAAAGCGGTAGCCCGACGTTATCGCCACGAATATCCAGACAAGCCCCCCGCCTAGCCACAGGATCGCGAGATAAGAGATGGCTCGCAGGACACGTCCCTGCCGTGCCCGCATCAGCCTGCCATCCAGATAACCCGCAACCGGAAAGCAGACTGCCCAAAGCATGCCCGCCCAGATGATCGAAGGCCAAAACAGGTCCGTCCCTTCCCAATCGTTGATGTCGCCAAACAACGGATAATGGATTGGATAAGTGAGGTAATAGAGCACAAAGCCCAGGACCCCCATGCTGAGCAAACCAAGGGCCGCAACAACCGCACCGGCGATGATGGAACCTTTCATACGACCTCCGTTGGCTTCGCCCTGTCGAAGCACAAAATCCAGTTCAGCATGCTTGCAGGGGATCGCGCTCTGCGGAAAACTTGATCGAGACCGTCGGTACAAGCGCGTTTCACACCCGCTCCCCAACGGCCTCAGGGGTAACAGCCTAATCCAGATGCACTGGGCCGGTGTAATCTAGCGTATTTCCTTCTTCCTCCGCCATGTCGTTCTCCCTTCGCATGCATAGAGCAATGACAGGCAGGTCCGTCGCATGTGTTACCACCCTTCCAAGCGCAGGACACCGCCCATAGCGGTAAGCTTCCCGCTCCGCACCAACCGGCGCGCTTCTCTCTGGCGATTGGTTGCAGTTCAGAACATGATCTCGTTTCCTGTTCAAGATCTGGACCGTAGGTATCGATCGATCCGGAGCGGAACGCTCTCTCCCCGGGGGTGCAGCACTACGACCTGACGGCTGACGGATCGCATGCCGCACCCTGGTCCGTTCGTATCGAAGGGGGCAGCACCAACAACCGGACACAGGATCATTGCATGAAGCCCGGTAAATGCGAATGTTCCAGATGGGGTGAGCAGTAGACTTCCAATCCGTTGGCAGACTCAGGCCTACCCTTTTTTAAAAGGACTGGCTGCCAATCGAGATATGCCTCCAAATTCTATTGCGGCAATTTCACCACCACATCGGTTCGCCGCACGCTGCACTCGAATTATCTGCACAACGAAGGGGGGCGTTGGGGCTGTTCATCTGCGCGAAAGGTTGGTCTGAACACGGCAGGAAACCGATGTTCAGGCACTGCACAATGCCGCACATCATGAAACGAGGTGGAGGGGGTTCTGACAGCCAGATACGCCATCACGGAAGCAGCGGTCGGACGAGAATCTGCGATGCACGCAGGCCCGACCGGTCGAGTTTGAAGGAGTAGCGCAATGAGTATCATTTCCAAAAGCCCAAAAGTGTTCTTACTGCTTGCCATGCTTTCCGGGACAGCATCAGTCGGGCTGGCTCAGCAGCCACAGGACCCGGCCGAGACCGAGCTCACGGGAAGTGTGACCGACACGTCGCCGGCAATGTCCGAAATGGCTGAAGGGCCGGAGATCGAAGGTCTTATCACCGCCCGCAGCGGCGACAGGATGCAAGTCACGAGCGCTGACGGCACCAGCACGGTTATCGCCATCAATGATGCCACCAAGATCAAGTCCAGTGGCGGATTTTTGGGTCTCAGCCGCAACAAGCTGGCTATGGATTCACTGCTCAACGGCCTGCCGGTTACCGTCAAGACATTGCAATCGGGCAATGGCCTGATAGCGAGCCAGGTCGATCTCAAGAACAAGGATCTCAAGACCGCGTCGATGATCCGTAGCGGCACTGCGCAGGGCTTTGCTGAACAGACCGCAGCAACAGAAGCATTGCGCGGTCGCATGCGCGATATCGATCAGTACAACGTCAAAAGCACGACGAACGTGAATTTCGATACTGGCAAGGCAGCGCTGTCTGCTCAGGCGAAAAGCGATCTCTGCGCCACGGCAGCCGCAGCCGAGCAAATGGATAATGCCCTGTTGCTCGTGGTCGGATACACCGACTCTACAGGAAGCCCCGAGTTCAATCAGGTGCTCAGCGAAAAGCGGGCCGGTAACGTCGTCAATCATCTTCAGCAGGCTTGCGGGTGGAAACCTTATCGCATGCTTACCCCCACCGGAATGTCGGAAGCCGACCCGTTGGCGGACAACGAAACCGCCCAGGGTAAGGCACAGAACCGCCGTGTTGCGGTGAATGTCCTGGTCAGCAAGGGGCTCGACGGTCTGTGAGACGCGCGGGGTGGGCTTTGCCCACCCCGATTTCTTGGCCGGAACCGCCAGTTCGGCCGTGAGCAAAATCAAAATTGGCGGCATCGACGCAAGTATGAGATTGGCGGACCAATCCGGCTGCGCGCCGCTTATCTCCTTCTGCCCCTTTCCATATCGTGACCGACGAACACCGGATCGCCATTCCATTTCGAGCGGCGTGGAACACTTGTTGCCACCACAATAGCCCAAGGCAGCAAGCCAGGGTTCATTCTTTGGTCGGCAAGTGCCTGTTGATAGCCCCTTTGCACTCCGCCAGATTGCGCGAAGCAAATCGCGATTGACAGAAACGATACCATTGCCCCTATCGCCGCGCTCATTCACCAAACACTTGCGCGCACGCTTCCACAGGAAATGGGGACGCGAAGCTTTCGGCATCGTTTTTGCCCTCCTGCTGGAAGGCCTGCTTCTGCTGGCTCTACTCAGTCTGGGATGGCAGGTACCAAGCTTGGAAAAGCCTGTGGTCGCCCTATCAACTTTCACCGTAGATGCCGATCGGGCAGAGGATACATCGAACGCACCGGATACTTCTCCATCCTCCCGGGAAAAACCAACGCAGTCGAAACCTCAGCAAAGCCCACCTCACAATACGGTCCCCGCATCGCAAACCGCGCTCAGCACTCCTCCATCGCCTACCCCGGCATTGATTCCGCTCACTCGCGATCAAATGGTGGCCGCAGATATTTCCCGGCTGCCTGCAAAACCGGATATACCGACAAACGATGTTGCGATCGGCCCAGCAGACATTGGTCGGCCAAAAGACACTCCCCTGATGGGCGTACGCGGACCGCGTGGTGAAAAGCTCTATGCCGCCTCATGGTATCGCGAACCTTATGACGATGAACTGCGTGGGTATCTTTCCACCGCCCAAGGGCCCGGCTGGGGATTGATAGCTTGCAAGACAGTGGCCGATTTTCGGGTCGACGATTGCGCGATCATTGATGAGTATCCCAAGGGATCGAACATCGCCCGTTCGGTACTGGCCGCCTCATGGCAGTTTCGTGTACGTCCGCCGCGGCTCGGAGGGCGAGCGATGATCGGTGAATGGGTTGGCATTCGGATTGATTACAACAGATAACAGGCCAAGGTGCTGTCCGACGGCAATCTCTCGAAAGTGCATCCGATATTCGATACCAACCGGCAGACGCTTCAAACCAGGTAGCTGCGCGCGCGAGCAAGATCGGTGACGAATGCCTCGCGCTCCTCCGCCACACGTTTGCGATCGGGAAGCCGTAGCAGGTAAGAGGGATGGATCGTCGCGATCAGCTTCGTCCCCCCTTCCAGTTCATGCACGCCTCCGCGCATCGATTTGATGCTCGCACCCGTCCCTGTCACCGCGCGTAAAGCGCTTGCCCCGAGCGTCACGATGATGCGGGGTTTTATCAGAGCACGCTCTTTATCGAGCCACCAGCGACAGATATCGATTTCAGTCGCTGTCGGATTCTGGTGCAATCGCTTTTTCCCGCGCGGCTCAAACTTGAAATGCTTGACCGCATTGGTGAGGAACAGCCGCCGCCGTTCAAGCCCCGCTTCCTCAAGCGCCTCGCTCAGCACCTGCCCAGCCGGGCCGACAAATGGCCGGCCTTGTAAATCCTCCTGATCGCCGGGTTGCTCACCAACGAGCATGATCTGTGCACCCTCCGGGCCTTCGCCTGGTACGCTTTGGGTCGCATTGCAGTAAAGCGGGCAGCGCACGCAGCGGCGGATCTCGCGGGCGATCTCATCGAGCGTTCTGACATCGTGATCGAGGATCGGGTCTGCGGGCATACGCGTCCGCCATTTTTCGCTTCGTGGATTTGCCGAGGAAACAGCCGCCTCCCGCATACGCTCCACCCGCGCCCCGGCGCCTGCCAGCAATGGTGCGATATTCTGTGCTTCTGGCAGATTGCGCCAATATTTCTTCGGCATCTCGGCACGCATCGCGCTGATCTTCACCCGTGCTGGATTGAAAATCGCGCCATAATAGGTCCGCCACTGATCCTCGACGGCATCGTTTGTCGGGACCTCGTCCCTGGTACCACCGGGACCATAAGCAAGCTGCTCTTCGTGCCAGATCGCGCGCGCGTCGGGCGTGATGATCGCCCAATCCATCCCATAGAAGCGCCTGCGAAAGAAAGGTGCGGCCAGCTGTAATATGCGGTGCGATGGCTCGAACCACGCGGCGAACGCTTCCCGCCCTGCCTCTTCGCCAAGCCGGCGAAAGCGGACGAAGGCGTGCATCTTGTGCACATCGCGACGGGTCGCTTTGTCCGCCTTTCGCAGCCAGTCGACCTCAGGATCGGTAGTGCGGGTCAGCAATTGCCGGTCGTGCAGCGCACGCCAGACAAGCCGGTAGAGCCGCGCTGGCACTTCTGCATCCCTGTAGCAGATTACCCGCCCGGCCATTGCAATCAGGTCGCGCGGCAAGGATATGGTAGCCGTCGATTCGATCGCTGCACTGCTGCCGAACAGCGATGCGCCTTCCAGTCCGCTTCGCCAGCTTACATCTTCGGGCGCTACGCCTTCCACAAGCAGCCCGCGCGCAGCATGTCGCCACTCGGCGAAATCACCGGGCATCTGAAGCACGACTTCTCTCACAGCAAGAGCGCCAGTTGTTCCGGTCGCGGTGCGAAGCACGCACGCAAGTCCGCACTATCGGTCAGCTTGCCCGGCTGCCAGTCAAGCGTAACGATGAAGGGCAATAATTTTCTGACCGACGTGGTGAACTTCGCCAGATCGCCTAGTCTTAGCTTCCCCAGTCGCCGCACCGAGACAATCCGCTCGACTGCGCGCGTTCCCAGACCCGGCACGCGCAGCAGCAGTTCTCGCGGAGCGCGATTGATGTCGACCGGAAAAATCTCTCGCCGTTGCAAGGCCCAGGCAAGCTTGGGATCGATCACAAGGTCGAGCATTCCATCACTCCCCCCCTCCATGATCTCGGCGCGCTCGAAGCCATAAAAGCGTAACAGCCAGTCAGCCTGATAAAGCCGATGCTCACGCATCAGAGGCGGGCGCATCGGCGGCAGATCGCTACTCGCATCGGGAATCGGGCTGTAGGCGGAATAATAGATGCGGCGGAGCCGGTATCCCGAATAAAGGTTTGTCGCCGCTTCCAGTATGTCGTCGTCACGCGCGGCATCTGCCCCGACGATCATCTGCGTGGATTGCCCTGCTGGTGCGAAGCGCGGCGGCTTCGCCCTGCCGATCAGTCGATTCTTCGCAGAAGCGACCGCGTCTGCTTCACCCACGCGCACCAAGGCCATCGTCTTACGGATCGTTTCAGGCTTTTTCTCAGGGGCGAAGTTTTGCAGTCCCGCCACGGTCGGCAGTTCGACATTGGTGGAGAGGCGATCGGCATAAAGCCCCGCGAGCGCGATCAGTCCGGGGTCCGCTCCCGCGATTGTCTTCAGATGGATGTAACCTTGAAAGCGATGTTCCTCACGCAGGCTGCGTGCGATCTCAACCAGTTGCTCCATCGTGTAATCTTCGGAACGAATGATGCCTGATGAGAGGAACAGCCCTTCGATATAATTGCGCTTATAGAAATCAAGCGTGAGGCGAATGACCTCTTCTGGGCTGAAGCGTGCGCGCTCGACATTGCTCGACGCGCGATTGATGCAGAAACGGCAATCGTAGATACAAAAGTTGGTAAGCAATATTTTCAGCAGCGATATGCACCGCCCATCGGGCGCATAGCTGTGACAGATGCCCATGCCCTCAGTCGATCCGATGCCCTTCGTGCTCACCGAATTACGCTTGACCGTACCCGACGATGCGCAGGAGGCATCATATTTCGCGGCATCTGCAAGAATCGCAAGCTTTTGAAGAATCGTCTTTCCTGTCATTTCCCCTGCATAGCAGAAAGAACAAAAAAGGAACAAACTCAAATGATCCTTCAGCGCTCCTTGCAGAATTTATGCGGAAAACCGGGGCAATTGCCGTCCGTGGAAAATACTCTGCGTGCGATAAAAACGCTCTGCCCGCGCCGTGCCTTTGCTATCGGATCCTCCCACTCAGCCAGTACCGCCCTTTCCATCGACACGAAAAGGACGGTACTGGCTGAAGCGATCACGTGAAGCACACAATCCCACGACGGCTTCCGACAAAGAGTGAAAATGCCGGAACGGATGAGCAGCTTGCAGGGCTTGGGCATGACACCCTCGCCCCACGCCTCTCATCCCTTCCGATTAAGTTCTCCCCGCCTCATCCTTCACCGCTGCACGGAACCGATGCAGCAGCGGTTCGGTATAGCCGTTGGGCTGTTCGAGCCCTTCGAAAATCAACGCCCGCGCGGCCTGGAACGCCATACTGTCATTCGGAGCGAGCGCCATCGGGCGATAGAGCGGATCGCCAGCATTCTGCTGATCCACTTTCTCCGCCATCTTGAGCAAGGCCGCTTCCACCGCAGGGGCATCCACCACCCCGTGCAGCAGCCAGTTGGCGATATGCTGCGAGGAAATGCGCAGCGTGGCACGATCTTCCATCAGGCCGATATCGTGAATGTCGGGCACTTTGGAACATCCCACGCCTTGATCGACCCAGCGCACGACGTAGCCCAGAATGCCTTGTGCGTTGTTTTCCAGTTCGTCACGGATTTCCTCGGCCGACCAGTTGACGCCATTGGCGACCGGAACGGTCAGGAGCTTGTCCAGCGGTGCCACCGGTTCCGCGCTGCGTTCCGCCTGCCGGGCGAAGACATCGACCAGATGATAATGAGTGGCATGCAGCGTGGCCGCCGTTGGGCTGGGCACCCACGCGGTGTTGGCCCCGCTCTGCGGATGGCCAATCTTCTGATCCAGCATATCGGCCATCCGATCCGGAGCGGCCCACATGCCCTTGCCGATCTGCGCCTTGCCCGAAAGGCCGCAGGCCAGCCCGATCTGGACGTTGCGATCTTCATAGGCCGCGATCCAGTCGCTGCTTTTCATCGCACCCTTGCGCAGCATCGGCCCGGCACGCATCGAGGTGTGCATCTCATCCCCCGTGCGGTCGAGGAAGCCTGTGTTGATGAACACGATGCGATCCTTCACTTGCGCGATGCAAGCTGCCAGATTGGCCGATGTACGCCGTTCTTCATCCATCACACCGACCTTGATCGTGTGCCGGGAGAGACCCAGCAGGTCTTCGATGGCATCGAACAGACGGTTGGTGAAGCCGGCTTCGTCCGGCCCGTGCATCTTGGGTTTGACGATGTAGATCGAACCGGCGCGGCTGTTGATCAGGCCCCCCTGCCGCTGAAGATCGTGCAGACCGATCAGACTGGTCACGATCCCATCAAGAATGCCTTCGGGCGCTTCGCCGCCATCGGGCAACAGCACGGCGGGCGTGGTCATCAGATGGCCGACATTGCGGACGAACATCAGGCTGCGGCCGGGCAGGACCAGTTCCGACCCATCAAGCGCGATGTAGCGGCGATCCTGTTCCAGCCTGCGCGTCATGACGCGGCCATTCTTTTCGAACGAGGCTTCCAATTCGCCGCGCATGATGCCCAGCCAGTTGGCGTAGGCTTCCACCTTGTCCTGCGCATCCACGGCGGCGACGGAATCTTCCAGATCGGCAATCGTGGTCAGCGCTGATTCCAGCACGATATCCGCGATCCCCGCCGGATCGTCCTTGCCGATGGGATGGCTGCGGTCGATCACCAGTTCGATATGGAGACCATTGTGGCGCAGCAGCAGATTGTCACCTGCGCGCGCGATCAGGCATGCCGGATCAGCCAGTTGCGGCAATCCGTCATTCGTCCAGTCGGTCCAGCTTCCCGCGGCGAGAGGCACGGCCCGGTCGAGGAAATGCTTTGCCCAGGCGATCACCTGCGCGCCGCGCTGCGGATCGTAGCCCTTGCCCGCTGGCGCGCCAGGCACGGCGTCCGTGCCATAGAGTGCGTCATAGAGGCTACCCCAGCGCGCATTGGCGGCATTGAGCAGGAAGCGGGCATTGAGGATCGGCACGACAAGCTGCGGCCCGGCGCTGGTGGCGATTTCGGCATCGACCTTGTCCGGGGCAATGGCGAAGGGCGCAGGCTCATCTACCAGATAGCCGATCTCTTTCAGGAACGCCTGATAAACATCCTGCGCAATCGGCTTGCCCGCGTGGGAGAGATGCCAGGCATCGATCTGGGCCTGAATATCGTCACGCTTTTTCAGCAGTGCGGCATTTTCAGGCCCGAAGCGCCGATATATGTCCGCCACGCCCTGCCAGAAGGCATCCGGATCGATACCGGTGCCGGGAATGGCCCGATCTTCCAGAAAGCTGGCGAGCGAAGCGGCGACTTTCAGCCCCGCGCGATCGAGGTAGGTTTCCGTCATCGTCATCAATCCTGCGCCTTGAGGCCCGCTGCCGCGATCCCAGCCAGCGCGCATGCTTCGTCATTGTCGGACGTATCGCCGGTGATCCCCACCGCGCCCATGGGCATGCCGCCAGCGTCGACGACAATCACCCCGCCCGCCGCCGGGACCACGCCATGCGGTGCAATCGGTCCCAGCGATGCCACGAACGAGGGCCGTTCTGCCGCCATTTCGCCGATCTTGCGGCTGGATACGCCGAGGCCCAGCGCACCTCCCGCCTTTGCGCAGGCGATCTGCGGGCGCAGGGTCGATCCGCCATCCTGCCGCTGGAACGCGATCAGGTGGCCGCCCGCGTCCATCACCGCCACGGTCAGTGGCTTGAGACCGAGTTCCTTCCCTTTCGCGAAGGCCGCGCCTATCAGCGTGTTGGCTTGCTCAAGCGAAATAGAGGTCAATGGGATTTCCTTTCGTTATGCTGTTCGAGCATGCGTGGCATCGGGCCGCCCGTGGCCCAGTCCAGCAATTCGATGGTATGGACAACCGGCGTTCCCGCCCGTTGCCCGATCTGTGTAGCGCAGCCGATGTTGCCGGTGGCGATCACGTCCGCGTCCAGCTTTTCCAGATTGGCGATCTTGCGCGCGCCCAATTGCCCGGCCAGTTCAGGTTGGAGGATATTGTACGTTCCCGCCGAACCGCAGCACAAATGCGCTTCGGCGGGAGTGCGCACGTCATATCCGGCATTGGCCAGCAAACGCTTTGGCAGGTCGACGACTTTCTGCCCGTGCTGCAGCGAACAGGCCGCGTGATAGGCGACCCGCACATTCCGCCCATCGCCTGCGGGTATCTCCGCTTCGGCCAGAAATTCCGAAATATCCCTGGCCAGTGCGGCAACGCGCTGCGCCTTCTCCGCATAGGCGGGATCGTTGCGCAGCATGAACCCATAGTCCTTGATCGTCGTGCCACAGCCGGACGCGGTGATTACAATAGCGTCCAACCCGCCGTCAGCGATCTCGCCCATCCAGGCATCAATATTGCGCCTTGCGGCGGCCAGACCCGCTTCTTCCTTGCCCAGATGGTGAACCAGCGCGCCGCAGCAGCCCTCCCCTTTGGCGAACACGACATCGTATCCGGCCCGGTTGATAATCCGTACGCTCGCATCGCGGATTTCGGGGCGCAGGACGGGCTCGGCGCATCCCTGAAGCAGCGCTACGCGCCCTTTTGCCGCCGAAACCGCTGATGGCGTTGCCGATGGCTTGGGCGGAAGTTGCGCCGGCGCAAGCGCCAGCATGGCGGAAATCGGCGGCATGCCCGTAATCCGTTCAGCCAGCGATGCGCCCGGACGGGCCAGCCGCGCCAGCATCAACGCCAGCCGGAACCGGCGCGAATAAGGCAGAACCTTTGCCAGCACCGAGCGAATAAACCTGTCGCGCCAAGGGCGGCGATAGCGCGCCTCGATATAGGCCCGCGCGTGGTCCACCAGATGCATGTAATTGACGCCGGAAGGGCACGTGGTCATGCAGGAAAGGCAGGAAAGGCAGCGATCGATATGCTTGACCGTATCGGCGGTAGGATCGCGCTGGTTTTCCAGCATGTCCTTGATCAGATAAATACGGCCGCGCGGCGAATCCAGTTCATCGCCCAGCAGGACATACGTCGGGCAGGTCGCCGTGCAGAAACCGCAGTGCACGCATTTGCGGATCACGGCTTCGGATGCCGCCATGGCCGGATCGGCCAACAGTTCGGGTGGAAAACCAGTCTGCATCAGAAGCGCCCCGTTTCAAACAGGCCCACCGGATCGAAGGCCCGGCGAACCCGCTCCTCCAACGCAGCCACGCCGGGGGCAGGAGGATGAAAGGCAGGAACGATTGCCCGGTGCTCTTCGCTACCGCGTACGAGTACCGCATGGCCGCCCGCCTCCGCCACAGCCGTACGAAGGGCCGCAGGCTCTTCATCCGATACCAGCCAGATCAACCCTCCAGCCCAATCGAGCAGGAATCGGCTCTGCTCCCGGCGCGGCGGCGTCAACACTTCGCACGCGCGGCTGGGTGGAACATGGATGCGCCAGAGCATTCCTTCTGTCCCCAAGGAGGCCAGCGTATGCAGATCGGTCCAGCGGGCGTCCGCTGCGCCTGCATCAGGAATTCGCACTGTTCCGAAATCGGCCAGCAACGGCCCCAACATCGCGCAGCGTGCGGCGACGGACGGGCCGAACCCCTGTATCCGCAACAGTGTCGCACTTTCACCGTTGTGCAGGGAAGCCGGAATATAGGCGGCAGCGGCCACTTCGGCCTGTGATCCCATGGCCCGCGCCATGGCGGCAACTGCACGCTCCTCGTCCAGTCCGATCAGCATCCGTGTCGCGCTTTCGCGTGGGCGCGGCAGGACTTTGATCGTCAGTTCAGTCATCGCGAACAGACGGCCCCAGCTTCCCACGGCGAGCTTGGGCAGATCGTAGCCCGTCACATTCTTCACGACTTTCGCTCCGGCCGCGAAAATCTCGCCCCGCCCGGACACGGCTCGAAAGCCCAGCAGATGATCGCGCGCCGCCGATGCGGAAATGCGCTGCGAACCTGAAACGCCCGCCGCCATCACTCCGCCGATTGTCGCCTGCCCCGACGATGCACCGTAGATGGGTCCGTGATCGAACGGCTCGAACGCCAGCATTTGTCCCGATGCTGCGACCAGTGCCTCAACCTCAGCCAGCAGCGTTCCGGGTTTTACCGTCAGAACCAGTTCCGCCGGATCGTAATCGACGATCCCGGCCAATCCCGCCATGGGCAATGCGCGGGCATCCACCGTGCGGCCGAATCCGGCCTTGCTGCCACCGCCCGTAATGGCCAGTTTCACGCTGCCGCGCAGAGCATCGGCAACCGCATCGGCGACATCGCTTTCACATGTGGGGACTACGCTGGCTGCCATCGTCAGAACCGTGGGAGATCGGGAAACGGTACTTGTCCATGATGGACATGCATGCGGCCCAGTTCGGCGCAGCGATGGAGCTGCGGGAAGACCTTACCGGGGTTGAGCAGCAATTCGGGATCGAACGCGCATTTGACGCGCTGCTGCTGTTTGAGATCGGTATCGCTGAACATCACCGGCATCAGGTCCCGCTTTTCGACCCCCACACCGTGTTCGCCCGTCAATACGCCACCCACTGCCACGCACAGGCGCAGGATATCGTTGCCGAATTCTTCGGCCCGATGCAGTTCGCCCGGTTTGTTGGCATCGTAGAGGATCAAGGGGTGGAGATTGCCGTCGCCCGCGTGAAAGACGTTGGCGACTCCCAGGCCATACTTTTCGGACAGGGCCGCCATCTGTTCCAACACTTCGGGCAGACGGCGGCGCGGAATCGTGCCATCCATGCAGTAATAATCGGGCGCCAGCCGCCCAACTGCCGGGAACGCGGCCTTGCGGCCCGCCCAGAACGCCAGCCGTTCCTCCTCGCTGCGCGAGGTCCGGATGCTGACCGCTCCGTTGCGGCGGGCAACTGCTTCCACTTCGCCGAGAAGATGGCTGCATTCCGCTTCCGGTCCATCGAGTTCGACGATCAGCAAGGCCTCCACGTCCAGAGGATAGCCGACATTCACGAAAGCTTCAGCGGCATGGATGGCAGGGCGATCCATCATCTCCATGCCGGCCGGGATAATCCCTTCGGCAATCGTGTCAGCCACGCATTGTCCCGCGCTTTCGACATCGGGAAAGCCAATCAGCAGGGCCCGCGCGGTCTGCGGCTTGGGCAATATCCGGACCGTCACTTCCGTCACCACCCCGAGCAACCCTTCGGATCCCACGATGACGCCGAGCAGATCGAGCCCGCCCGGATCGAGGTGCCGCCCGCCAATGCGGAGCACTTCCCCGTCCATCATCACGATTTCGCAACCAAGGACATTGTTGGTGGTCAGGCCATATTTCAGACAATGCACGCCGCCCGAATTTTCCGCGACGTTGCCGCCGATCGAACAGGCGATCTGGCTGGAAGGGTCAGGCGCATAGTAGAAACCGCGCTCTTCAACCGCGCGGGTAATCGCCAGATTGGTCACGCCCGGTTGAACGATGGCCAGCCGGTCATGGTAATCGATTTCCAGCACGCGCTTGAATTTCCCGAGACCGAGGAGCACCGCATCGGCCAGCGGCAGCGCCCCGCCCGACAGAGATGTGCCCGCGCCGCGTGGAACGACTTTCACCTTGTTGGCATGACACCACGCCAGAATACGCGACACCTGCTCCGTCGTTTCCGGCAACACCACGACCATCGGCGGCTGGCGATAGGCAGTCAGCCCATCGGATTCATACGGGCGCAGGCTTTCCTCATCCGCGATCACGCCTTCGCCGGGAACAATGGCGCGCAAGGCCGCCACGATTTCAGCACGGCGGGACAGCGTTGCCTGATCGGGTTCCGGCATGGTTAGCGACATGATCACCTCTCGGCAGCCAATCTATCTGCTTGGCTATTCCTCCGGAAGACGATAAAAATTCCAAATACTTTTTCTTAAAAGGAAACAATTTGAAAGATTCCGATTACGGCTTGTTTGCGCGCATTGTCGAAGCAGGTAGCCTGTCCGCTGCCGCCCGGGCGCTACAGACCTCGCCCGCGATGGCATCCAAGCGGCTATCGCGGCTGGAACAGCGGCTAGGGGTCCGGCTTATTCATCGGACCACCCGCAAGCTCGTGCTGACTGCCCCGGGGGAGCGCTTCTATGAAGATGTGAAGCGAGTTCTCGGAGCCATCGATGAAGCCGAAGGCAGGCTCATCGGCATCCGCAGCGAACCCAGCGGCCCCTTGCGCGTATCGGCCCCCACCTCCTTCGGACGCTTGCATATCGCGCCTTCACTCAACCTGTTTCTTGAACGGTTTCCGTTGGTGGAACTGGAACTCGATCTGACCGATGAAAACGTCGATCTCTATATGGACCGGGTCGATCTCGCGGTTCGCATCACTTCCGACATTCCCGGAAACGCCAGTGCCTGGCGCCTCGCGGCCAACCATCGCATCCTGTGCGCCAGCCCCGATTATATCGCCCGCAATGGCGCACCTGCCGATTTCACCGAACTCCAGCGGCATCGCCTGATCGCGGCTGATGGGCAATGGCCTTGGCGGCTGGAAAATGGCCCCTTGCGGCGCGTTGTCGATGGGAAAAGCCACGTTCGCACGAACTCCAGCGAGATCGTCCGCGAACTGGCGATTTGCGGTGTGGGTATCGCTTTGCGATCACTATGGGATATCGATTCCGCCTTGAAATCCGGTGCGCTGGTTCCTGTCCTTTCCGAATGGCAGGCACCTCCTGATCTCGCCATTTATGCGCTGCATCAGAAGACGCCCATACCTTCGGCTGCGGTCATGGCGTTCATCGATTTTCTGAAAGATATTCTCGACCCACCCCCATGGGATCTGACTATCTGACAATGTCGGAACGCGGGCCGGAAGATCATCATCCCTACGCACCATTCGGTGCGCGAAATCAGAGCTTCAGGTCGGCAAGGATTCGCACCAGCTTTTCGATCTCATCATAGTGGGCGGTCGCCGGGACGAGAATGCATTCATCCGCCCCCGACGCCCGGACATTCTCGATCGCTTCGATAATAGCCTGAGGAGTATGCCGGGTCATTGCGGAAGCCATGCCATGCGCCAGATCCTCTCCGGCATAACGCATGTAGTTGTAGGCATAATCATGCAGTTCACGCTTTGCATCAGGGGCAAGTGAATACCAGAACCCGCCAATCAAATAAGGCCGATCCGAACGTCCCGCTTCCATCCAGGCGCTCCGCGCCAGATCGAAGACGCGTTGATGCCCTTCACGGTCTCCCGGCATTGAAGGGGCGTAGATTCCATGGGCCCAACGCGCCGCGCGTGTGATCGCTTTTGGCCCCATGGCGCCTGCGAAGATCGGCAAATCACCGCCTTGTGGCGGGCGCGGGCCAATATCACCCGATCCTTCGAAGAGAGGCTCGCCGCGCCAGACCTGCTTCATCACGGCAACCTGTTCATCGAGCGTCTGATGCCGCCGTTCGAACGGCGCGCCCAAGGCCCGATAGTCAAGCGGGCGGCCGCCCACCCCCACCGTAACGGACACGCGTCCACCGGCAACGACGTCCAGCGTCGCGATTTCCTTCGCCGTCAGCACAGCGGAACGCATCGGCAGGACGTAGAGGGCTGGATTGAGCCGCACGCGTTCAGTCACGGCCGCGGCGGCGGCCATCAATGTGTGCATTTCATACGTATAATCGGTGATCCGTTCACCGCATGACATTGTGTCGAACGGTCCGGCATCGATTTCCCGCGCCCAGGTCAGAATGCGCGTCCGATCATAATCCCGCGCCATGTAAGGCAGGCACAAACCGATTTTCATATGCGCGCTTCCCTCTCGACGCCGATTATCAGGAAAGCCTTAACACCGACCTCGTGCGCAACCAAACCGAGAAGGTCTTGCCGGGTGAATTTCCAACGGCGTGCCAAGGCAATCCCAATTGCGTCAAACCGTCGATATGGCGCCTGACATACGATCATCCATGCGCACCACCGCTTTGCCCTTGGCGCGGCCCGCTTCAAGGTAAGCAAATGCCTGCCGGATTTCAGCAAAAGGGAACACGCGGTCTATTACTGGCTCAAGCTTTCCATCTTCGACCAATTGACCAAGTTCCCCCAGTTCCGTGCCGCTCGGATGCATGAACAGATAGCGGTAGGTTACATCGTGCTTTCGCGCTTCCGCACGTGATCCAAAGCTTGCGGCCCAGAACAGAGCGGCAAGCATCGCGCCCCGGCCCAGATCTTTGCGCGCGGTCTGAGGTTCAGGCATACCTGCGATCGACACCACTTTGCCGCGGCGCTTTACCACATCGAACGATTTCTTGAGCGTTTCCCCGCCCAGCAGGTCGAAAACGCCGTCCATATCGCGGACATGATCTTCGAAATGCTGCGTGGTGTAGTCAATCACCACGTCGGCCCCCAGCCGCTCGACAAGCGCCTTGCCGCGCGGCGATGCCGTGGTCGTGACCTCCGCCCCCAGCCATTTGGCGAGCTGGATGGCAAACGTCCCGACGCCGCCCGCGCCGCCGGGGATGAACACCCGGCTCCCCGCTTTCAAATGCAGTTCATCACGCAGCGCCTGCAGTGCCGTAAGCCCCGCGAGCGGAATGCCCGCCGCCGTCTCGAAATCGATGGACGGCGGCATCTTTGCCGGAAGACTGTCCGGAACGGCCGCATATTCGGCGAAAGCTCCCATCGAATCTTTCGTCATACGGGCGAATACGCGATCTCCCGGCGCAAAGCGGGTCACGCCTTCACCACACGCTTCAACGACACCTGCCAGCTCATTGCCCATGACAATCGGCAAGGGATACCGCTGTACGGCCTTCAACATACCCTGACGGGTTTTGAAGTCCACGGGATTGAGGCCCGCCGCATGAACACGTACCAAGACCTCTCCCGGTCCGGGATGCGGTTGCGGCATCTCGCGCAGTTCGGCCGCTTCCGGCCCGCCGTATTTCGTCAGGACAAATGCTTTCATAGAGCGATTATGCCTGAAAAATTATGTCTTCGATATTCGTATGGTGACCTAGGGCATAGGCAAAGCGCTTATTATAAATGTAAGCACAACACAGCGGGAATGAAAGCCGCTCCGCACCATTAGAGACTAAAGCGTATCCGTCCTAATTTACCAAGCGACATGGCCCCACCCAGCTCTGACAGTCCTATTTTGCAGGAATCGCAGACTATCAACGAACGGGCTGAAGTGCATTGAGCGCAAGCCAAGGGCCTGCCGTCGCCTGCTGGTTGTTTGCGCGCCAAGGCGATGTCTACAATCGCTGTATTCATGAACGGCGCGTTCGTGCGCATGGCCGGCAAGCTGCAAACGCCTGGCTTCGCCAGGAAGGCGAGGCACTCGGCCGCCGGGCAGGTGCCAGAGCGAAAGCAGGAGCGCAGTGCTGAACTGTCGCGCCCGCTGATCGCCGCGGCAGCATTTTGTGACCTGTCAGGCTGGGAAGCCGCGCTTCCAACAAATGCCTTCTCTGTGGACCGAGCGCCATACTTGGAGCACGCATTGGATATATGATGGGCAGCAAAGAATTCGCCAGTCTTACTTTGGGCATCGTGCTCGGCGTGGCCATCGGGATGGCGCTGGGCAATGTCGGCATAGGGATTGGTATTGGCATAGCACTCGGCATTGCGTTTGGCCTTGCCTCACGCGGATCCGGCCCCAAGGACTGACCGCCTACCAGCAGTTGGCGATGGCAATCGGGCGCCCAGACAAAAGCAATGTGGCATAGTGCCAATCGCTTTCCTCAAGGCGTGCAAACAATGGCTCTCGCTTAAATCTCCTTCCTAAGCCCATTATTTATAAGCTTTATTTTATCCGTTGCACAGCAATCGCCCTCCACAGATGATAGCCCCTGCTCATCGTCGGCCTGTCAGGCACACATCTGCCTGCGACGCGAGAGAAAATACAGGGAGGTGCCGGGAAGTGCGCGAACTCGATGCATTTGAAAAGATGGAAGATGTCGAACGGTTGCTGAGGGCGTTGAAGCGTATCCTCCGGCAGAAAGGCATCCGGCAAGCACAGATTGCCGCGGAACTGGAAGTCAGCGAGGCCACCGTTCGCCGCTATCTTTCGGGCAAGGGCATGTCGTTGCAGGTCCTGGGACGACTATGCCAGATCGCGGACATCCGCATCATCGACCTCGCAGAGATGGCGCACAATGGCGAGGATGGCCTGATCCACCGATTGAGCAGTGCGCAGGAGCATGGTCTTGCGGAAAGCGTGATGTGCGCTTTCGTGTTCTATCTGCTGCGATACGGCTGGACGCCGGACGAGGCAGCGGTGGAATGCGGCCTGACCGAAGCCCAGCTTATTGCACATCTGGTCAAGCTCGATCGTCTGGGTCTCATCCGTCTCATGCCCAACAACAATGTCCGCATCCTGACAGTGAAATACCCCGACTGGCATCAGGGAGGACCGGTGCGCCGGACCTTCGACCGTTCGGCGCGCAAAATCTTCCAGACCATCGATTACAACGGACCGAGAGCGATCTGGGAAATGGAAACGCTCAAGCTGTCGCCCGCTTCCATCGTCCAACTAGACCTACTGATGAAGGATTTTGTCGGGGCCGTCCGTGCGCTGGCGCTCGACGACAGGAGGCAACAGCGTGCGCAGACCGAATGGCATTGTATCATCACGGCGGCCCACCCGGTGAATTTGCAGCAGATGCTAGACGAATAGCGATACTACCGGGGAGATTTCCAAAACCGCGCAAATAGTGTGCGGTTTTTCCTGCATCAGTTGACCGTTGCACGAAACTGCATTGCCTTGGCCAGTGGGGCATGCACTCATGCCAGCAGGCTGAAGCCACCCAGAAAAATCGGATCGATAACAGTGCCCTGACCAGAATGCTGGACAGGCAGAAGACGGTCGCGATCTGTAGGAGAGGATGCATGGGCAATGAGTTTCCCGACGGCGCCGCAATGGTGTTCGGCGGTAGCGGCGGCATTGGCCGGACGGTGGCCACCGCATTGGCACGAGCGGGCACGCCGGTCGCCCTTACGTATCGCAGCAATGAAAAGGCCGCGAATGCGGCACTCGAAGCCATTGAGGCGGCGGGTGTCGCAGGCAGCAAGCATGCCGTTGACGTCACCGACCCTGCAGAGATCGCGCGGGCATTCGGGGAAGCGGTCGATCGGCACGGGCGTATCCACACGGTGGTGTGGGCCGCCGGACCGCTGGTGACCCAGGTCCATCTGGCAGATACCGATCTTGCCGAATGGCGCCGCGCCCTGGATGTGGAAGTGAGCGGATTCTTCGCCACCAGTCAGATCGCCATTCCCCATTTCAGGACCCATGGCGGTGGCTCGTTTGTCACACTGGGATCGGCAGGGCACAGCCGCTGGCCCCACAAGGACGGGCTTTCGGTTGCCCCCAAGGCAGCCATAGAATCCCTCGTGCGGGGCATCGCCGTGGAGGAAGGGTCTCACAACATTCGCGCAAACTCCGTGCTCGTCGGTGTGATCGAAGCGGGAATGTTCAAGGAACTGCTGGAACAGGGCGTCTTCGACGAGGAATGGATTGCCGAGACGCGCAAGATGCTACCGCTAGTCCGCTGGGGACAGCCGGAGGAAATCGCCGAGGCAGTGACCTTTTTCGCATCGCGCCGGGCTTCCTATGTGACCGGGCAATCGATCAGTGTTTCGGGCGGCTTCGGCCTTTGACCGTGCAAATTCAAATATAAAACAAACAAATCGGGAGATGAAACATGTCTGCAAAGGGAGAACTTGCCTGTACGGCGATAACCGCCCTGGCGTTGGTGCTGGGATTGCCCGCCTCAGTGCGCGCGCAGGAGGTGCCAAAGCGAAGCGATGAGGGTTATTCAAACGCGGATGCTTTCGGAACGATCGTCGTCACCGCCCGGCGGCGCGAGGAGAATATCCAGGATGCGCCGCTGGCGATTACCGCGCTGAACGCGCAGGCGCTACGGAACATGAACGTGCAGTCGAGCACCGATCTCGACGCGCGCATTCCCAATCTCAGCCTTTCGCCCAGCCCGGGCAATGCCTCGTCGACGCTGGTCGCCTACATTCGCGGGATCGGCGAATATGCCCCCAATTTCACCAACGATGCCACCGTCGGCGTTTATGTCGACGGGGTCTATCGCGCACGGATGTCGGGCAACCTGTCGGACCTGATCGACATCGAACGGGTGGAGGTCCTGCGTGGGCCGCAAGGAACTCTGTTCGGCCGGAACACGACTGGCGGGGCACTGAATATCGTGACCAGACAGCCCGCGAGCGAGGCGGGTGCTGACTTGCGCTTTGGCTATGGCAGCGATGACGAGATCACCGCCAGCGGATCGTTCGACACGGGCGCGCTGGGCGACAGCGGTATAAAGGCGCGTGTCGGGCTCTACCGGCACCAACGCGACGGCTATGTCGACAACACGCTGACCAAGGCGAAGGACGATCCCGGCGCAGTCCGCACAACGGCCGTCAATGGCGCGATTACGGCGGAACTGGGCGATTTCACGCTGGATTATCGCGGAGACTATTCCCGCACCCGCGCGATCAGCAACGCCTCGCAGATCCTTGTCGCCTCGCAAGCCGTACAGGACTATTTCTCCAAATCGCCCGGCTATGGCGGCGCGCCCTTCATTGTCTCGGATCGCTACCTGTCGAAGCTGGCACAGGCGGGAACGTTGCCGGCCTCACGGATCGTGTCTTACGGGAATGCGCTGACGGCGGAATACCGCGTCAGCGACGCTTTCAGCGTGAAGTCGATCACCGCCTGGCGTTCCCTCTCGATCCGGGAGAACACCCAGCTTGACGGCAACGGGGCCCTGTTGGGTGAAGTGCTTGGCGCGGTCGGGCCGGTGCCGGTGAGCCCCTACGCCGCCGTTCCTTCCTCACGCCGCAAGCAGGATCAGTTCTCCCAGGAATTGCAGATTCTCGGCAAAGCAGGGGATTTCGACTATGTCGCCGGGCTGTTCTATTTCAATGAGAACGTCAGCGAATTCGCGCCCTATTTCCTGACGTTCGTGATCGACGCGAATACCGCGATGAACATGCAACCAACCACCGCCTACAACGCGGGCGCGAAATCCTATGCGGCCTTCGGGCAGGTCAGTTGGCGCCCCTCCTCGCTCGACGAGCGGCTCGAATTGACGGTGGGTGGACGATACACTCGCGACAAACGGACCATGGACCAGCAGAACAGCTTCGATGGCTTCCCCCTGCCCGACCGTTCTCTGAGCCGATCGTTTCGCAACTTCAGCTGGACGGCTTCGCTCAGCTACAAGTGGTCGCCGGATGTCATGACATTTGCCCGCGTCGCGACCGGATACAAGGCGGGCGGCTTCAACCCGCAGAGCGCCAATGACGGCTATGGCCCGATGAAGGCGGTGTCGGGCGAAATCGGCATCAAGGCCGATCTGGCCGACCGCCGCGTGCGGATCAACGCAACGGCATTCTACACCGATTACGATGATTTGCAGGTGACCCAATTCGTCGCCGGATCGAACGGCACCACGAACGAGACCGTGAATGCCGGCCGCGCCGTCTACAAGGGCGTGGAGCTGGAAGTGGCGGTAATCCCGGTGTCGGGACTGCGGCTGGAGGGGTCACTGGGGTACGTCGATCCAAAGTACAAGACATTCCTCTACCGCGATCCCGTGCAGGACAAGATCATCGATGTCGCCGATCAGGCCCGCTTTGCCTACGTCTCCAAGACAACCGCCCACCTCGCCGCGCAATATCAGACGCAGCTCGATATCGGGGAACTCACCCTGCGGATCGATTACAGCTATAAGAGCGGGCGCTACTGGAACGTGCTGGACCGCGACAGCCCATATAATGCGGCCATCAGAGGCGGTGCGGACAACAATCTCGGGGCACGCATCGCGCTGGGCAAAATTCCGCTGGCCGGGGGCGAATGGGAAGTGGCAGCATGGGGTGATAACCTGCTCAACAAACACGTGATCGTAGGCGGTATCGACTACGGCTCGCTCGGCTTCGGCGGGGTGACATACAATCGCCCGCGCAACGGCGGTATCGAAGTCCGGGCAAGCTTCTGAGGAGAGGATCATGCTGAAAGACGTGTTCCTGGAAACCTATGCCACGATCCCCGCAAGTGTGGACCGCACGCGGATCAAGCAGACGGTGGCCGCCTATCTCGCGTCGTATGCCGACAACGACATCACCGGGCGAGCGGCGCTGTTCGCAGACGAAGTCGTGGCGGAGGAGCCTGTCGGCACACCGCCGATCGAAGGCCTCGCGGCGCTCAAGGCCTTTTGGCAGGGTAGTCGCGACGCCGGGTGGAGCGTCGCCAATCGCCTTAAGCGGATCATCGTCAATGGTAACGAGGCCTGCATCGTGTTCGAATCGGACCTTGCGGTTCCCGGCCAGGGCGCAGTCTCGCTGGAAGTGTTCGAAACGCTGGCTTTCGATCAGGAGGGCCGCATTCTGCGCCTGCGCGCTTATAACGACGAGAGTTGCCTGCGCTGAAACCAGAACAAAACGGAGAGGATGATGAGCTATTCGCACGAGGAAGTCGTCGACACGGTCGAACGGCTGATAGAAGGGTTCAAGCAAGCCGAGGCCACCAACAGCTGGAGTTGGCTCGCCGACGCATTCTACCATCCCGATTGCATTTATGATTGCCAGTATGGCGGTGTCATGCCGGTGGTCGCCAGCGGTGTGGACGCAATCCGGGCAACCCATTATGGGCGGGACATGAGCACGGGTTGGGAAGGCTGGACCTTCCCCTATCTCGGCTATGCGGTGAACGGCGCCGACATCATCACCCACTGGCTCAACCGTGGGCCGGGCTCACGCCCTGACGGTAGCCATTACGAAACCCATGGCGTGTCCTTCATCACTTATGGCGGCAACGGGAAATTCATCCGCCAGACCGATATGTTCGACATCGGCCACCAGATGGTACTGTGCGATGAACTGGATGGGGCCGGGCTTCTGTCCGCCCAACTCAAGCGCGAATGGGTCGAACCGATGAAAGCCCGGATCGCCGCCGCCATGGCCCCGAAGGAAGCAGCGGCATGAACGACCAATCCCATTTCTGGCAAGCGCCCGACCGGCCCGATTGGCTCGCCAAGATCATCGACGAATGCCGTTTCATGGACCCGGCGGCGATCGTTCCGCTGGATGCGGACAACCTGATCCAGACGGCAATCGCGCGCACCGGCCTTTCCGACTTCGGCACCGATGATTGGCGCGAACCGTTCGATATCCTGACCCGGTCGCTCGACAAGGAAGCCGAACTGCACATCTTCGGCCGGATCATGACCCGCAACGAGCTGATCAATCTGCTTGAAGCCCGTCTGCGCGTCGAGGAGACCTATCGCCTCCACCCTGAGATCGAGGAGGAAGTGATCGAAGCGCCTGTCTTCATCACCGGACTGGGCCGCTCCGGCACATCGATCCTGTTCGAACTGTTATCGCAGGATGAGCAATTCGGCGTGCCAAGCAGCTGGGAAGCGATGTTCCCCTGCCCCCCGCCGGAGGCCGCGACTTACCGCACCGATCCGCGGGCGGAGGCTGCGCACCATCTGTTGACCCAATGGGGCCGCGCCGCACCACCCTGGCAGGCGATGCACGAAAGCGGCGGCTGGATTCCCGCCGAATGCGCGGCGGTTTACGAAGCATCCTTCCGCAGCGACAACATGCCGTCCAAGGCACCTGCTGGGGAATATAGCATGTGGCTGGCCACCGCCGACATGACTCCGGCGATGGAATACCACGCCCGCGTGCTCAAACTGCTCCAATGGCGCAATCCCCGGCGGCACTGGTTGCTCAAGGCGCCGTCGCATCTCGGCTACCTCCCAACCTTGTTCAAGGTGTTCCCTGATGCCCGGCTGATCGTGACTCACCGCGATCCCATCAAGGCGAACGCCTCGATCACCAATATGCTTGCCACGCTCTACTGGATGCGCAGCAACAAGCCGTTCAACGTGAGGGAATTCGAAGCCCTGATGACGCCCGATGCAGTCGCGGCGCGGCTGGAACGGCTGATCGACTGGATGGATGCAGGCGACATTCCCGCCGCCCAGGTTTTCGCCTCGCGTTACGCCGATCTGGTGGACGATCCGGAACAGGCGATCACGGCGCTTTACAGACGCGTGGGGCTGTCGCTGGAGGATCGGGCGCTGGCCAATATCCGCGCCTATATCGCACACAAGCCGCGCCATAAGTTCGGCGTTCATCGTTACGATGTGGGCACCGAGGCGGAGATAATCCGCCAACGCGGTCTGTTTCGCCGCTACCAGGAAACATTCGATGTTCCCGACGAGGTCGTGATCGATGCCGTCTGACGAAGAACTGCTGCGCACAGCTTGGGCGGACTTCTGCGACAACCTCAAGCAAGCGGGCGAGATCGCGTTCGATCCGGCGATGCCCGCTGCATCGCTCGACCGCACCGCCGGGCTTCGGCAAATTGCTCGCAACATCGCTCTCGCACTGCAATTCGAATTCGAGAACTGCGATCCGCTGCATCCGCAGTTGCTGCATTACTTCGACCCGATCCGGAAGCAGGGCGGAGACAATCCCGATGCGCTATATCTCGGCGCGCCAATCAACGGGCAGGATCATTATCGCATTTTCGGCCAACGCGGCAGCGCCGACTATGTGGCGATCACAGCAGTCGAAAGCGGCGGTACGCCGTTCGGCGGCAGCCCGGCGAGCATGTTGCGAGGTGACGATCTGGAACTGGGGCCGGACGGCTCTTTCGAGGTCAATATCGGCCCTGAATCTTGCGGGCCCAACTGGCTGCGCACCAGCACGCAGACTTACCGGGTGACGATCCGGCAGTTCTTCGGTGACTGGGTGAAAGAACGCCCCATGCGTGCCGCGATAGAGCATGTGGGCCCGCTTTCCGTGCGTCCGGTGCCTGGCCCTGAAACCCTTGCCGAGGGTCTGGCACGATCCTCGGAATGGCTTGCCACTTCCGTCCGGTACTGGGCGGAAATGCTCGCTCGCTGGAAGGATCAACCCGGCAGTTTCCGCACTTATGGCGAAGTCGTTACCAGCAAGGTCGATGCCACACCCGGCGGAGAGCCCGTCACCGCTTACTGGATGCTACCTCGCGATGAAGCGCTTATCGTACGGGTCACTCCGCCCAAGGTCCGCTACTGGTCGGTCGAACTAGGCAATGCCTGGTGGGAAAGCATGGATTATCGTGACCGGCTTTCCAGTACCAATCACCACTATGCCCGGCTGGAAAAGAATGGCGAACTGGTGATTGTCATTTCCCACAGCGATCCTGGCGTTCCCAACTGGCTGGATGCCTCGGGCCACTCGGAAGGCTTCATTACCTTTCGCTGGATCGGCGCGGAGCTTTCCGCAAGACCCACAATGGAACGCGTCTCGCTCGACCACCTCGGTGCCGCGCTCCGCGATTGCCAGAAAATCGAGCCCGCCGAGCGGACCGCCCAGATCGCGGAGCGCAAACTAGGGCTGCTGCAGCGCTTCGGATGAGGGAAAGGCTTCACTGGAATTGCACCTCGAACGCAGTTTGGGGCCGAGGCCACCCGTACCAATCGCGAAGGCATTCTCACCCGGCTGAACAAACCGTGCTATCGATAGGGAAGCATCCTACAATCCAGCGCTAACGTGGCCGAGAGCAGTGTCCCGGCCACGCCCCCATTGAGCTCAAAATTCAAAGCTGAGATCGAGACCGTAGGTCCGTGGCTGACGGTATGTGGCGACGATGACGGACCCCAGGTCAGTGGCGAATTCCATGTTCTTCTTGTTCATGAGATTCTGAACGAAGACGGACAGGCGTGCTTTCGAACCGCCAAGATCCAGATCGCTCAGCGACGCCCTCGCATTGACCAACCAGAACGGATCAAGCGTTACCAGCTCGTTGAGCTTTGAACTGGCGTAGGGCGACTGTGCGGTCAGACGCGTTCTACTCTGGTATGTCGCATCAAGCCGGACCGAGAAAGTTCCAACGCCAGCAATCGGCTTGCTGAACTGGCCGAAGAGCTGGCCGGTCCAGCGCGGGCGGAGCGTCGGCAGTATCTTGTCGGCGACATCCGTCCGAACGCCATTTACGACTTGGATATATTCCTTGTATTTGAAATCCGTATGGCCCAGATTCCCACCGATGGTGACCCCTTCGAACGGCACCGCCGTAACTTCGAGTTCCAATCCATTGATCTTGGCGCGACCGGCATTATCGATGATCGTCACATTGTTCTGTAGCAGAGTCACCTGAAGATTCTTGTAATCGGAGGTATAAGCGGCCGCGTTGATACGTAGCCGCCTGTCAAACAAATCTGCCTTGACCCCCACCTCATAGGAAATCAGTTCTTCCGGTTCGAAGGAAATGGCGCTCCGGATACCGCCGGCGATATACCCGGTGGCAACCTTGGCATAAGCCATAATATCGCTAGTCGGCCGATAGGTGATCGTCGCCAGCCAATCGGTGTGCTTGAACTTGCGCGTCACGGCCATTCCCGTGGGAGCCGATGAGGTCACATCTTCATAGTAGCGCTTATCCTTTGTCACGCGCGCGCCAGCGGTGAAATCGAGCTTGTCCGTGATGTGCAGCGTGCCTTGAGCGAAAGCCGCAATTGAGGCGTTCCGTGCGGCCAATGGTCTATAAGCGATGGCAATTGGCGCCGGATTGCGATCTGGCACCGTCGTGAAATTCAACCTGCTGAACAACGAAGGCATGCCATCCGAATTCTCAACAAAATAAAACGCGCCCGCCACGACATCGAGCAACGTGCTTTTGGCGGTAATCTGGAATTCGTTGGTGAATTGGCGTTGCTTCTGCGGCGTTCCTCCGATCGTCGCAAAAATCTTATACGGCCTGCCACTGCCTGCCGGGTCGAGGAGCGCATTGCCACCGCCGACATCATTGCCGCCGACATTCTCGTTAAACCCGCGCCATGCTGCGATGTTCTTGATCTCGATGTTATCGGTGACGGCATAACTCGCCGTGACACTATGTCCAAAGACGCGCAGGACATTGAGAGTCATGAGATCATTCGCAACCGCGCCGAGGCGTTTGGTGCTGACGATGTTCAAGCCCCCTAATGCAGGCTGGGCCGCATAGATAGCACGCGCGCTGTCCCCGCCGGCCCCTTCGCTGAAGCCGATCACCTGCACCGCTGCCTGGGTCGCATCGCGATCGGTGTAATCAAAACGATAATCGAGCTTGAATGGTCCGCCATTATCGAAGCGCACCGCCGCTTCCACGGCATCGACATTGCGCATTCCCAAGGTTTTTGCGGATTCGATTTTTCCGACGATACCGTTCGACCGACGAGTGAAGTCCCATTTGACGCCGGGTGTCAGGTTGCGGACCGAACCGCGTTCCTCGTCATGAAGGTAGGTGACCGCCGCTGAGAAGCCGTTCCATTCGGGCGTATCAAGCCGCGCGCGCAAGCGGCGGCCATGATAGTTGCTGATGGACATATCGAGTTTCGCGGCAAGTTCACCCCGCGGCCCCTTGGTCAGGATATTAATCGCCCCACCCGTGGAATTGCGACCGAACAACGTCCCCTGCGGGCCACGCAAAACTTCGATCCGCTCGATTTCGGCAAGGTCGAACAGCGAGCCATTCGCTCGGCCGAGATAGACATTGTTGATATAAAGCGTGATGCCTGAATCGACGGTAATACCCGTCGATCCGCTGGTGACCCCGCGCATGGAAACGGTGGGGAGATTTGCGCTGCCGGGCTGTCGCGTAACAATCAATCCAGGTGCAAGTGCCGAAATATCGCGAATATCCGAGACTCGGGCGTCCTCCAGAGCCTGGCTTGAAAGCGCCGTCACCGCCACCGGCACAACCTGCAGATTTTCCGCCTGCTTTTGCGCGGTGACGATGATTTCCTCAAGATGCGTACCCCGCGCTGGTTCAGCGCCGCTGTTGACTTGCGCATGCGCGGTCAGCGGTAGAAATACGCCTCCTAGCAACAGCGCGGCACGAGCACGAACTACGGTATCCTTTCTCATAGCACTCCCCCTCCATATGCTTGATTGAATCGTCCTTGATCTCCTGCCGGGACAATTGTCGGCTGCGTCTTATTCTTCCCGATTCACGAGAAAGCGGCGTTTGAGCTTCGCAATCTCTTCGTCGTTCAGCCCGAGACCGGAGCGCAGATAATTGGCGAATGTGCCATATCGCTGCTCGACCTCGTCGAAGGCGGCGGCAAGATATTGCGGTTCGGCCCGCTGCAGCGGGACATATGCCGTGCCAAGTTTCTCGACATTGGCCGCGATATCGGCCGCCCGGTACTCGTTGCTGAGAAGGTAATCCCGGTAGATCGTTTCGCGAGGAACCCCAAGCAACGTCAGCAAGGCCGCTGCGGCCCAGCCCGCCCGATCTTTTCCAGCGGTACAATGAAACAGGACGGGGCCGGCGGTGTCGTCTGCAAGTATTCGAAACATATCGCCGTAGGCCCGCCGCGCGGAGGGCGATGACACCATCATCCGGTTGAGCCGTATCAGAACTTCATTCGCGCGGCCCGTCTCGATCAACGACTGCACGTCACCCATCTCATCGGAGGTATTGGCGAACACGTCGGCAACGACATAGCGTACCCGGTCAGGCAAATCGTCCGGCTCGGTCTTGCGCTCATCGACATGCCGCAGATCGACGACAGTCGTGACGTTCAACTTCTCAAGGGCTAATCGATCGGCGGTCTCGAGATGCGACAATTCGCTTGACCGCAGAGCGACACCCATCCGAACCCAGTTTCCATCCTCCGTTCGGTATCCGCCAACATCCCGAAGGTTTGCCAGATTAGGACGGGAGAGATTGCGGTCTGCGATAACGATCGCGGGCCCACAATCCGGAGTAAGGCGAAAGAAGGTGCGCTTGCCTTCTGCCGAAAGAGGGGCCAGAAACTCTCCAGCGGGGCCACCCACGCCAAGCAACCCGCCACCCCTTCCATCGGGGTTCTCCCCGGCTTCGATCGCGACGCGGGTAACGCCCGTCGTGGCCCACCGAACGAGATATCCTTGATCGTTACGAACAACTTCGGCTGATGAGAAGCGTGAGCCAAGTTCGTGTTTCGCCTCGACTGCCGGACATGGTTCACTAGCGACCGCGGGCGTTGCGGCAACCACGCCGCTCAATGGCAGCGTCCAAAACACAACCAACCGGCAAACACATTTATTCGGCTTCAGCCCCCTTACAATCATGCATCGTCCTCCCGGCCTTGCACATCCAGCAAGGGCGTCACCAAATTATAGATATGAATGACCTATAATAGGTATATGTGACATATACATGAGTCAAGACAGCCACACGCAGGTCTTGAAACGGATATATTTCGTTTAATTATAGAATTTTATATCATTAAATCGTACACTCTTTGCCGTCATAGTTGCCCAAGGCAACATCGGACAAGCACATAGAATCAGCACCCTCGCGCTGTGCGGATGGGCTCAATATTCCGGCGTAGCAGACAAGCCCAGTCGAGCACGCACATCCGCCGCACGTCGACGCAGAAGGTGCGCGCTTTCAGCACCTGAAAGACAAGCTTCAGCGAGCAGACCGGCCCCGGCGAGCCAAACCGAGAATATATGGCGATCAAAATCTTCGGGCTGCAGGCGCAAGTTATGAGGATCGTGCCGCCAGAAATGCCCGCCGCGCATTAAGCGAATGCGCCACGAGTGGGATTGAAATCCAGGCTCTACTGCGGCTGCGGCTAGGGCCTGAAATGACAGCAAATGCGCCCTGACTCCGGCGATCTCGGCCATCACCAGGGATAGGGCTGGATCCGGTTCGTCAGCCAGACGCCGCCCATCCCACGCGGCGCGCCGATGAATGAGCCGGTAAACACCATAGAATATATGGGCGCTCGTCGGGTGATGGTGGGAAACCACCGAAATCGATGTGCCGACTTTGGCGGCCAAGGCACGGTATGTCATTGCAGACAATCCGCCCTCCGCAAACAGTTCAACGGCTGCTTCGAGCAATCGGATTTGCATATCCGAGGGCCTGCCTGCGCGGTTCGGACGTGGAGCCGTCTCGCCCGCGATGACGGGCGCCAAGCGGTGATTTTCTTCCTCGAACCACACCGGCACCTCTGTCGGTGACGCCTGCGCCAAAGCCCTTTGCAGCACTTCCTTGTTGATCAGAGATACACTCGGGATGCCCGCGCAGCCGATCGAAAGTAATTCAAGCCCGACACAGAGTTCGGTAACAAACCGTCGGTCTTGCGAAGACGAAACCAGGGCGCCCATCTCCTTCAGCCTTGCCGCAGTCCAGAGACGCGCTGCGGATCGGTCACCTCCCTGCCGGGCAATGTGGGCTAGGGCCGTAAGTTCGCCAATGGTTTTCCCAATATGCAAGCCAAGTCTGAGATTCAGACGCGCGCCCACCTGCTCTGCCACCATCGCCGGCCTGCGCTTCGCTACCGTCGACAGTGGTGAGCCGATTTCAGCATCTTCATCACAAGGTGATCGCCGAAGTGTCTGTTCGCATGCTTCCCGAAGCAGGGCGGAGAGAGCGCTGAAGTGATACTGCACCGTAGGCAGCTTGATCCCTGCCTCTTTCGCCACCGCTCTCATCGAGAGACCGCGAACGCCATCTCTCTCAAGAAGCTTGACCGCGGCAAGCAACACTCGTTCTCGACCGCTTAAGGCCGCACCCTCACGCAGGCCACCTTGTGATTTCGGACCTATTTTCTTCGTAGACACTCGAATGGGCATGCGACGACTTACAGCCTACATGACGAAGGATGCAATCACCGTGAATGATCAAGGCTTGAATAAGCCCGACTTACGGCAGGGTCAGAAAATCTTACTGTTCGACCAAGCGTTGCTCGACAATTTGATCGAGGGTCCAGCGGATCGATGAGGCATCAGCAGGGGGATTCTCAACCTTTTCCTCGATGATCCGCAGCCGGTACGCGACCCCGGGCTGCGGGTCGAAATCGACGATCCCGCCATAGTGGAGCTGCCAGGCATCGCTTTCCTTCTCGCGAACCTGCAAGCAGGTCATCGGTGCCACGCCGGTGCAAGGCCGGGTTTCGGACGAGACATAGATGAATTTCCGCGGCGCATCGGCGGCGGGTTTGTGCGCAGCGCGATAGGTGAGCGTCGTCCCCTTCGCGGTACGCAGGACAAGCCGATCGCCGCTGATCCTGTAGCGCGTGACCTGCGCAAGGCTATCGACATAGGCGTGTTCAACAGACATCGCGGGCTCGGGGCATGCCATCTGGGTGCGAACGAGCCCGCCTTTCCCATCACCGAAGCGGAGCTTGCTGCCCGTAACCTTGAATGCGCCGCCAACCCTGTTGCATCCGGTGCTACTCGAAAAGCGACCGCTTTTATCAAAGTCGAGACGCAGCGGCTGGCCCTGCGGCACGTCGCCACCGCTCCATTCCACGAGGTCCCAGTGCTGTGCCGCAAGCGACGACACAGCCTTTACCGGCCCGGCGGACGGTATGGCCGCGTGAGCACCGGTGGCGGCAAACATGGCGGCAAATGCAATCGTAACAGCACCGGCACGGCGATAGACAGACATTGCAAGCTCCTTTGTTCAGATTGAGCGCGCATCTGAACCCACGATGTTGAATTATGCCTGTGCTCTCCGTTGTCTGGACGAAAGGAAACTTGGCGCGACCGAGAATCCTGCCCACCCCGCCATCTCACACATGCATCACGTTCCCCAACCCGGATTGACGAGCGAAGAAAAGTGACACCGCTATGCAGAAAGGAGGTGGAGACCTCGCCCGATATTGTGCGCGTTCCGATGTATTCTCCTGAAACCTGTTGCCATTTTTTTGCTATCTGCTTTCATCTGGAGTGGTTGCAAAGGCGGCGCGATGTCGGTTCGAGCTATATTGATCGCTGGTGGCATGCTCGCTTCGGTATCCGCGTGGGCACAGGAAACCGGGTCAATTGCCCTCGACTATAGAGCAGCAGAGCATCGCCTTCTCGAGCGATCCGACGCGCTTGCCGCCTCGGATGCGAATGTCCAGAGCAAAGAGGCTCAGGCCGGCGCCACCCGCTCTCTAGGGCGACCTGAGGTCGACTTCGAAGCCCAATTGCTCGATTACCAAAAAACCCTCTATTTGCCGCTGGGATCACTGGCACCCGTGGCGGAGGCCTTCGGCATTCGCGATCCTCTGCGCTTTCGCAGACGTGAAACCGCCGTCAGGCCCATCGTCACCGCCACGCTGCCTCTCTACACCGGTGGCCTGATTGCCGGCACCAAGGCGGGCGCCCGCGCTCAGCTCGATCAGGCCCGCGCCGAACAAAGAGGCGCAGCAGACAAGGCGCGGCTGCAGCTCGTCCAAGCCTATTACGGCCAGCAGCTCGCCGAACAGGCGCTCGGCGTACGGCGCGACGTGCTTGCGGGCCTCGATCGCCATCTTGCCGACGCTCTAAAACTTGAGCGCGAACAGTTCATCAGCAAAGCACAGCGGCTGCAGGCCCAAGTTGCCCGCGATGACGCCGCTCGCGAGTTCGAAAGGGCGGTGGCTGATCTTGCCACCGCCAACGCGGTCCTCGCCGGCCTGCTGCGCGCGCCTGAAGGCGTACGTCCCATTACCCCACTCTTTGTCCTCCCGCAGCGGCTGGAATCGCTCGAAAATTACAAGGCGGCCGCGCTTAGTGCCCACCCCGAACTCGAACGGCTTCGCGCGCTCGAAGCGCAAGCTCAAGCCGGAGTGACGATCGAAAGATCGAAACAGCGGCCGACCGTCGCCGGCTTCGGCCAGTACAATTTCGATCGGCGGGATTCCTTGCTGACCGATCCCGATTGGACCGTCGGCATCAGCCTGCGCTACAAGATCGCGTCCGGAATGGGGCGAAATCAGGCGGTCGAGGCAGCCCGCCAGACCGTGCGCCAGGCCGATGCCGGGCTGCGCGAGGCGGGCGTCCAGATCGAGATCGGCGTCGCAAAGGCCTGGAACGACGCCGAAGCGGCCCGCTCACGCTTTCTCCTGCTCGATAGCGCAATCGAATCCGCGAGGGAGAATCTGCGACTTCAGCGCCTTTCCTATCGCGAACAGCAGGCGACATCGCTCGACGTCATCGACGCGGAGCTGGGCATGGGCCGGGTTCGCGTACAACGGGCACAGGCGGCCTACGACTATGTGCTGGCCCTCGCCCAACTCCTCGAACTCAGCGGGCAAATTGAACAGATGGCCGACTATGCCGCACGCGCCGACAGGGTAATGCCATGACCGAAGCAATCGACACGGCCAGCGATCTCACCCCCGATCAGGCTCCGACGCCCCCCAGCGCCGGACGTCGCAAACAGCTCTTGGCCATCGGCGCGGCAATCATCCTGTTTCTGGGGCTCGGTCTCTGGCTCGCTTATCGCCCGGTCCCCGATCAAATTCAGGGCATGGTGAGCGCCCATGAGGTGCGGGTCACGAGCAAAGTGACGGGGCGGATCGCGGCTTTCCATGTCGAGGAAGGGCAACCGGTGACGGCAGGCCAGCTTCTCTATACTATCGAAAGCCCCGAGGTATCGGCCAAAACCGAACAGGCCGGAGGTGCCCTCGCTTCCGCCGAAGCGATGTCCGACAAGGCCCGAAACGGCGCACGCATCGAAGATATTCGCGCAGCCGAAGCGCAGTGGCGGCGAGCGGACGCAGCCGCCGCACTCGCGGAAACGACTTATCAGCGTACGCAGCGCCTTGCCAAGGAAGGCGTTCTTGCAGGGCAGAAGCGGGACGAAGCCCGTACCAATGCAATCGCATCGCGCGAGGCGGCGAAGGCAGCGCGCGCGCAATATGACCAGGCGCTCGCCGGTGCTCGCGCCGAAGACCAGGCCGCGGCGGGCGGGCAGCTACAACAGGCGCGTGGCATCGCAGCCGAAGTCGCCGCGGCCGCCGCCGAAACCCGAATATCCGCCCCCATGGCCGGTGAGATCGGCCGCCGCCTTGCCCAGCCCGGCGAGCTGGTTCCACAGGGCTTTCCCGTTTTCATGCTCACCGATGTGGCGCATCCCTGGGTCACGCTCAATCTGCGCGAAGATCAGCTGCAAGGCTTGGCCAGAGGCAAGAAGCTGAATGGAACCGTGCCCGCGCTCCGTGATCAGCGGGCCGAGTTTCGAGTAACTTTTCTAGCTCCGGCCGGCGATTTCGCAACCTGGCGGGCGACGCGCCAATCCAGCGGGTTCGATATCAAGAGCTTCGAGGTCCGCGTCGTTCCGGTCGTGCCCATCAAAGGGCTGAAGCCCGGCATGACCGTGCTGTTCGACTGGCCGCAATGAAGCCGCAGCAAAGACCGGTGTCGGGATTTTGGCAAGGCTGGCGCCGGGAAATCGGCTTTCTCCGATCCAGCTTTCCTGACCTGTCGCTGATTAGCTGGATTCCGCTTCTGCTGATGGCTGTCGTGGCAATCCAGATGTCCGCCGGAGTCATGCGCCAGTTACCGATCGCGGTGATAGACGAGGACGGCACCGCCATTGCGCGCGAATTGATCCGACGCCTCGACGCTGCGCCCGGGCTTCGCGTCGCCGCACGGTCCGCCGATATGCAGGATGCCGAGCAGGCGGTCCGGAGCAGGACTGTCTATGCCATTCTCCTCATTCCGCGCGATACCGAACGGGCCATCCTGCGCGGCGAAACGGGAAACCTCACCGTCTTCTACAATGCCAGCTATTCGACGCCTTCGGGCGCCGCATTGCGCGAGGTCGGCAATGTTGTCCAGGCCTATGCCGGCCGTCTCGCCGCCGAGCAGTCCGCGATACTTCAGCCCGGCAAGGTTCGCCCGCCGCCGGTCGCCGCGCAATCGACCATCCTTTTCAATCCGCAGGGCAGCTACGAGCTGCAGCTCGTTGCGCTGATCCATCCCGCCTTGCTCCACCTGATTTTCATGGTAGCGGTCGCGAGCGCACTCGGCCGCGAACTGCGTGACGGCACGATCGGACCTTGGCTGGCCGATTCATCGCGTGCCATTGCAGCGTCGGCGATCGCCGGAAAACTGGCGGTCTATTTTACCGTCTTCATGGCCTGGGGTCTTCTTGCCACTACCTACCTCGCCGGGCTGCGCGGATGGACGATCCAGGGCAGCTTCCTCCTGCTGATGGCCGGGTATGCGGCAATGTTCCTCGCCTATATCGGTGTCACCTTGCTTGTCACGGGACTGACTCTTTCAATGAGCAAGGCCCTGTCGATTTCAGGCCTCTATGCGGGTGCTTCTTTCGCTTTTGCAGGAGCGATTTTCCCGATTGAGTCCGCTTCGCGGTTTGCGCAACTGTGGAGCGCCCTCTTGCCCTATTCCAGCTTCACCGCGCTGTTCAGCGAACAATGGGTGATGGGGGCGCCAGCTTCTGTATCGATCCCGCATATAATGCCCCTCCTCGCTTTCCTGCTCGTCGGAGCGGCCATCGGCCTGCCGCGCTATATCGCCGCCGCACGCATGCCCGCCACCTGGGGGCGGCGATGATCGGTCAGGCTTATCTTGCAACCTTCCGTACAATCCTTGCGGACAAGACCGCATTGCTTCTCCTGATCGGATCGGCAATCCTCTATTCCTTCTTCTATCCCAGCGCCTATTCGGGCGAGGTTCCGAGCCGGATCGCCATTGCCGTGGTCGACATGGACCGTTCGGGCAGCAGCCGATCGCTCATCCACAAATTGTCGGCGCTGCAACAAGCCGAAGTCGTGGCCCGGCCTGGATCGCCCCAGAAGGCGCTGGAACAGCTCGAGCGCCGCAAAATCAGCGCCATCGTGCTCATTCCGGAAGGCTTCGAACAGCATATAGTGCGCGGCGAACAAGGCACCGTCGCGCTCTATGGCAACGGCGCCTATCTACTCCGCAGTAGCACGGCCCTTGCCGGCATTGGCGCAGCTATCGGCAGCCTTGGGCGCGAGGCTGCCACGAGCCAGGCGATGGCGATCGGCGCACCGGCCCAGCCCGCCCTCTCCCTGATCCAGCGTCCGCTCTTCAACACACGCGAGGGGTATGGCAGCGCAGTGTTCCCCGGGGTCACTTTTCTCATCATCCACCAGACCCTGCTCATGGGCCTTGCGTTGCTTGCCGCTACGATGCGTGAGCGGCAAGGACCCCTCGCCTACAGCCTGAAAGGACTGCTTGGTATTGCCCTCGCGTTCTTCACGGTCGGATGTGTCAACGTCGCCTATTATACCGGCTTCGTCTTCTGGTTTCAGGACATGCCGCGAGCCGCAGGCCATATCGGGTCGCTCGCGATTGCAACGGCCCTGTTCGTTGCAGCCACGGTCACCGCAGCTCTGGCGTTGGCAAGTATATTCACGGTCCGCGAACGTCCGATCCAACTCTGGATCATCACCTCGCTGCCGATTTTCTTTCTCGCCGGCCTTTCATGGCCCGTCGAAGCCACACCGGGCTGGCTTGCGGCGTTCGCCCGCCTGCTTCCCACCACGCCAGGCATTCATCTGATGGTGGGCATCAACCAGATGGGCGCATCGCTCACGGAACAGAAAGGCGAACTGCTCAATCTCGCAGCGTTGACGCTGCTTTATGGCATTATCGCAGTCATGCGCTACCACCCCAAAAGGACAGCGATTTGACGGCGAAACCTTCAGTCTAACCCAACCGCTCTTCAAATCGCGGATTTCTGTGGGGCATCACCCCGCCCTACACATCCCCGTCATTCGATCAATCGGTACAACCTTCCGACAGCATCGTCAGTTGCTATAACGCAGTTGCACATGGCGCTTGCGTTGCTTCCCACCATATGAGGTCATCAGCCTGGGCACTTTGCCGGTGAGATCGCCTGCGGGGACAGATAGCCCAGCATATGGGAACCTTGCGTGTCGTAGAAGGCAAAACGGTCGAAGAGCTGCGCGGCCGCCTCATCGGGAATGGTCAGTTCGGGCACAAGCCCGCGCCATGTGGCGTAGCCGACATAGGCGGGGTGAGAATTTTCCCCCGCCACAGCACTGCGCACGATCGAGCCGATGCCGTCGGCGCCGATCACAAGGTCGGCATGCTCTTCGCCGCCATCTGCAAAATGCACCGTGGCGCCAGTCGCATCCTGCGTCACCGCAACGATCTTCCGTCCGCCGATATATCGCTCATCCGGCAGTAGGTTCCGGAAGCTGCGGAACAGCATGTCCCAGGAAAGCTGCATCTGGGGCGTTTGCTGGCGGCGGACGATCTGGCCCGCGCGATCAAAAAAGACGCGCGCCTGCGCGGTGGCGCGGATATGAGCAAGACGGGCAAACCCGGCTACATGCAACATCCTGAAAACTTCGCGCTGGGCGACGAGCCCGGCGCCACGTCCTTCGAGACCGTGGACGGACCGCTCATAGACAGTCGCGTCAAATCCGGCGCGGTGGAGCAAGGTTGCGGCAAACAACCCGCCGAGCGAACCACCGACGATAATGATACGGAAACCTTTCATGTCGATTTTCTCCAGGGATTCTTCGTGAGAGATCGAGCGGTGGTCAATTCGCGTGCCGGCGCCCGGCCTTGAACTGAAGGATCGTCGCGATGGCGGAAAAGCCGATGCCAAGGGTGCTGACTGCCAGCCATCCGCCGCCGTTCCAGACCAGCATGGATGCGGCAGACCCCAGCGCGCCGCCGAGAAACATCGATCCCATCAGCACCGTGTTAAGGCGCGCCCGCGCATCCGGGTGCAGCGCGAAGACGATATGCTGGTTCGAGACAAGAGCGCCCTGCACCCCGAAATCAAGCAGGATGACCCCGACGACAAGACCGATCAGGGAACCCCAGGCACCGAGTATGATCCAGGACACGAGGGTCACGGCCGCGCTAAGCATCACGGCGCCTGTCGCGCCATGCTTGTCGGCGAAGCGACCGGCGAGCGGAGCCGCCAGAATGCCGACCGTGCCGAGCAGACCGAACAGCCCGACAATATCCGCCCCCATGCCGAAAGCCGGCTGATCGAGACGAAAGGCCAGGACAGTCCAGAAGACGGAGAAGGCAGCGAACAGTGCCGCCTGCGTCAGCGCGGCCAGGCGCAGGGCCGGAAACTCGCTCCAAAGATGGCCGATGGAGCGTAGGAGGTGACGATAGGGCAATTTCGAATCCGGCGCGCTGTGCGGCAGAAGCACCGCCATCAGTCCGGCTGCGGCCAGAGCAATCGGCGCGGCCAGCCAGAACATGTCACGCCATCCCCCATTCGCCGCGACGAAGCCGGCCACCGTACGGCTGAGCAGAATGCCGGCGAGCAGGCCCGCCATGACCGTGCCGACGACCGCACCGCGCCGCTCCGGCGTCGCCAGATGGGCAGCGAAGGGCACGATCTGCTGAGCGACCGTCGACAGCAGCCCGATCGCCAGCGAAGCGAGAAGGAGGGACAGCGCATTTGGCGCCACGGCCGCAAGCCCGAGCGCGACCGCCAGCAGGACGAACTGCGCCACGATCAACCGGCGTCGTTCGATGACATCGCCAAGGGGGACCAAAAGAAACAGGCCGAGCGCGTAACCAAGCTGGGTCGCCGTCGGGATCGCCGAGGTAAAAGGGCCGGGCAGATCCTGTTCGATAATCGCGAGCATGGGCTGGTTGTAATAAATGTTGGCCACCGCGATCCCGGCCGCCCCCGCCATGGCGAAAGTCGATGCGAAACCGAAGGCTGCACCGGAACCGGTATTTCCATCTGCGATATGTGCCGCCATGTGCCGTCTCCCTACCCCTCCGGTTAGCGCCGGGAGGGCAAAATGCGTCCGATGCAGGGAAGATAAACTGACGGCGTATTTGTTATAGTGGTGTAGATTGATAGGTTCGTATATCGATATTCGTTACAATGAACTTTGATGCGCTGAACTTGCTAATCGAGACCACAACCGCCGGGAGTCTGGCGGAAGCGGCACGCCGATTGCGGCTTTCGCCGATGAAGGCCACGCGCCTGATCTCCGCACTGGAAGAGGAACTAGGCACGCGCCTGCTTCATCGCACCACACGAGCGTTGTCGCTAACCGACGATGGACGCGCCTTCCTGCCGCACGCCAGAGCGCTTATCGAAGAGCGATCGGCGGCGTTGGCGAGCGTGCGAGGTGCGGGTGCCGGCCCCACAGGTCTGCTGCGGATCAGCGCGTCCCTGGCGTTCGGTCGACAGGTGATTGCGCCGCTCGCCGTGGAGTTCATGCAAAACTGGCCCGACGCGCAGATCGATCTGAGGCTGTCGGACACGGTCGTCGATATCGTGGCGGAGGGTATCGACCTGGCGATCCGCATCGCGGAACTGCGCGACAGCGAATTGATCGCACGCCGGATAGCCGACAATCCACGTCTTCTCGTGGCGGCCCCATCCTATATCGAACGCTTTGGGACGCCTGCATCGCTACAGGATCTGGAACGGCACGAGTGCCTGACCAACAACGCCACGACGCACTGGCCCTTCCGGTTGAAATCGGAAAGCCGCGCGATCAGAATCAAAGGCCGGTTCACGGCCAATTCCATAGATGCGATCCATGAGGCCTGTCGCGGCGGGCTTGGGATCGCCTGTCTCTCCGACTGGGACGTGGCGGCCGATCTCAGGAGCGGGGCGCTCCGCGTAATTGCGATCGAGGATGCAACAATCGAGCCTCTCGCGATCTGGGCGGTCTATGCGAGCCGCCATATGGTTCCGGCAAAGGTCCGCTTCTTTATCGATGCTCTGGCCCGGAAACTGAATCGGCAAGATCAGCACGCTCCATCCTGAGCAGGCATTGCAATTCTTAATGCCAACAAGTTGAGCCCCCCACCATCCGCATCCTCGCGGCCCGGATGGTGGGGGTCAGTCGTCTTATGCAGCATCGACAAGCACGATTTCGCTATCCTCGGTTGCAGCGATCAAGATCGCTGATCGCCGCGCCATCGCGCGCGTTAACGCGCACGCCCTCTATCTCCACCGCGCCGGTGGCGGGCACGAGATAGCCCTTGCGATCCTCCAGATGTATTTCGAATGGCGGATGCCGGTGCCCGCGCTCATCACCTGCACATCGCCCGCTTCGGTGCGGCCTTTTTTGCCCAGACTGTCCTGGTGCGTGATCGCGCCTTCGCGGACATAGGTGATGATTTCCATGTCCCGGTGGGGATGCGGGGGAAAGCCGGTCTGCGGCGCGATGGCATCGTCGTTCCACATCCGCAGGTTACCCCAGTGGATGCGGTCCGGATCGTGATAGCCGGCGAACGAGAAATGATGATGGGCATCGAGCCAGCCATGATTGGCCGCGCCAAGGCTGGCGAAAGGACGAAGTTCGATCATTGTCGGTCTCCAGTCGCGCACCGGAAGCGGTCGCTGATGGAGCCAATTTAGGAGTTGCAGACCCTCTTTACGAATGGGATAAAATCCATCCAATCATTCGAGGAAGTGGAATAGTGGGCAATCCAGGCACCCCGACCTTCGACCAGTTGCACATATTCCTCGCTATCGTCGATACAGGCAGTTTCACGGCTGCGGGACGCCGATTGAATCGCGCGGTTTCCGTAATCAGCTACGGCATCGCAAATCTTGAAGCGCAGCTCGGACTCGCGCTGTTCGAGCGTGAGGGAACACGTAAGCCGCAACTCACCGTTGCGGGCCGCGCGCTGCTCGCCGAAGCGCGGGCGATTTCGATGGGGATCGACGGCCTGCGCGCTAAGGTGAAGGGACTGCTCGACGGGCTTGAAGCGGAAGTCGATCTGGCGGTTGATGTGATGCTGCCCGCCGACCGGCTGGGAAAAGTCTTGCGCGCCTTCGCCGTCGAATTCCCGACGGTTCAGCTCCGCCTACATGTCGAAGCGCTCGGAGCGATCACAGCGATGATCCTCGACCGCAAAGCGATCATCGGTATCTCGGGCCCGCTCGCGGCGGGCGTGGACGGGGTGGAATGCGTCGCGGCAGGCTCAATCCCGATGGTCCCAGTCGCGGCGCCCGACCATCCGCTCGGACTAATGGAGCGCATCGCACCGGGAGCGGGACGCGACTATACCCAGCTTGTTCTCACCGACCGCTCACGCTTCACCGAAGGTCGCGACTATTCGGTGATGAGCCCCAAGACGTGGCGCCTTGCCGACCTGGGCGCCAAGCATGCGCTGCTGCGTGAAGGGATCGGCTGGGGGAATATGCCGCTGCCGATGGTCGAGCCTGATCTCAGCGCAGGCACGCTTGTCCAGCTTGCAATGCCCGATCATCCGGGCGGCACCTACCGCTTCGCGGGCGTATGGCGCCGCGATGCGCCGCCCGGACCGGCAGCATCGTGGTTGCTCAAACAGTTCGTTGAACTCGGCAGCCAGGACGCCGAGATCGCCGGAATGATCGACCTTTAGAATTTCGCCATCGCTTCGAGGCCAAGCATCCGAATGGTGTGGGCCGAGCCAGTTTCGCGAATGAAGGCGCCGGGCCGAAAGGCGGAGAGCGAAGCGGTGAAGGACAGTATCTCACTGGCCTGCCAACCCGCGGAAATCTCGATCTGATCGCCGATGTGGCGCGCCCGGCTCTCGCCTGCAGGACGGATCAGCCCGCCGGGGACATCGTAAATGCCGTCACCACGATTTTGCCGCCAGAAACGCGCAGCGACTAGCTCGACGGTTACTCCAGGCCCAAGATCGAAATCAACGCTCGGGTGGAGGTTCATGATGTTGCGTGGACCGATCGGCGACAGTTCGCCGAAATATTTGCCTTTGGGAAAGAGCGCATTGAAGGTGCCGAGCTTTCCATCGGTAGAGTCGCGGTCGCCGCTCGCGATATTGGCGCGAAGGCGAAGCCGGGGTTGGAACCGCGCATCTGGAAAGCGCCATGCGGTTTCGGTCGCGATGGACCAGGCGTGGATCGGGTTCCCATCGTAACGGCCGCGCTGAAGCATCGCTTCCCAGTTCCAGCCCAGATTGTCACGCTTGCCGAAGAAGCGGAGACCGAACGTGTCGCGCTTCTCGCGCCCCACGCGTCCGACAAAGCGCGCTTCCTCATTCTCATAACCGAGCCAGTAGGCGTCCAGACCCAGGCTGTCCCCCGGCGTGACCGTGGCATAGATTCCATCGAGATTGCGGGTTCTGGATGTCCGATCATCGAAATCGCCGCCGCCAATCGCCACCGGGCGAAGATGAAATGCGTCGATCCGCAGCGGACCATGTTCGGCAATCACGCGGAAACCGTCAAAGGCTTGCGGAATATTGGGCCCATAGCGGATGCCAACGAGGCGTTCAGAACCGAGCGCCATCAATTCGCGCCCGCCGCGCAGCGTCAAACTAGTGTCGCCACCAAGCCCGATGCGAATGTCTGCGAAGCCTTGCAACAGATCAATTCCGGTCTCATCGGCGGGTCCCTTCCCGGCACCAACACCACGAGCATAGCCGGCAATGCCCTGAACGAAGGCGCGCACCGGGCCGGCGTGAAGATCGGCATGCGGCATGACACGCAGCCAGAGATAACCATCGTCAGGCGCAGGCGGATCACCCCAGAGATTGTTATCGAACCCCTCGTACCGTGCCCGCGCTTCGCCGCCAAGCGTCAGATAGACATCGTCTTGCGCCCCGATCGGGACGTATTTGGCCTGCCGCCAACCGCTCTGGCCGGTGCCATGCAGCACTGACCAATCCTCATCATAACGCAGATTGGTCTGCTCGACCTCCTGCGCTTGCGCGCAGAAAGGAATGAGCGCTGCCAGGAGGAACGGCAGACGCATCAGCGGCGGGTGACGAAATGGCGAACGACCGGCGGCGTCTCACCTGTATGAAAGGCCACGAGCGCATCCTGCTGCACACGGTCAGCGTTGGTAACGCGATCATGCTGGCGCAGATGCTCGAGCCAGCTTTCGACGGTGAAAGTCTCGACGACCGTTCCCGGCTGGGCAGTGTCCTCATAAACGCCCCAGTGGATCGCGCCATCGCGGCGGCGGATACGGCGCATCTCCTGCATTGCGGCGAAGAAATCGGAGACCTTGGCGGGATCGATGCGATATTCAATCGTCACCAGCACAGGGCCACTGTCATGCTCGACATCCCCATCGACCAGCGGCGTCGGCCAATGCGCCGAGGGCGCAAGATCGAGGGTGCTCGCACGGTCGAGCGGGAAACGCCATGCGAGGACAAGTCCGGCAACGGCAAGCAACGCCGCGGCCGCGATCAGGGTCGATGGTACACCGATGCGCGAGGCAACCGAACCCCAGAGCGCCGAACCTCCCGCCATTGATCCCTGGAAGACGAGCAGATAGATCGCAAGCGCGCGGGCCTTGACCCAGCCCGGCGAAGTCGCCTGCGCGCCTCCGTTGAGCGATGCCATCATCGCGATCCACGCAAGCCCCGCCACAAACAGTGCCGCCGAAGCCGTCCAGAAGTCGCCTGCCAGCGACAGGGCCGCCATCGCGGCTGCAAGCAGGATCGAGGCGGCAAGCGTGATCTCATTGGCGCCCATCCGTCCCCGCAGCTTCGGCATCAGCATCGCACCGCTGATCGCGCCGAGACCCATGAAGGTCAGCAGTCCGCCATAGCCTGCCGGGCCAAGCCCAAGGTCGCGCCGCGCGATGATCGGGAGCAACGCCCACAGCCCGCTGGCAAAGACGAAGAAGCCCACTGAGCGAATGAGCACGACCTGCAATTCGGGCGCGCGCATCGCGTAACGCAGCCCGGCATGCATCGCCCCGATCATATGTTCGGCAGGCAGGTGGCGTTCGGGAATCGCGCGGCGCCAGCGAACAAGCACGATGACGACACCGACGACGGACAGCGCATTGACTGCAAAGACAGCCGCCGGCCCGGACGCCGCGATGATGACACCGCCAAGCGCCGGGCCAATCGCGCGCGCGATGTTCACACCCAGCGAGTTAAGCGCGACGGCCTGCTGCAGTGCCTTGGGCGGCACGAGTTCTGGAACGATCGCCTGAAACGCCGGGGCGGAGAATGCCGCGCCGACCGCGATCAACGCGGTGAAGACCAGCAGCACCCATGCGGTCGTAAAGCCGGAAAGAGTGATGGCAGCGAGCCCGGCTGCACCGATCAGTCCGAAAAGCTGCGCACCCATCAGCAGGCGGCGACGGTCGACAATATCGGCGAGCGCGCCGGCAGGCAGCGCCAACGCGAACATGGGGAAAGTCGTCGCCGCCTGAACCAGCGCGACCATCAGCGGATCGGGAGACAGCGAGGTCATCAGCCAACCCGCGCCGACATCGTGCATCCAGGTGCCGACATTCGATACGATGGTGGCGATCCACAATGCGCGGAACATCGGGCTGGCGAGCGGACGTTCGGAAGCTGTCTTCGTCGTCATGCTTTTTCCTCCCGGAGGATCGCCGCGATCATCAACCCGCCGATCAGGCCGACATGTTCGAGGAAAGTATTGCGCTCATGAAACCGCGTCACCGGATCGGCGATTTCCCAGAATGGATGTGCGATCAGTGTCGCGACCGCGGTGAAAACGCCGAGCGCGCCCGCCCCTAGCCACGCTTTGCGGCCTAGAATAATCAGCAGCGAGCCACCGATCTGGACAAGAATCGTTGCTGCGACGGCAAGGATTGCGGGTTCGAGCCCAAAATGCCGCACCTCGCCAAGCGCGCCGGAAAAGTCGGTGAATTTGGCGATGCCGCTCGTCCAGTAAGGTAGGGTGAGAAGTGTCGCAGCCAACACCGCGAAGCGATCGTCGCCGAGCAGTCGAGCGATAGGAGCTGGGGTCATGGCTCAGACCGCCCAGCAACCACAACCGAGCGCACCCCAGAAGCTCTGGACGTCGGCAACGGGGACACTCGTTCCAAGGGCTGCGGCATGGTCATGGCCGTGGACACCACATCCATTGTCGCAGCCGCAGGCCGCCGCCATTTTCTGCGCGTCTTCAGGTCGCCGATAATGGCCGCCGAAGGTCGCGACAGGCGACCAATCCGGCATCGCCTTGGGCAGCGCCGGGGCGATGGGGCCATAATCGCCCTCGCCATGTACGACCTTGCCGCCAAGGATGGTGAGAACCGAGCGCAGATGCGCGATCTCGCTTTCCGCAACGCTGAAATAATCATCCGACAACAGCGCAAGATCGGCGAGCTGGCCTGCCTTAATCTGCCCTTTCTTACCCACCTCGTTGGAGAACCATGTGTTCTTTTCAGTCCACAGGCGCAGCGCGGTTTCACGGTCCATCCGATTACGGACCGGGTAGAGCGTCGCGCCACCGACCGTCTTGCCGGTGACAAGCCACGACAGCGAAACCCACGGGTTATGGCTCGCCACGCGGGTCGCGTCGGTGCCCGCGCCGACAGGCAGGCCCGCTTCCATCATCCGCTTGATCGGCGGGGTGGCCTCGGCCGCCTTCGCGCCATAGCGGTCAATGAAATATTCGCCCTGGAACGCCATGCGATGCTGCACCGCTATGCCCCCGCCAAGCGCGGCGATGCGATCTATATTGCGCTCGCTGATCGTCTCGGCATGGTCGAAAAACCAATTGAGGCCAGTGAGCGGAATGTCCCGGTTCACCTTCTCGAACACATCGAGCGCGCGGCCGATCGTCTGGTCATAGGTGGCGTGCAACCGCCATGGCCAGCGCCGCTCGGCCAGCAGACGTATGACAGGTTCAAGGTCGCTTTCCATGTTTGCGGGCATGTCGGGCCGCGCGACGCGGAAATCCTCAAAATCCGCCGCCGAATAGACGAGCATCTCGCCAGCGCCATTGTGGCGGTAGGTGTCGTCGCCATCACCGGGCTTCACCTGGGTCGACCAGGTGGCGAAATCCTTCAGTTCCTCCTTCGGTTTCTGCGTGAAGAGATTATAGGCGATGCGCAGCGTCAGTTCGCCGTCCCGGTGTAGCTTCTCAATGATCTCATAATCGTCGGGATAATTCTGATAGCCGCCGCCCGCATCGATTACGCTTGTCACACCAAGGCCATTCAGTTCGCGCATGAAATGGCGCGTGGAGTTGAGCTGATATTCGGGCGGCAGCTTCGGGCCCTTGGCAAGCGTCGCATAGAGGATCGTCGCATTGGGCTGTGCCAGCAGTAGGCCAGTCGGATTGCCTGCCGCATCACGCACAATCTCGCCGCCCGATGGATTAGGCGGGTGCTGTCAGTCGGATGCGAACTGCTCTCCGTTCGGCAGAATCCGGTCTTTGAGAGGGAAGCATCAGGCCATGAGGGTTTGCCACTCAGCTAAGGCAGCTGAGCGGCGGGCCTTGTAAGTCTGTCTGTCGACGAGATGACGCTCCTGGCTGAAATGGTTGTGAACGTTGGCATGGACCGAGGCGAACTTCTGTAATGACTTCATCTGTCGAAATCGCAGCATCGCTCGCTCTCGCCGCCGGAACGGCAAATGGCTGTTCTCCACCCGGTTGTTCGCGTAGCGGCCAACCTCCTGCTTCTGTTCGCAGCCAAGATCTTTCATCGCAGCCTTGTAGGAACGAAGCCCATCGGTGGTGATGGCCTCCACTGTCCCGTGGCGCTTGAGCGTCCTCTTCATGAAACGCAAAGCCGCGGCTTTGTCCCGGGTCTTCGTGACGTAGCTCTCGAGGATCTCTCCCTCGTGATCGACCGCGCGCCATAGGTACACCATCTCACCATTCAACTTCACGTACATCTCGTCGAGATGCCAGCGCCAGTGTCTGAAACCCCGCATCCGGCTGGCTCGCTGCCGACGGATGTCAGCAGCAAACAAAGGCCCGAACCGGTTCCACCACAGCCGCACGGTTTCATGGCACAGGTCGATCCCACGCTCGAACAGCAGATCTTCGACATTCCGCAGCGATAGCGGAAAGCGTACGTAGAGCATCACCACCATCCGGATGACCTCCGGTGAGGAGTGGAAGTATCGGAATGGATTGGCTGGTTTGCGAGGGCGGGACATCGCCCAGCCCTACGCATCCCCCCTCATTCACGCAATCGGTGCAATCTTTCTGACAGCACCCATAGGCCTCATCAAGATGCCATTTCCAATGGCGGAAACCGCGCATCCGGCTGACCCGCTGCCTGCGCATATGAGCTGCGAACAGCGGACCAAACCTGTTCCACCACAGCCCCACAGTTTCATAACACAAGTCGATGCCTCGCTCGAAAAGCAGGTCCTCGACATTCCGCAACGACAGCGGAAACCGCACATAGAGCATCACGACCATCCGGATGACCTCTGGCGAAGAGTGAAAATACCGGGACAGATTGGTTAGTTTGCAAGGACGGGGCATCGCCCCGCCCTACGCATCCCCCCTCATTCGAGCGATCAGGCAGTTGGCCTGGCAAAACCCGGAGCAAGAGCATCATCAATTGTCATATCGAAGCTGTACATGGCGTCTACGCTCGGAAAGCTCGCGCTTACGATGCTCCTGGGAAACTTGCGGCGTATCTTTTGGCAGCATCGATTTCAGTTGGTCGAGCTTGATCTTCTGAGCGGTCGGATATCTCTTCGGTTCGAACACCTTCTCCGTCATTCCATCGAACCGCAGGAGGAGAACCCCTCGTTTGCGACTATAGGTATCCAGCCAGTTGGGAACGCCGGGATCGATTGCCGTCACGACATAGTAATAAGAACCGTCGCTGCTCCTGTAGGACTGATCCCCGGTCAGGCTGGTCTGGCGGTTGCCGTATTCGAGTGACGAGAACCAAGGATCCGCCAGTTGGATGCCCTGGTAGTTTCCGCTCATTGGCCAGGTTCGGACGATCAAGGCTTCGTCCGGGGCCAAGTCGAAGTTGCCGCTGACCATAAAGCGGCCAGGCACGCCCCCCAATGCCCCAGGATCGCTTGGCTGGCTGATCGTATTCGGCGGCAGGGAAAGATAGCGATTGCCGACCATCGAAGGCCAGACCTTCACATGCCGTTCGAGATCCGCAGCCGCACGGCGAAGCCGGTTAGCCATGATTTGGTCGGTCAGGACAGGCTTGAGTTCGCCCTCATGCCCGACCCGGTCAATGTGCACGTCGCCCGGTACCTCATTTTTCCAGTCGCTGAATATCTGGCGCACAAGAATCTGGTTGCCATCGGCCGGATTCTCCAGCCAGTTACCTTCACGCCGTTCAGGGGAAACCCAAACCTCGAAGCTACCATCGCTTGCCACCTTGAGATTATCCGAACTCAGAAAACCGGCTGCACGTCCCCCGTTGGGAACGAAGGGATCACCCGCATAGACCTGAAAATCGAGTCTGCGCTCTTTTCCGATTTTGCCCCATATACGATATGTCTGACCTCCGTTGATCAATGACATCAGATAGCGCTGATCAGGATTGTCGCCACCTTCGCGAATGCGATGATCGAGCACCCGGAAGTAGGGGAAATCGGGATCGAAGATCACATCCTCTTCGATCCGGGCCACCATCATGCTGGTGAGGTAGGCGTAGGCCGCGGCGCGGTTCTCTGGTTCTGCATAGAAGGGATGCTGGCGCAGAAACGAGGTGAGTTTACCGAGGGTGCCGGTAAATTCGTCCCAAGCGGCCGCCAGATCCTTCCCATCCGCCACGCCGGCCGTAGTCGCCGCCGCCGGTTCCGTCGCCTGCAGCACGGCCGGTGCGCAGAGAGCCGAGCCAGCAAGGAAGAAGGGCAATATTGTCTTGAACTTCATTTCCATTCCTCTCTCTTGCCCCGATCCACACTTCGCGCTTATTCCTGTCGGCTGCCTGATCCGGCGCAACGTTCATCCATCCACAGCGAATAGGGATTGCGCGCGCGCTGTTCGATTTGCGTCTGCCGTTCCTCAGGCCTGAAGGAAGCACTGCCCGCAGGAAGAACCGATGCCAGATCGGGCAGCTTCACGCGGCGGACCAGGACTGCGGGGCCTTGCGCCGAACCGGGCGCACCGGCAATCTGCTGCCAGCGCAAGGTGACATCCCCTTCGTGCCATCCTTGCGTGCTGATCCAGTTCGACACCCCCGGATCCTTGATCGACAGCACGTAAGTATAGCTACCATCGGCGTTCGGCCGCGACTGCCTGTTGGTCAGCGTGCTCACATTGCCGACGAAGTTGCCACTGGTCCCCCAGATATCGGACAACTGGAAGGAGAAATACTCCGCCCCGCCCAATGCGATATCGAAAACCAGCGCCTCGTCGCCAGTGATCGCGAAATATCCCATGGAGTAGGCCTGATTGGGCAACCCGCCATTGCCGTGCTGCCCCATCCAGGGCTGGACAAACATATTGGCAGGGTACTTGCGGTAAAGAGATGCCCGCCAAGCCTGCATCTTGTGCACCGTGTCCGCCACCGCTGCTGCCGCTTCTCGGGAAAGGTTCTGTGTGGAAGGAACCACGGGCCTGGGTCCGCTCATGCGCACCACATCGATATAGACCGGCTTCCCGGTAGACCAATCCGGTATCGTCTCACGCACCATGATATGATGCGCGTTGACGGGAAGCTTGAGGTCGAATTCCGCTCCCCTCCCCACCGACAGGGAAAAGCGTCCCTCGGGATCGGTTGGGATCTCCGCCTTTGCAAGGTTGGAAAGAACGGTCCCGTCCTTCGCCCAGACCGACAGATTGAGATTGGTCCCCGGATCCGTCATCTGCCCCGAAAGACGATAGGTCGCCTGCGGATCGACCGGTATGGTGCCATAGATATTGTCGGTGTTGTCCCACCCGTAGCGGGTCCCAGGTATCCGTACATCACCATGCCGGGACGGCTGGTTGATCATCATCACCATCGCAGGCGGATAGGTCGCATTGACGACGGTCTTCAGCGCGGCATTGAACACGAGTTCTTCGAGCGCCTGGGGAAAAACGGCCTCCATTTCGGAAGCCACATCCCCCCAGTACCTGCGCCATTCTTGCTCGGCCACCGCGCGCGCTTGCTGCACCTCCGGGGTGTGTAGCAAGTCCAGCGCGGCCAGCTCGGCCTTACGCTGTGCCTCGAAAGTGCGGCAAGCGGGCGATTGCGCGCCCGCCTCGGCCACCCCCGGTTGCGGACCGAGCACCGCAGCAACGGCCAGCAAGGCCCCCAAGCAGGCTTTGTGCGAAGGCTCCATTGCGATCTTCTCCCAAACCCGGGGATATCGGACAGGCTACCCAGCCCGATATCCTCGCGCATTCAGAACCGAGGGTCCGGATCGATCCGCCCAGTCGTGGGTCGCTTCCGGTTTGCCTTCAAATTCCAGCTGTCTGCTGGATCGAAGCGGTTGCCCGCGTCGATGAAGGCCCACCCTCATCCTTTACCATTTGTAGGACAGCGTACCTGTGATAGTGCGCGGTTCGTTCCAGTTGGCCGACCGGTACATGCCGAAGTCGATCCCTTGGACCTGCTTCTTTTCGTTCGTGACATTCTTGACGAAGAGCGACAGTTCCGCCTTGCCCGGCCCGATCGGGATATCCGACAAGGCAAGGCGCATGTTGAGGTTCGGCAACGAAGGTAGACCATCGAGCGCGGCGACATAGCTGCCCCCGGCATTGGGTGCGGTCAGTGATTTGTTGACCGGATAGAGGTAAGTCTTCGAAACATATGTATAGTCGGTAATCAGGTGCAGTCGGCCGTATTTGGTATCGGCCAGTTCCCCATCCAGGTTGATGTTCAACGAATGCTTCGGCGCATAGGGCGCCAAGCGATTGCTGGCCGTATCGATGAGAGGTCGACCCGGCGCGAAGCTGTTGTCGAGGAACTTCTTGAACTTGGTGTGCAGGTATCCGTACCCGACCTGCAACGACCAGCCATCCGCGATCTGCGCCGCTGCTTCGATTTCGATGCCCTGATAGATCGATTTGCCCGCGTTCGACAGGAACGACTGCGTCGATGCCGGCAGCAACTGGGTAAGTTGTTGATCGGTGATGCGGTTGCGGAAATAGGTGAGGTTCAGAGTGGCCCGGTTGTCGAACAGACGGGATTTCACGCCCAGTTCCATCGACAGGGATTTCTGCGGCTTGTAGGGATTGACCACACGCGGATCGCTCAGTTCCGAACTGAAACCGCCGCTCTTGAAGCCGCGCGCGACGCGGGCATAGAGATTGATGTCGTCCGTAATCTTGTACGACAGGGCCGCGACCGGTGTGGTGCCGTGAAACTTTGCCGAATACTCGGTGTAGGGGAAGATTTCTGACGAGAACGGACCATCGAAACCCTGCGTATTGAAGCGATGGGTCCAACCGCCCTTGCGTTCACTGGTATAGCGCAGACCGACGGTAGCGGTCAGACGCTCCAGGAACGTGTAATCGATCTGCGCATAGATCGCCTTGGCCGTGGTGTCGGACGCATATTCGCTGCGGACAGGGCCAGTTCCGAACAGGCTGAAGAGCTGCGCGCCCCGTGTCGTACCGTCATCCTTGAAATGGTAAAGCCCGACCACGTATTTCAGGTTGTTGTCCAGCGCACTGCCGATCGCCTGCAATTCGTGGCTGGTCTGCTTGTAATGCGTATCGCGATTGAAATAGGTTAGCAGCCCCCAGTTGAAGCCCGGTGATACATTGACGCTGGTCAGCGGCGATCCATCCAGATCGCCACTGTCATTGTAATGCATCGAACGGTGGCTGAAGATATACTTCAACTGAAGATTGTCGGTCGCCTCGAAGTCCAGGGTAACGGAATGTCCCTTGCTGGTCAGATTGGTGAACAGCGGGAAATCAGGATTGGTGCTGATCCGCTTCGGGCGGCTGGTCTGCACATAAGGTGTCAGTGCATTCTGGATCGCATTGCCGATGGCCGGGCCGAATACGCTGAGAAAATTGCCGCTCCAGCCCGACAACGCATACAGGCTGGTCGGGTTCGGCGTATCCCTGGTTTTCGAATAGTCGAATGCGTAATCAGCGGTTAGCCGCTCACCCAGTTCGAAACGCGCGGCGGCGCGCAACGACAGCCTGTTGGTCTTGCCGAGATCATCGGAGGTCGAGTTCTTCACCCAACCATCCTGCAGTTCCTTGCGCGCGGCCAGAGTAACGGAGACGATAGACATCTTCGGAAGATCGACCGTCGCCCCGAAGACGCGGCGGTTGTACTCGCCGAACTCCAGGTTGGCCTTGCCCTTGAACTCACCTGATGGCTTGCGAGTAACGAAGTTGATCGCGCCGCCTTCGGTGTTGCGGCCGAACAGCGTACCCTGCGGGCCGCGCAGAACTTCGACCCGTTCCAGGTCGACGATATCGAAAACGCTGCCCTGCGATTTACCGAGATAGACGCCATCGACATACATGCCCACCGGCGGATCGACCCAGATCGCGGGTTGCCCTGTGATGGAGCCGCGGATCCCGATCGTCGGGATCGAGCGCGTTCCCGGGTTGGAACGATAGAACAGGTTCGGCGCCAGGCCGCCAAGCCCTGCAGCGCTTGTCACCCCGCGCGCCTCGAGCTGCTCCGCACCGATGGCCGTAATGGCGATCGGAACGTCCAGCAGCCTTTCCTCACGCTTCTGCGCCGTGACAATGATTTCACCCAGCCCGCCAGATTTGGTTTCCGCCTTATCTTCGGAACCTGCGCGATCCTGCGCAGCGGCCAGCGCAGGAAACATGGCGAAATACAGCGCCGAACCTGCCAGAATCATCGATTTCATTGATTTCATCGACCCCTCCCATTCTCTCTTTACTTGAGAGCTTTTGCTCACTTTCCCGGGCCGCTCTCCGATCTATGTCGAAGCGGAACAGCGCGCGAGTCTGCGAATCTCGATGGACTATTGGCTATCATCGAAACGAACGGGCAGTCAATCTAATACGAAACTATGCCGTATTTTTACTTCAAGCGCACCCCCGACAACACGATCTGGACGGCCATAGCGACCGCCTCTTCCCTGGCTTGCGCATCGGGGCGCTCTTCACCTGCAAGCCAGCGCACCCCTTCGGTCGCTAGGGTAAAGAAGGTGCGGCAGACGAACGGCCCAGCCACCGGCCAGCCGAACGCCAGAAGGTATCGTCGCAATTGCGCTGCGGGCCCATTGCGCATCAGTTCGCTGACTTCGGCCATCACGGCAGGGAAGCGCCCGGATTCCGCCAGCATCAGCCGATGCAGCGCGAGGCTGCGCGGGGCGAGATGGCGATCGAGCACACCCGCGATCAGCGCCCGCACCGTCTCCTCAATCGTCGCCCCTATAGTCACCGGAATTTGCGGCCCCCAGATGTCTTCCGCTTCGCGCAAGACAACGTGCTGGAACAACGCGACCTTTGTCTCGAAATGACGGAAAAGTGTGGCCTTGCTAACTCCCGCCTGCCGCACGATCCGGTCCAGATTAGCCCCGTGAAAACCTCTCTCGAGGAATTCCTGCATGGCCGCATCGAATAGCCCTTGCAGTCTTTCGAACGGCATGCGGATCGCTGCCCGCGCCTCGGATGGTGTCGGGGCCTCAGACTCCAGGGTGAGCGCCAGCACATCCTTGATCGACACCGCAGGCGCCGTGCGATAGCCATTAAGGAACAAATGCGTGGCCGCACGAGCGATCTTCCGCGCTTCCGCATCGGACGGCTTGGCATATCCGTTCAGGTAACGGCTGCCGTCCACCACGCAGCTGACGAAACGGAAGGCAAGCAGTTCGGGATTGGTCGACACAATCACACCACGCTCGATAAGCTCGGCGAAATAGGATGTCAGAAGATCGGACACCGCGATCCAGGCGTGCTGCAGATCCATGGACAGTGTCGGCAGTTCTCGCTCTGCGGTGATGGTGGCCCGATAGAGGCCACTCCCTTCCCGGCCAATCACAATCGACAGATAGCTGTACGCATAGTTGCAGAGCACCTCCGTCAGATCACTTCCCTTGATCCTGACACACGACAGCGACACACGCATCCGGTTGAGCGCCTGCTCTACGACAGCCGCGAAAAGCGCATCCTTGCTGGGAAACAACTCGTAATAGCTATTCTTTCCGACCCGCGCCTCGCGAGCGATCCGGTCGACGCTGGTCGCCCACACCCCGTGCGTCAGGAATTGCTCCTCCGCCGCATTGATGATGCGCTCGACGGCCGGGGGGGAAGCTTTCAGTTTGGGCACGCACAGGATCCAGATGCTCTTAAACGAAACCGAAGCCTAACCGGTGTCCGCTCGCCTGTAGAGACCCTCGAAAAATAAAACGATTGAGTTTCGAAAATTCCGTACACGGCCGGTAGCCTGTGTCAGCTTTAGCAATTAGTTGGGGAACCACACATAGAGCGTCACCCCCATACAGACGACCTCGGGCGAAGAGTGGAAATAACCGGAACGGATTGGCTGGTTTGCGAGGACGGGGCATCGCCTCGCCTTACGCCCCCTCATTCAAGAAATCGGTGCAATCCTTCTGACAGCACCTCGTGGCTCCATAGCGGCTCGATGTAACCAGTCTGTGGCCAAAACGGCTCCCCAAGGTGATGGCAAGCCGATTCCAGATCAAATCTCAGTGCGTTCCGACAACGTCAGTGCATCGTCGATATCGACACCGAGATATCGCACCGTGTTTTCGATGTTCGTATGATCGTGCCGTCATCCCAGGGCGTGTTCCCACACGTCCCGGGATGCGGCCATCATGGCTTAGCTTACTTGCTGGCTTCGGATTCAGCCTTCTGCTCCTGTGTTGCCGTCTGCTGGATCTGGCTTTGGGTCATGGCTGACATCACGGCATTGCCGCTGGCCGAGAAGTTGCTGGCCGGAAGGAGCGCGCTCGTGTCGTCCATCTTGACCAATATTTGCTGCACTTCGCCGTGGCCATTGACAAAGAGTTGGCGCACCTTGCCGATGCGCTCACCGTCCGGCGCGAGCACCGGCATGCCACGTGTAACCTGGAAACTGCCCTCGCTCGTACCCTTCATATTACCCGAACCGGTGACGGAACCAGGCCATCCGGTGTCACCCGAACCCGATACGCTGCCCGAGCCCGAAAGTGCGTCGGTCAGGCTGCCGGTAAGGCGGCCAGCGAGCGCACCGCTACCCGCACCACCCATGGTACCCTGAGCCGACTCGACGCCGCTGCGACTGGTTTCACGGGCCGATCGCCCTGCGCTGCGTGCAGCATCGGTGCCGAGCAACTGGGCGTCGAGACTGCTCGCACTGCTGCTACTCGCATTACCCAAGGCCTCGCCTGTAATCACCTGAGTGGGTGTGCTGACTGCTGTTGAAAGATCACCGCCACCCGAAGCACGGGTGCTGCGGTCCATGTGAACCTGACCAGTACGACGATTGATAGACTGATTTCCGCTCGTCGAGCCCTCACCGCGAAGCGTACCGCCGGCCGATGAGCGAACAGAGTCAAGCGTGGAGTCCACCGAGCCGGTGCCGCCCAGCGTACCACCGAACGCCCCTCCCAGTCCCCCTCCAAAACCACCGCCCAGCAATTGGGCATGGGCAGGAGCGCCTGAGAGCATCAGGGCCGTAGTCATGATGATGATGATCTTACGCATTTGGCTATCCTTTTCTCGATTTGGTGAAGCGCGTGTGACTTCTGACGGGAAAACGATGACCGACCGCGATATAATCCGTACGGTCGCGCAATTTACTTGGAGCGTCGACAGGAACCACACAAAAGACCCCGCCCATAGAGCATGTCCGGTCCCTTGCGCCCCAGATCGATCGCTTCGCGATCAAGCGCTGCGGTAATACTGGTGACGTTGTCGTTCGCCAGCGTCGCTGCCACTCGTGCGGCGACTAGTGGCGCGGCATAGGAGGTGCCGCGCACACGGATCCACTTTCCCTCGGCGTTTGCCGCCACCATGTCAGCCCCAGGCCCGGCATAATCTAGGTGCAGTGCCTTGCCTGCCTCGATCAGCGCACGATTGCGGCCGTCCACTCCTGTCACCGCGATGACACCGGGATAGGAAGCAGGATAGGCCGGTGGTGCGGCCGGGCCATCATTTCCGACAGGGGCCACCACAAGCACACCACGCCGGCGTGCGGCGGCAATGGCCTGTCCGAGCAGAGGGTTGTTCGGTCCCACCAAACTGATGCAGATGACCCGCACCCGCAAGCTGATCAGCCAGTTGACTGCCCGGCTAATGGCAAGCGCGTTCCCTCCGGTGGGGTCTGCTCCATAGACGTCGGCCGCTGCTATATTTCGCACCCCGGCGCTGCGTAGCAAGGATGCGGCAGCACTCCCGTGGTCGCTCGCACGCGGCGCGCCCTGAACGAAGCCACGAACAGGTCCTGCCGCAGTCGCCGGTCCGACACCGCCATCGATCAATCCGACCTGGGTGGCGATCCCTGGCATGACGGAGGGGCTTTTCTCTGCCCCGGCAGAGGCCGAACCGCCGGCAGGCAGGTGAATGCTGTCGGTGGCAATGTTCGCCTGGGGCAGAAGTTTGTACAGGGCCTGCTCTGCACGAACCAGCGACATGCCTTTCGGCACTCCGAGACGGGCGACTCCGATGTCCAGCTCATCCAGCGTCTCACGTCCAAGCAGCGTGAAGCCGGCGTCCTGAGCCGCCATAAGGTCGGTATGGGCGGGATCGAGCAACAGCAGTTCGCCTTTGCGAGCAGGTTCGCCCGCATTGTCGAACTCGATGCTGTCCCGGTTACGGCGCACCAGTTCGCTCAGCCGTGACACGCGCTGTTCGGCAAGTTTCGTTGCATCGGTGGTAAGCTGCGAGGTTTGCTCGAGCGGTTCGAGCGTGCGGTCCACAGTGCCCAGGACATCGCCCACGGCTCCTCCCAACGGCGGTACGCTCAGTTGCGCCAAAGCAGGAACAGTACCCGCCGAAGCCAGGAACATCAGGATCGCAAGGCTGATGCGCATCGGTCTTTTTCCAAAATTCTTCCAGAACTATGGATTAAACGAAGCCGCTTGTCCGTTTAATCCGGCAAGAAAGGTAACGACGCTGACGCAGGACTTCCAACAAGGCATTCTGACGCTGCTTCCGCGCTTGCGGCGGTTTGCCGTCGGGCTTGCCCGTAATCCGGCCGATGCGGACGACCTGTGTCAGGTAACAATCGAGCATGCTTTGCGCAGTCGCCATCAGTGGCTGCCAGACTCACGCCTCGATAGCTGGATGTATCGGATCATGCGCAATCTCTGGATTGATGAGACAAGAGCGGCGGCCCGGCGGAGCAAAACTTTTGTCGAGGAAGAACAAGGTCTCTCGGTCGGTGCAAACGGTGCGCAAGAAGCAAGGCTCGAACTCAATGACATTGGCCGCGCCCTGACAAAGTTGCCCAACGAACAACGTGAAGCGGTGCTCCTGGTGATGGTAGAGGGCTATTCCTACAAGGAGGCCGCCGGGATCGTCGGTTGTCCCGTAGGAACGCTGAACTCACGTCTCGTGCGCGGCCGCGATGCCATGCTCGCCATTCTGGGAGACATGGCATGACAATCTTACCTGAACTGCTGGCGGCCTATGCCGATGGCGAACTCGATGACGAAACCACACGCAAGGTCGAGGCAACGATTGCCCGCGATCCTGGGCTCCAAGCCAACCTCGTGGCGCACCATGCGCTGCGAGCGCGGCTGGTTGCACACTTCGCTCCGATCGCTGAGCAGCCGGTACCTGACCGGCTGCTACAGGCCATCACGAAGAACGGAGACGAGAGGCCCAATGTGATTGATTTCGCTGCACGGGCGCGCAATCGCCGCACACCGGTCATACGGGCGCGATGGGCGCGCATGGCCGGTCCGGCGCTCGCAGCCTCGCTGATCCTGATCTTGATCGTCTTCGGTTTGCAACCGGCTGACAGTCCCTATGCACAAGGCGACATTGCTCGGGCGCTCGATAGCCAACTGGCATCCACACAGAAAACCGGTGCCCGGGTTCGTATCCTGCTCAGTTTTCAGGACAAGCAGGGGCAATACTGCCGTGGATTCACGACAGAGGGACGTGCCGGCATCGCTTGCCGTGATGCCGGAGGCTGGCGCCTGCTCAAGACTTTCGATGGTCGCAAAGCCGATGACACCGAATATCGTCAGGCGGGCAATCCGGATATGGCGGTCATGACCGTGATCCAAAGAATGGCGGCGGGAGAAGCTCTGGATGCTTTTGAAGAGGAGCAAGCCGCCCGCAACGATTGGCGGGCCCTGCGCCAGCATTGAAGCTGCCGTTGCGCTACCATTTTCAAAGGCGGTTATCGATGAACGACCGAGAGCTTCCCGAAGCGAAAAACTATCCCATGATGTCCAGGATTCGATGATGGAAATAGCGCAGCAAAGGTTCTCCTACCGGACGGCTTCCTGGGGTGAGCTGGCGGTTTCCGGTGCGCTTGTCCGCTCGGAGTGTCAGCGATGCGGCCTGCAGCATCACGTCAATCCACTCATCAACGCCTTATGTTTTGGCACTGCCACATCGCCAATTAACACGTTGGCCAAATGCACAGTGGTTGGGTGCGATGGCATGATTTTCTACCTGGCCTTGCCTCCCGAAGGCGGTGAATGGATTGCCTTGCTCCGAGGCGACAAGAAGTAAATCCGACTTGGTCTTTGCAATCCCAATATTTCCAGTTTTGGCTTGGGCAATAGATCTGACAAAGCTATCTTTGCGAGATGACAGGCAATATCCCGTCTCCTTACGCACCCTGTACGAATATTGGCAGCGAACAGCGGACCAAACCTGTTCCACCACAGCCGCACGGTTTCATGACACAGGTCTATCCCCCGCTCGAACAGCAGATCCTCGACATTCCGCAGCGATAGCGGAAACCTCACATAGAGCATCACCACCATCCGGATCACCTCCGGCGAGGAGTGGAAATACCGGAACGGATTGGCTGGTTTGCGAGGACGGGGCATCGCCCCGCCCTACCCTGCAACCATCTCTCAGCCAATCGGTGCAATCTTTTTGACAGAACCCTCCAGCGGGATGGGACGATGATGGGCAAACGGAACCGTAAGATAATCCGTCTCGTTCTCGCGTCGGAGCATCAGCCTGTCTCCGGGATGGTAAGCAATCTCATGGCCTAGCGCGCCACGCTCACAAATAGCAGTGTTGCGGGCGGATTGCCGATCGCGGTGAGACCGGATCGTCCTCGTTAATCGTGTGTTTCGCTATCAATCGCTATTCACGACAAATGATATTGGGAGAAACATGCCGTGAAGAAGATGCTTGCCGTTATTACGCTCGCTGCCGTCGCTTTGCCAACGGCTCCCGCCCTTGCTGATCCGCCGCCCTGGGCTCCGGCGCACGGCAAACGCGCCAAAGATCGCGGTCTCTACGACAGCTACGGGCGCTATTACGAACCGCGGCTAATTTCACGTAGTGATCGTATATGGCGCGGCGATGACGGACGTTACCATTGCCGGCGCAACAACGGTACGACCGGGCTGATCATCGGCGCTGCCGTCGGAGCACTCGTTGGACGCGAACTCGATGGAGGGCGCGACCGAACCGTCGGTACGATCATCGGCGCCGCGGGCGGCGGTTTGCTTGGGCGCGCAATCGATCGCGGCGAACTCAAATGCCGCTAAAGCCTGAAATTTAGTTCTTCTGTTCCGCCTCGTGACAATCGAGTCGCCGTCCCGGAAAATCGGTTCGCGCCGCAGGCAACATCAGCAATGTTGCTCCCAGAAGGATCGCGCCCAGAAATGCGGCCGGAACTAACCTTGTTGGACGAATATTCCCTCGCAGCGCGCCCTCTCCCGTTTTGTCCAACCATCACGATCGCCTCTCACGGAGGACCTACAGAGCTACTACAGAGCTACTACAAGCACTTTCCTTCATCATGCACTCCGTTTAGCTATCTTTGGCCTGCATCTGGGCGATAACCAAACGTAGTGCAGAGACTGCGGATCATCTTGTCGAGCCGGACACGTCCTTCAATCAAATGGGCCCGTGCGATGATCACGCTGCGCATGCCATGCGCCGCCGAAGATTTGACGTGCACCTGCTCGTAGAAGCCGGTTCGCGCTAACTGTGGGAGGCCGGCGGCATCGCGAGGGTCGGTCCTGTTCGCTTTCATTGCCTTCGGGCTTTGGTACGCTTGGTGGGCATCAATGCACACCGCAGGGATACCCAGTTCGCAGGTCTAGACAGATTGCCAGCAACATTTGTCCTGTTTCGATTACTGCCCGCGCGATCGGACGGTATCATCCGAGCAGCCCGGCGATAAACATGCCGCCCGACGATTATTGCTTGATCAGCTGCACGCCATTAATTGTTCCTACCTTGCACAATCGTCAAACAGCGTTGGGACGTCCTTCAACGAAGATTGATGCTGATCTTCCTAATAATCCCTGTAAAGCGGCTGTCGGCTATCGTGTAATCGCCATTTACGGGCGTAATCGTATCGCTGCCGATGTCGAAGCCTTCGGTATGTGACATCCACCCTTGAACGGTGCGCTCAATCCGGCCACTCCCGACCACCTTGCCATCAATGCTGATCGTCAGGGTTCCGCCAGAGCCTGGCATAGGTTTGTCGGCCTCGAAGTCGGCACGCACGGTGTGGGTGCCTGCAGGGATGCTCGCTCGCGCCCTAATGGTGAACTGGTCAGAGCCAACTGCATTGTAGTGGAATGTCGGCACGCCGTCCCTTAGATAGAAGGCGTAGCCGCCAAACCGCCCGCCCTGCGTCACCAGCACTCCGCGCGCATCGTCACCCACCTCGATATTGGCATTAATGGTAAAAGACTTGCCGATCGTGTGCGGCGCCGCGTCCTCGTTCAAATGGGTGAGCGGCGCGTTGTAGGTAAAGCTAGTGCGGTTGCCGCCGAGGGTCGGGCGGCCTTCTGCTCCTTCGGAATAGTCGTGGATCGGCAGGATGTGGTTCACCGCCGCCTCTTTCCAGAACAGGTCCTGCATCTCCTTGAGCTTTGCAGGGTTGCTGGCGGCCAGATCGTGCGCAGTGGTGAAGTCCTTGTCGAGGTTGAACAGCGTCCATTTGCGGTTTTCAGGTCCGACGGTAAGCTTTCGATCTTGGCCTGCGCCCACTTCCCAGGCCATGCGCTTGGGAAGTGTCCCGGCAATCCAACCATCGTGGTAGATGCCGAAGTTTTCCATCATCTCGTAGATTTGGGTGTGGCGCCGCGACGGCACCTTCGGTGAAGTGAATGAATACGCCAGGCTGATGCCGTCGATCGGCTGCTGTTTGACGCCATCCACGATATCGGGCGCCTTGACCCCGGCAGCTTCGAGGATGGTGGGCGCAATATCACTGACATGGGCATATTGGTTTCGGAAAGTGCCTCCGTCCTTGATCCGCGCGGGCCAAGAAACCACCATACCGTTACGGACACCGCCTGTCTGCGAGGCGATCTGCTTCCACCACGGATAGGGGCTGTTCATCGCCCAGGCCCACGCCGCAGGAAAATGATTGTAGACGTTCGGGCCGCCGATGTCGTCGTAATGTGATACGAGCTCGGCGAAAGTTTCCTTGCGACCGGTAATCGAGGACTGCTCGAACGCTAGGCCCTGCAGCCCCCCTTCGGCGCTGGAGCCGTTGTCGCCTTGGATGAAGATGATCATGGTGTTGTCGTAATGCCCGCTATCGCGAAGAGACTGGATAAGGCGTCCGGTCTCATAATCGGAATAGGCGACCGTCGCGGCAAAGGCCTCCATAAGCCGTGCATAAACCTTGCGGTGTTCTGCATCTAGTGAGTCCCATGCTGGCAGCGAGTCCGGGCGAGGTGACAACGCCGCGTCCTTCGGGATCAGCCCCATCGCCTTCTGCCGCTCGAACGTCTCTTCGCGCACCTTGTCCCAGCCCTGGTCGAACTTGCCCTTGAACTTATCGAGCCACTCCTTGGGCGCGTGATGCGGGGTATGGGCCGCCGCGGGCGCATAATACATGAAGAAGGGCTTGTGCGGAGCGCTGGCACGCTGGCGCTGCAGCCAGGCGATGGCGCGATTGGCGATGTCGCGCTCGAAGTGATAGCCGGGCTGTGCTGGCTGATTGACCGGTCTCTCGTTCTCCACAAGATTGGGGTTCCACAACGACGTGTCGGCGGAAAGAAAGCCATAGAAATACTCAAAGCCGAGGCCTGTCGGCCAGCGATCAAACGGCCCGGCCGGGCTCATTTCCCATTCGGGCGTGATATGCCCCTTACCCAACATCGCCGTGTTGTAGCCCGCCTTTTTGAGCACTTCAGCCACTGTCGCGGCGCTCTTGGGTATCACACTGGTATAGCCGTCGTACCCTGTAGGCACATTGGCCACATTGCCCATGTTGACATTGTGCGGCATCCGCCCAGTCAGCAGCGATGCGCGGGTGGGCGAACACAGGGCAGCGGTATTGAAGCGGCTGTAGCGCAGGCCCTGCTGTGCCAGCGCGTCGAAAGTGGGCGTCGGGACGGAACCACCGAACGCGCTGGTCACGCCGTAGCCGATATCGTCCGTCATGATCAGAAGCACGTTAGGGGCACCCTTGGGCGCAGTAGGCTCGCTCGGCCATCGCGGCGCGTGGGTCGTCTCCACCGTCCGACCTACAGTATCGGTAGCGATCTGCGCCAGGCCTTGAGAAGAACAGACGAGGGTCGATGTGGCAAGCAGCGCGGCCAATGTCTGCGAGGGCTTGGTCATGATGCTATCCTTGAGAAAAAGGTGGGTCTGCGCTTAGGACGCAGACCCTAAAGGGAGGTTCTTGAAAAATATCAGTACCGGAAGGTTACCTGCGCTTGCAGGGTGCGCGGGATGCTGGCGTAACCGGTCTGGTCAGCGACTATCCCGATGTTTGTGCCGGTGCCCGAGCCGGTGTTCGGCGTATCGACACCACCGATCGCATACCAGCGGTTGGTCAGGTTCTTGCCGATCACCTGGAACTGCCAATGTTCGTCCGCCGTTGTGAAGGACAAGGAGGCATCGAGGGAGACGTAGCGATTCTGCCGGGTGTAAGGGTTACCGAACGCTGTCGCGAGGTAGCTGCCGCTGTATCGTGCATCGACACCAAAGTTGAACTTCGCGCCGTTTTCTAGAAGCGCTTCATAGGAGACGCCAAGATTGCCAGTCCAGTCCGGGGCGTTCGCAGTCGGCAGCCCCTTCAGGTTCTGGCGATTGGCCGCGGCGTCGGTCACCGGGTTGAATGGGCGGGAGGCGTCGGTTGCGGAAACGTAGACAAGATTACACCCCTGCGATCTGGTCTGGCCCGCCCAGCAGGGCGCACCGGGAGCATCACCATAACGGGCATGGTTGTAGTTCACGCTGCCATGCAGATCGAACCCGGGCAGCGCGCGTGGCGCAAACTGGAATTCCAGCTCAACGCCTTTGGTCCGAGCCGAGCCTGCGTTGATGGTGGTAAAGGCGAATGTGTCTGAGCGGAAGAAGTCCAACTGCAGATTGCTGTATTTGAAGTTATAGCCGGTAAGGTTCAGGCGCAGCTGGCGATCGAACAGCATCGTCTTGATGCCGGCTTCGAAGCCCCGTGCCTTTTCCGGACCGAACTCGAAGTCGGACAAAGTGGCCGAGCGGCTGTAGATGCCGGAATTGGAAAAGCCGCCGGATTTGTATGCTGTCTTGTATGCCCCGTAGACGGTGACATCCTGAATCGGCTTCCAGGTGACGGTGGCCTCGGGCGACCAGTCCTCAAAGCTCTGGTTCGAACGCAATGTCACGCCCGGCAGGAAGATGCCCTGCTCAACGCGGATGGGGTGCGAATACGGTTCGATGAAATAGCTGTTCTTACGTTCCGAGGTATATCGGACACCACCTGCGATTTCGATGTTGGCGATCGGTCGCACAATAAGCTGTCCGAACAGCGCAAAAGTCCGCCCCTTAGTCTGCGAGTCCTTCTGGTTCGCAAGGTAGCGGCGATAAGCAGGAGTCGCCTGACTATTCTCGAGGCCGCCCGAGACAGTCCAAGCGTCATAGTCGCGCTTGGTGGACTGATAGTATCCCCCCAGCATCGCGTCCCAGAAACTGCCAGTGCTCGTCTGAGCCCTCACTTCCTGCGAAAACGCGTGGAAGCTGGAATCCTCGGTCGCAAAAACGCCGGGTGCGCCGGCACGGGAAACGCCGTCAGCGTCGAACTGGAAGGTGTTACGATTCCAGTTGTAGTTAGTGACCGAGGAGATCGTCAAATCCTTCAGCGTCCATGCGAGGCCGAGGTTGATCGCCCAGGACTTGTACTGGTTGCCCTGGTGGCCATCCGCATTGGCGAAAGGCTGCGTCGCGGCGATGTCGATCGGGGTGCGATTGGCCGAAGACTCGAAGCGTCGGCGGCAAGGGATCGCCGGGTTGGCCGCGAGTGCACCTGTCGGACAGTAATAGACAACTGCACCTGCGGAAGGATTGTTATTGTCGTTGATCCCGTAGTTGGCCTTGAGCGTCGCGGTCAGCGTGTCGGTCGGCTCCCATTTTAGAGTGGCGCGGATGTAGGCTTCCTTTGCACGGCCATCGCCTGCGGGTCCCGAGGTATGGATCGTCGTGCCCCCCGGCACCGCCGTAGAGGTGCGGTCAATCGTCGGATAAGGCTGGGGGGTACCTAATTGCCGGTAATATCCGTCGAACTGCTTGCTCGCGCGCCCTGCTATGCGGATACCGAGGGTTTCGCTGAGCGGGGTGGATACGATCGCTTCCCCATAGACCTGCTTGGCGGCAAATTCGTAACCTGCACGGCCGACCACTTCCAGCTTGTCGCCGGGGTCGGCAGTGGTGATCGAGACGACGCCCGCTGTCGCGTTCTTGCCAAAGAACAGCGCCTGCGGGCCTTTGAGAATTTCCAGGCGGCCAAGGTCAAAGAAGCCTTCGTTGATCGTGCGCCCTTGCCCGTAGTAGGCGCCATCCACGATAACCGCAACGGATTGCTCCAGCCCGATGGAGGTGGTGTTCGAGCCGATGCCGCGAAGCACCAGCGTTGCACCCGAACCCGACGGCGTGCGGCCAATCGAGAATGACGGAGTGGTCGCGGCCACGCGCTCCAGATTCGAAAGATCGTACTGCTGTATCCGCTCGGCGCTAAGGGCAACGACAGACACAGGTACATTCTGTGTCGTTTCCTGCCGCTTGCGGGCAGTGACTATGATGTCGTTGATGCCCCCTTCCTGCGCGCCCTCCTGCGCAAGCGCTACGGGCGCCTGCCCCAGCGCACCCCCCATGGAAGCGCATAACAGAGTCGCTCGCAATACAGCGCTACGGCGAGAGGGCATGGCCCGGTACTCACGAGTCATCGGCATTTTCTCCCATGTTTTTCTTGTGGACCGCCCCGTTGCGCGGCCTGATAATTAAAACATATGCGTTATTCTCTCAAACGCACCTGTTTTAATTATCAGGCCGCGCCGGACATCCTGATCGCGTAAATGCACTGCAAGGGAGTACCCATGCTGCGCCAACTGGAATTTGCGCGGAGTTCGTGTAGGAAACGGGAGGTGACACAGTCCCCCTCCCAGTTTGCCGACGACGCGAAGATCCGCATCATCGCCGCTGCCGAATCTCTTTACGCCGCACGATCAATCGAGAGCGTGTCCTTTCGCGAGATTGCGCAGGCTGCAGGCAATCGCAACACCAATGCCGTGCAATACCATTTCGGCAACCGCGAGACCTTGGTGCAGGCGATCTTCGCCTGGCGCGTGTGGCAGATGGAGGAGGTACGCGGCGCTGCCCTCGACAAGGCGGAGCGCGAAGGGCGGGAGCTCGACCTGCCACTGCTCTTCCGCATCCTGTGTGAACCTCTGCTCGACCTGGTCGATGCAGAAGGCCGCCACACTTACGCAGCTTTCATGAGCCGATACCTGATGCTGCAGCGCCCGGCCGGCGTTCCCCATCCGGGCGACAACCGACCGGACCTCAATCACAATCTGCGACGCATCCTCAACCGCATCAACAGCATCGTCGGAACGGAAGACCTTTATCTGGGGGATTATCGCATCGCGCT